>NZ_JAUBPN010000002.1:0-454811 GCF_036700745.1 Microcoleus sp. S36a_B3 | reverse complement strand
AATGACTAATGACTAATGACTAATGACTAATGACTAATGACTAATGACTAATGACTAATGACTAATGACTAATGACTTCTTAAGCAATAGCATCCGCACCGACAAGTGTCTCGAATTGCGCTAATAGCGTTCCATCAGCATTGTTTGCAACTCCAAAAATTTTAGGTAACTGACCTGTTTCAACGAGAACTTGTCTCACTTCTCCGTTAGATATATCAGCTAGATTTTTGTTATTTAGAATAGCATTAATGGCAGCGATACCGACACCTTGACCAACTACGGCGTTGAATTCAACAATTCTGCCGACAGAACAGGCAAACCCTTCAAATCCAGAGCACGGACTGACAACTGCCAGGTTAGGAATGTTTTTCATTAATGCGTGGCGGATGCCAATATTGAAGGTAGGCTGTTTAAAACTCAGACTTTTTAACCACCCTAAACTGTTGGCTTTTTCCCCCATACCGGGGATGCCTCCGCGTACATCAAAATGATAGCTAAATGTTGCCAGTGCTTGATTAGCCGGTACGCCACCTAACAGCATTTGTGCGCCCGTTAAAGGTTCTACAACTCCTGTCACATTGCCTGCGTGTCTGATATACAGTTCTGAGGCAGAAGTAACAGAAGTAGCCCCCAAACTCCTCAGCCAAGTTGCTACGAATAACATCTCTTTTTGCATATTAGCCGTCGGTTTGCTACCGCTTTTAGCTAAGGCTTCTGCTTCGCTGCTGGTGACTGCAAATAATAGCGCGTTCCACGAAAGTCTGCTATTGGGAAGTATTGCGATATTTCCCTCGTCTAAAATTACGCCGGTTTCAGGAAAAGATAGCTTTGTTCCTCTAAAGGAGTGGTAAGCTACAGACAGCGCGGGCGATCGCACGTCGATGTAATCGTTGCCCGCCCACAGAGTTTTGAGATTTCCTCTACTGTCGAGCATTTCCTGTCGGAGTTCTTCTGCTAGTTTGACATCCTTGCCTGCAGCGTACAGCAAAAATTTTTGACTCTCAGAATCGGCGAGGTTTGTGAAGCGTTTTAGATAAATGTAATCGAGTTCTTTGAGTCTTCTTGTACTGAGTCCTTGGGTTTCAAAAACGAGGGTGACTGGAAGTTCGGAGTTTGGCAGACCAAAGGTTTCAAATCCCTTTAGCTTTTTCGCGCCGGCAGCTTGAGCTAATTCGCCATTGACAGTGGCATCAATAAATTGCTTTCCTGCATAAACTATGCCTTTAGATGTGGTTATGCTGGCAATTCTTTGGCGTTGTTTATTGACTGATTGAATTTCTACTTTGCTGAGGAGATCGACGCCTGCTTGTGACAGCATTTCTTGCAGTGCTGCGCTGGCTTTGCGGGGATCAAGCGCGATCGCACTGACACCGGATTTTTGCAGAAACTCTTGATAGATTGTCGCCGGTGAACCAAAGGTATCTAACTTTAAAGATTGTCGCAGTTCTTGAGCTAGCTGACATCTATCTAAATAAGCAAGGCCGCCTCTGACTAAATGCCCGCCAATTCCTTCTTGCAAGTTTGCTTTAGACATCAGCAAAACCCGCGGATAACGCTTTGTCCGGCGGCGGTATTCTCGGGCTGCTGAGATAACGGCTAGAACTCCCGGAACTTCATCCCCAAAGCCGATGACATCGTAAAAACGCAGATCCATGACCATTATTTAATAACCTCTCCTGATTTTCATTGTTTTGAGCTGTTTTTCAAGGTTTGCTATCAAACTATCTGTCTGTTCCAAATAAGTCCGCATCTTTCCTAATTTTTTTGATAAATATTCATACATTCCCGGACGCGGAAACCGGGTTTTTCGAGAAAATTATCGGTTGAGGGCGATCGGGCGTGGAAAAATCAGATTGGCGATCGCCCGCAGAGTACCTCTGTGTCGCACTCTTGACTGCAATCAGCTTATATTATCAGGATCTATCCCCAACTCTCGCAATCGTTCAGCTAGTCGATCGGCGCGCTGCGATTCCTGTTGTGCGCGCTGCGATTCCTGTTGTGCGCGTTGCGCCGATTCTTTCACCTGTTCTTCTGGAGTAAAATAACGTTTTCCATCAGCATCGTACCAATACAACCACTCCCTTGTCACCCCAGAATAATTGCCCCTTTCACAGCCAATTCCCAAACCTATCTCTGGCATCCAAACAGGATTTCCTGACTGTAACTCGTACTTGCCATTGACTAGCTTGTGTACTTCCAAATGAGGTTTGCGACGGCGGCGAGAAGAGTAAATAACATAGTAAAGTATGCCTAAACTTTGATATTCTTCCAATTTGGCGGTATATTCCTTGCGATAAGTTGGGGAAACAACTTCGAGGACAAAAGTTGGCATCACTTTTTCCTCCCACACCGCGTAACTGGGACGCAATTCTTCGTCATAAAACCGTTGCACCCCTAAACTCAAGAAAGCATCTGGCACAATCGGAGGTTTTTCCGGGTGATGGTAAAGACCCATATCTATACCAAAAAACCAGTCCATGCGTTCTGCCCAAAGTATGAGCAATATTGCTTTTAGCAATCCTGGGATTAATTCTTGCAGTTCGTTATCCACTGGTGTTTCATCTGAGTCTGGTAGTTCGTCGGCTGAGGGCCAGTGCGTCGGAAAGTTGTAATTTAACATGGCGGGTTTCCTCAAAACTCATTAATATTATAGCGTTTAGTTGTTTGGCTATAATTTTGTATTTCCTAAAGATTTTAACGAACCGCGAAGACGCAAAGGACGCGAAGGAAGATAGATTAAATTGTGTTTGCTGGCAGTTTTATTGTTTGTCATTGCGAGGAACGAAGCAATCCTAAGTGTTGGCGATTGCTTCGTTCTTTGCAATGACAGTTGAAGCTGTCGGACACAATCTAAGCTAGTTAATTTGAAATATTTTGGTAAAGTATTCGGCTGAGAGTTGCGCGATCGACTATACTAAGCTAATCATTCGGTTCTAATGGGGAGCAGCCATTAGAGGAAACGGGGAAAGTTCGGTGTAAGTCCGGCGCTGTCCCGCAACTGTAATGAAAGCTATGTCGCTTTCTGAGTCAGGATGCCCGCCGATGTGTTTGTTTACATAGTCTCATCTGCGAGGTTCAGCGTGAAGGCCAGAAATCGGAAATTAGTCAGCCTGGGATTGATGGCTGGCTTGAGTTGTTATATTGTCCTCGGTTCGGCAACGCCCGCCGCAGCTATGCACATTTCGGAAGGTTTTTTGCCGGTGCAATGGGCGGCGTTTTGGTGGATTGTGGCGTTACCTTTTTTTCTAGTTGGTTTGCGATCGATCGCCCGCATTACCAAAGAACACCCGGAACTTAAATTACTGTTAGCTTTGGCGGGCGCGTTTACTTTTGTGCTTTCTGCTTTAAAAATTCCCTCGGTAACGGGGAGTTGTTCTCACCCGACGGGTACTGGTTTGGGGGCGATTTTATTCGGCCCTTCGGTGATGGCTGTACTCGGCGCTTTAGTGCTGCTTTTTCAAGCGATTTTGTTGGCCCACGGCGGCTTGACTACCCTGGGAGCAAATATGTTTTCGATGGCAATTGTTGGCCCTTTTGCTGCGTATTTTATCTATCATTTGCTGATGCGAACTGGTAGTCAGCGGGCGGCAATTTTTTGTGCTGCGGCTTTGGCGGATTTGCTGACTTATGTGGTGACTTCGATTCAATTAGCATTGGCTTTTCCCGCAGCAAGCGGCGGTTTTGTAGCTTCGTTTCTCAAGTTTGCTAGCATTTTTGCAATTACTCAAGTTCCTCTGGCTATTAGTGAGGGATTGCTGACTGTATTGGTTTGGAATTGGCTGCATTCCTACGGGAAGCCGGAGTTGGAAACTTTGAAGTTATTGAGACAGGAGTCATAAAGTCGTGAATCAAAAACCTACAAATCAGCAAGCTACTTCGCGGGAAAATTGGCTGTTGGCTGGTGCAGTGATTATTCTGGCTGTGATTCCCCTAGCATTTGTTCGGGGTGAATACGGCGGTTCCGATGACCAAGCTAAGAAAGCAATTACCGAAATTCAACCGGATTATAAACCTTGGTTTAATCACTTAGTTGAGCCTGCTAGCGGAGAAATTGCTAGTCTATTGTTTGCGTCTCAAGCGGCGATGGGGGCTGGCGTAATTGGCTACGTTATTGGGTTATATAAAGGCCGATCGCAATCTCGGCAAAATTCCGATCGCAAAACCTTGGAATGAACCATCAAATTGATAGTCTGGCTTATACAAATCGCTTGCGCGGTTTGCCGCCATCTCACAAACTATCATTTGCGATCGCCCTTTTAATCCTGTCTCTAGTTTCCCATGTAGCGGTGCAGTTGTCGATCGCCCTATGGTTGACAATCTGGATCGTCGTTTATGCGGGAATTCCGGCGAAACTATATCTGCGGTTGCTGTCGCTACCGCTGATGTTTTTGCTGACGAGTTTGCCTGCTTTGGCGATGGGTGCGGTTGGGGGCGATCGACTCCCAGAAATTCAGTGGGATATTTGGCAAGGTTGGGGAATTAGCATCGGCACTTTTTATTTCTATGTGAGCCGCACTGGAATATACCAAGTGAGCTTGCTGTTTGCCCGCGCTTTCGCATCCACAAGCTGTATGTACTTCATCCTGTTGACAGTACCATTTACCGAAATTTTGCAGATTCTGAGACAATTACGCTGTCCAGAGTTAGTCACAGAACTGTTATTACTAATGTACCGCTTTATTTTTAGCTTATTGGCGATCGCCGACGAACTTTGGACAGCCCAAAACTCCCGCTGTGGCTACCGCACTTGGAAGCGGGGAATGCACAGTTTAGGCATTTTAATCGGTCAATTGCTGCTGCGAACTTTAGAAAACTACCGTCAAGTTTCCCTGACTTTAGCCTCGCGCGGCTTCAACGGAGAACTCCGCGTTTGGAACTCCTACCCTTACAAACCCTCCCGCAGATATACATTTGAAGCCGTATTTGGCGGCACGGTTTTAACTTTGTTAAGTGTAGTATTTCAAAGTTGAGAAGAAATTAGGAAATGAGGACACGGCACTGCCGTCTCCTCTATATTATTCCGGTGCAACCGGAATTGATATGAATTCCCTGCCCGACTGAAGATATGACTTTTATGAACATAATTAATGATTTTTATGAATTGACTCCCCAATAAACCTGTTGAATAATTGTACTCAACACTTATCTTGTGGAAATCCTATGATAAATAAACGCATCCTCAAAAGAATAGTTTTTTCATTACTAGCATCATTAACCCTACTGTTAGTCACAGTGACTCATGCCACAGCCCAACAGCTACCGTTTTACTGGGATAACATCAATGTTGCGATCGACGTTCAGACAAACGGAGATATGTTAGTTACTGAAACGCAAAAATATGTATTCACAGCAGCCTACAACAATGAACGGTATCGCTATATTCCTTTAGATAAAGTCGATGAAATTAAAGATGTGACAGTTGCCGAAAACAATCGCATAATTCCTAGTAGCACTGGAACAGAAAACAATCAACTTTGCATTCGTTGGGAACATGAATTAAAACCGCCAGATACACATACTTTTATCATCAAATATCGAGTTGTAGGTGGATTGCAGTTAGATGGTGAGAATACTCTCGTTTATTGGAAAGCCATTGCAGCGGGTCGGAAAGCGCCAGTTAATACTGGAAAAGTTACGGTAAATTTACCAGATGCTTTGTCAGGGAAAGTTCTCTCGTTTACGAATTTCGGTGCAGCAGCGGTTCCCCGTCAAGTAGATCCGAAAACCTTTGAATTTGTGGCAAGTCAGGCTATTCTACCGGAACAAGAATTAGAAGTGCACATTGCATTTCCCCAGGCAATTCTGAATATACCTCAACCTGGTTGGCAACAAACTGGCAACCAATCTCAATCTTCTTCGGGAGGAGGAAACCCTTTCGTAGACTTCTTTCTAATGATTTTCTTATTCATAGCAATGATGACATCGCCGATATGGATAGGTGTGCTTTACTTAATTTTAGTAATGATTTACGTCTATTTTATAACATTCTGTTTTAGATGTAAAAAATTCATGCTAGACACTAATAGACAAGTAATCTCTACAGCTACGCCAAGGAATAAAGGGAAGGATAAAGTTATCCGTCACTGTGAAAATTGCGGTTATCACCATGAAAAAATAGTTGTGACGACTTACGTAGATCCGAGTAGTGGCGGCGGTGGCGGTGGTGGCGGTGGTGGTGGTGGCGGTGGCGGTGGTGGCGGTGGCGGTGGTGGCGGTGGCGGTGGCGGTTAATATCAACGGAACTTACGCATTACAACCAAAGAAACCGGGTTTTTACTGAATCTGTTGACTGTAGCGAAGTATTGTCGCAAAAAACCCGGTTTCTGACTATTTTTATGGACTGCTCATGATTATTTTAGGGTAGGGAAACGGCATTGCCATATCTGAATTTGCTTTGTTTTGAGATACACCGATCGCACTCCCTACAAAATCCTATTCCCAATATGACCTTTATGAACTCAATTTATCGTTACCAGGCTCTGCCTGGGAATGCGTATAGCTGGGCGATCGAGTTTTCTTAACTTCTATTTTTGTGGAAGTTTTGCTAGCAAATTTGTATGAAGATATTAACTTTGATGTTATACCTAATCCGGCTTAAATACCTAGACGAATTAGGCTTGTCTAAGAGCGGTTTTAACCGCCCACTCTTATTAATCGATCGCCCGTGAATTCCTCGCCCTGACTAACAAACCGTGTTTCGGAGCAAAAATCATCGCCAACACAAACAGCAGCGTTTGCAAAACAACAATACATCCACCCGTCGCCCCATCTATGTGATAGCTGATATAAGTTCCCATGACGCTAGAAAATACCCCACTCGCCATCGCAATCAACATCATCCGGTCAAAATTATCGCTCAATAAATAGGCGGTTGCTCCCGGAGTCACCAACATTGCTACTACTAAAACAATCCCAACAGTTTGAAGTCCAGCCACTGCGGTGAGCGATAGCAAAGATAGCAGCACGTAATAGAGAAATGTGATATTTAAACCGATCGATCGCGCGTGAGTCGAATCAAAACAAAACAAAATTAAATCTTTGCGTAAAACTGCCAGCGTCACTAAGGTGATGACACTAATAATTACAGTTTGAACAATATCTGAATCGGAAATGCCTAAGACATTGCCAAATAAGATATGCGTCAAGTCGATCGAACTTCTGACTTTAGAAACTAACACTAAACCAAGGGCAAAAAATCCAGTAAACACTAAACCGATTACCGTATCTTCTTTGATGCGAGTTTTCGCTTTGATAAAGCCGATCGCAATTACCGAGCCCACACCAAACACAAACGCCCCCACCGCCAAAGGAATATTCAGCACATAAGCAATCACAACCCCCGGCATCACCGCATGGGAAACCGCATCACCCATCAATGCCCATCCTTTCAAAGTCATGTAGCACGAAAGCGCCGAACAAACAAGCCCGACCAAAGCACTGATTAAAATTGCTTTTAGCATAAACTCATGCTGCAACGGCGCGGCAAACCACTGAATTAAATCCATTATTTTTTCTCCAAATCGACTTGAGTTAACTGAGATCGGACACCACAATCAATAATCCTATAGGGGCGGATTCGCGATCGGGCATTAAACGTGCAAACCCACCAAAAAATCCTTTGTTGACATTGCTACAATATCTCAGGTTGACCGACTTTTTGCAGACGAAAAATCGCCAACGGAACCTCCAAAAGTTCGCGAAAGATTTTCCTCTGTAAACACATCAGAGGTATTACCATAGGCGAGAATACTGCGATTAATTAACACTACTTGGTCGCAAAACGTGGTAATAGACTCTAGATCGTGAGTTGAAACGAGAATTGTATGTCCTGTTTGACGCAGTTCCATCAACAAATCAATCATCAATTTCTCAGTTTTGATATCGACTCCAGCAAAGGGTTCATCCAGTAGCAAAACCGTTGCCTGTTGCGCCAGAGCCCGCGCAAAAAAGGTGCGTTTCTTTTGTCCGCCGGATAACTCTCCGATTTGCCGATCGCGCATCGGCCACATTTCCACCCTTTCCAAGCTTTCTCGCACCACTTGTTTGTCCATCGATCCAGGAATCCGCAACAGATTCATGTACCCGTAGCGCCCCATCATCACCACATCGCGAACATTCACCGGAAAATTCCAATCTACCTCTTCCGACTGAGGCACATAGGCAACCAAATTGCGTTTTTGCACTTGACGAATCGGCAACCCATTAATTAAAATGCGTCCGGTGTTTGGCTTCACAAATCCCATAATCGCCTTGAACATCGTCGATTTTCCCGCGCCATTCATCCCAACCAAACCGCAAATCGTCCCCGCCTTGAGTTGCAGCGAGGCGCTGTGCAAGGCTACTTTGCCGTGATAGGCAACTGTCACATTTTCAAGATTGATGCCGATTTCATTCATCTTTTTTATTTTCCTTAAGTAACTTTACTTAATTAAACGTAAGATACAGATGGCTAAAAAGCTTGCTGTATGAGAATTCTTCCTTCTTCCGACGGACATCTGACTGATGACGTTGGACGGAAAGTTCGGGGGGACAGCATTAATAACTAATGACTAATGACTAATGACTAATGACTTCTTCCTTCTTCCTTACTTTCCCTGTAACCCTTTTATCAAAGTATTGACATTGTATTCAAGTAACTTAAGATAGGTTGATGCTGGGCCTTCCGCTGGAGAGAGGGAATCGACATAAAACACCCCGGCAAATTTTGCGCCTGTTTCCTTGGCTACCTGAAGCTGTCCTTGGTTGCTGACGGTACTCTCACAGAATACAGCAGGTATTTGATTTGCTTTGACTGTATTAATCACCCGTTCGACTTGTTTCGGTGTGGATTGCTGTTCGGCGTTGACAGGCCAAATATAAACTTCTTTCAAACCGTAATCGTTGGCAATGTAAGAAAAAGCGCCTTCACAACTTACTATGTAGCGTTTGTCCGGGGGAATTGCTGAAATAGCTTGTTTGAGTTTTTCGTCGATCGCCCGAATTTGTTCACTGTATTTTGCCGCATTTGCGTCATAGGTTGCAGCATTAGCCGGATCGATATTTCCTAAAGCCTTGCGAATATTATCAACATAAATCAAAGCATTTTTGGGGGACATCCAAGCATGGGGATTTGGTTTACCTTGATAGGCATCTTCCGAAATATTAACTGGTTGGACTCCCTCGCTCAAAGTAATGTGAGGAACCTTGGGAAAACTGTTATAAAATCGAGTAGCCCAGCGTTCTAAGCTCAAGCCATTGTCTAAAATCACATCGGCTTTTTGCCCTCGTGTTAAGTCGCTGGGCGTGACTTCGTAGCCGTGAATTTCCGCCCCTGGCTTGGTAATGGATTCAACAGTTGCCTTGTCACCGGCGACGTTCTGAGCCATGTCTGCCAGCACTGTGAAGGTGGTGAGAATGACTTTTTTATCTTTGTTTCTCAAATCGGTGGCGGTTGGGCCTGAAGCTGGATTTTGGTTGGTTTGAGGCTGGGTCGTCTGAGTGTTGCACCCGCTGAGACAAACTGCTAGCAACAGCCCGAATCCTAGGAGATGATGTTTTTTACTAGGGGGAGAGTCCGGGAGGGGGAGAGGGAAATTTAGGGTAATTTGACGGTTTTTCCGCATATATTCAAAAATTCCAAGTGAACTTCGCTACAGTTTGCTGCTGACGGTACGATCGCCCGCCGCTATTTTTCATAATCGTTTCATTTTTGACTTTACCACAAAATCACAAAGAATGAAAGGATTATGAAAAAGGAATGAATGCGGGCCCGTGCAGCATCAGTCTTGTGTCAAAGAACTCAAATAGTGCTAGTATCTCGCCTGGTCGATCGGCTGTGATGGCGAAGGGCGATCGAACGTTTGGGGGAAAGTTGGGTGAAAATCCGGCGCTGTCCGCCGACTGTAATGGGACGATCGTATGGTTAGTTAGATTGAGATTTTTTTGACCGCAGATATCAGCAGATAAACACAAATGAACGCTGATGGATTTTTGTGATTTTGATGTCAATTTGTTGCAAAAGTTTGCTTTTTTGGCAGTTCAGTGTTATGAACAGGTATGCAAGGGCTGGGAAGAATTTTAACCCTCCCGGAAATCCTTAAATTAATCTAACTTTCTCAATGTCGAAGCAAAAATCAATCTCTATTTCTAAAGTGACTCGCTACCAAAATGCGGCGCTGAATTACTATTTGGGGTTGACGGATTCGCCGTATCTTCATTACGGTTATTGGAAATCTCTACCTGTGCCCGCTGAGGATCTCACTATCGGGCGGCTGCGTTTTGCTCAGCAAGCTTACACAGATAAACTTTTGGATTTTATTCCTAAACAAATTAAGACTGTGTTGGATGTTGGGTGCGGGATTGGCGGAAATGCGGCTTATTTGCTCGATCGCGCTTTTGCAGTGGAAGGGCTAGCACCAGATCCGTTTCAACAACAGCGCTTTCTTAAGTGTACGGGCGATCGGGCAGTTTTTCACCTCACTAAATTTGAAGATTTTCAAGCCACCCATTCCTACGATTTGGTTCTCTTAAGCGAAAGTAGCCAATATATGTCTGCTGTCGATATAGCCAAAGGTGCGGCGGCTGTACTCAATCCTGGAGGCTATCTGCTGCTGGCGGATATGATGCGCTCTAATCCTAATTATACAGAAGGAATGTTTTCTAATTGTCATGTTGTCAAAGAACTTAATGCTGCTTTGTTGCAAGCTGGGTTCACGTTAGTAAAAACTGAGGATATTTCGACTCATATTTTACCGACTATTGATTTGTATGTCGATAGTTTTCGCAGGTATGGACTCAACACAATGATCTATGTTGCGGATTTGATTTCGATTGCGGTTCCGCCCATCCACAAATTCCTGCGCTGGATATTTCGCCGCTGGTTTAAGAAATTGGTGGTTGAAGGATTGGAAGCGAGTAAACTTTTTGAAGAGCATCTTTGTTATGAAATTCAACTTTGGCAGTTGACAGTTGACAGTTGACAGTTGTTATCAGTTATTGGTTATTTGTTATTTGTTAGTGGCAAGCAATAACTAATGACTGATGACTGATGACTATAGCAATCCTAAATGATTCACAAAATTTGTAGGTAGTGTCAAAAATGCCTACCCTCGATCGGGGAAATCGAGCGGGGTATTGTCCCTACAATAAATTATACAAATGATGTGAGGATTGCTACTATAACAAATAATATCCAATCCGGTAGCATCGGAATGATTCAGATATATATTCTCTCCCTCTGTGTACTCTGTGTACTAATAAGGTTAAATCATTCCGATGCAAGCAGAAACGATATAACAAATAACTGATAACTGATAACCAATAACTGATCACAAATAACTGATCACAAATAACTGATAACAAATAACAAATAACAAATAACAAATAACAAATAACAAATAACCAATAATAAATAACCAATAACAAATAACCAATGACTAATTCCTCACTCCCAATTCTCGAATTCGAGCGCACTTTCTACTCCTATCCCTGCGGTTCGCGAGTAGTAATTCAGGACTTAAGCCTCAAAGTCCCCGCCGGGAAGCGCTGCGGGCTGATCGGTCAAAATGGCTGCGGCAAAACCACCTTTTTCCTGCTAGCAAATGGTTTGTACCAACCGCAACAGGGAATAATTCGCTGGGAAGGTGAACCCTTTCGCTACGATCGCAAATCTCTCACGCAACTGCGCCAACAAATCGGACTCGTCTTTCAAAATCCCGAACACCAATTAGTAGCTTCCACGGTAGAAGAAGATATATCTTACGGATTGTACAATTTGGGTTTGTCAGAACCGGATATTGCGAGAATGGTGCAAGAGGCGATCGAGCAATTCGATCTAAGCGAACTCGCCCGCGAACCAATTCACAATCTCAGTTTAGGACAAAAAAAGCGCGTTTCCATCGCCGATATCATGGTACTCAAACCGAAACTGCTGCTGTTAGATGAACCTACGGCTTATCTCGATCCGCGCCACACTAACCAACTCATCGGTTTGCTGCAACAAATTCATGCAGCCGGAACCACTATCCTTTTAGCAAGTCACGACCTCGATTTTATCTACCGCTGGGCTGATTGGGTGTTTGTGATGGATCGCGGTAAATTGATTCTAGAAGGAACACCGGAAGCTGTTTTTGCTCAGCGGGATGTCTTGGAACAGTTGCAGCTTGGCGTACCACTGGCGATCGAGCTGATGGAGCAAATAAGGGCGATATTTGAGAAAGACGGTAGCTCACAAATCCCCGCTTTCGAGGAATTGCAACAACAAATTTTAGACACGCGCCGACGGCTTTAAAAATTAAGCAGTTGTGTCATCAGTATGGACTGATCATCCCGTGCATATCGGAATTGATCTTATGCCCCTTTTGATGACGTTACAGACTGTACAATTGGCTGGGAGGGGGAATGTTGAATCAGTCGCATCAATAGGCGCAACCCTTCATTAACTGCGCCAGAATCTGGAAAAATTGTTGCAACATCAGGATCTAGTTGGACTGTTAGGGTGGATTGTTTGCGTCCTTGACCGCGGGCTACAACAGAGAGTTGAGTAAAGTCATATTCGGGGCGCAAATCATCATCCATTTCAGAGGTCTGACTCATAAGCTTTACGTTCTTTGCGGGTAACGGGACGAGCGCTGATTAGGCGCGTGATGCCTGCACGGTCAGTGTAAGCGACAACTAACAATCGTCCTTTGGCTGATTCTCCCATGATAATGAAACGTTGCTCTTGAAAGGAGTGTTCTGGATCACCAAAGGTTAAAAATAACGGATCGTCAAACACAGAAGTGGCTTCATCGAAAGAAACACTATGCTTGGCAAGGTTGCTTCTGGCTTTTTCCTCGTCCCAATCAAACAACATGGGTTCAATTTACAACGTCTGCTTTTTCAGATTATACCAGCATATGTGTCGTCCGACTGCATAAACTACGCCATGCTTCAGCCTTACTGACCAAACGGGGAGAGCGCACTATGCCCGAAAGGCGATTAACTGCGTCTTCCAAAACTCAAAGAATAACAAAATCCCGATCGCCCTGCCGGTGAGAAAAAGTGACAGACTTTTGTAAAGGTTTGTAAGTTGGGAAGTCGATCGAGAGGAAAGGGCGATCGCACTTGCAACCTTCATTTCCTGTTATTTGGTGAGGAGATGAAGAAGTGACGAGGTGCGATCGCTACTCTAATAACTAGCAGTTTGGCTTACCACTAACTTCTCGGCGGTCGGTGTGCATGGGCATTGTTAGGCCGCGATGACTAATGCTGCAAGAACTCATAAACACGGCGCATTCTTAGGAATCGAACAATAGATTAGGACGATTTGTATTCGGGAATGCCCCCAATAGCAATGGCGACCACTGTTGCCAGAGCTAGCTAAGAAAAGCCATCTATAGGCGATTTCATTAATCGCTTAATAGTTTTAGAATTTTCCCAATCCGTACCTAGCGAACCATCAACATCAAGTGGATCTCCCGGATTATGCTTATTCCAGAGGCTTTGGAAGGCTTTAATTCCTAAACTGCGAAGATCGGTCCCTCCCGCAACAAAATCATAATGAGGAGGATCGACAGGTCCAAAATGTCTCCATCCTTGATCTTCGAGGAAAGGTTTCCAAGTCAAGGGTTCATTTATGTCTAACGCTAGGCCACTTTCATGGTTGCTGGTTCCGGGTCGAGCAACAGGATTAGGATTGCACCCACCGAGATGCTTCAGGCGGAACAGTAGGAACTGTTGGGCAAAAGTTCGATACCCAGAATTAATGCTAAGTGTTATGCCGCGCTTATCGATCGCTGCTTTCAATTTTGCTTTAGCGGTAGGTCCCCCTACAAAAGGAACTGCCGCCGCCGCCCTACTGAGAGACACATTGAGATCGTCAATTCTTATGAGTTTACCGGGAGCAACTACATCGAACTCCGCCAGAATCTGATCATTGAGACCCTTAATGATTGGGGTAGAGGGACAAAGACGAAGATTAATTTCTTTGAACAATACCATGATATTTACTCACAAAAAATAATGATTTTGGTTTTTTAGAACTTACTCAGGATCTCGTTCAATCTTTAGCAAGCCCAAAGATTCTAAGACGAAAACACCTGCTACACCATCAGGTGCAAATCCCTGACTGTCTTCAAAATCGATCACTGCTTGTTCGACTTCTTGACCAAAAAGACCATCAATTTGTCCACTATAAAAGTCAAGTTCTTGTAACTTCTGTTGTAGCTTTTCTACATCTGTACCCGTACAGCCTACGTATAAGTTAGGCATCAATTCATTCATTGAATTTGACATGGTTTTGTTCCTCAATTTGATATACCTATACAGTATTAATTCCACCCGGCAAACTTCTGAAACCAACCTGCTCGATCTAATACGTCTTTACCGTAATCACCTCCTGCCGTGACCGAATCAACATCAATTGCTCGATCGAGAGCACGTAAAACGGCTCCAAGTCCGGCATTATAGCTGGCGAGAGTTGCCTTCAGTAGCTGCCTTCCAGTCAACCCTTCACGTTTTTGAACAGCCCTATTATCAGCGAGAAGATCGCAACCATAACGAATATTGGCTCTCGGGTCTTTCCAGTTACCAGTTCTAGCGAAATCATGAGCACCATCATCAATTTGCATCAGCCCACGACCATGCCCAGCATCCCCTGTACCTGCTGCTCCTGGTGGGCTAAGAATTATCCCCCAAAGGGATTCACGCGATCCCACACCGCCAATTACCGAAGGTTGAATGTCAAAGTCTTCAGCCGCTTCCATGATTAAGGTTTCATAACCACGGCTTCTAATCTCATCAAGTTGAGAGATAATTTCACCTTTGGCATAAGATGTTGTGAAAACAAGTCCATCAGGCATCGTAAGTACGTCATAGTAGACATTTGCAGTTTCCTTGCCAATCACACCTCTTAAACTACCGTGATTACCCCCTGGTAGATGAATGTCCTTAAAGCGGATTACACCTTCATTAGATAGATCCAGTCGCTTTTTTTCAGCAAGGTCAAGAAATTTGAAGAGTGTATCTGCATCAAGCAAGTCTGAGGAGCCACTAATTTTCAAAAAGTCTTTCTTGAGCTTGCTAAAGCGTTCTATAGGCAAGTTAGTCATGATTGCAAGCGCATTTCTTTGTTCTTCACTTAGCCCATCACCGATTCCTTCAATTCGTATTGACATACATTTTCCTCAATTTTGAGACTACTGATTCATATTCACTAGAAGCATTTATTTTACATAGCCTTACAGCCGTGCTTTAACGGCTTGTCGAAGGTCTTTTAGCCGAGCTTCTCCCATGCCTGGACAAATTGTATCGACTCGATCGCGGTGTCCAATAATACGGGGAAGACTCTTAGGGGAAGGTTCTCTATCCTTATCAATTGGTGTAGAGACTAAAGTCGTTGGATCAGTAATCCCAATTTTTTTACATAGCTGGGTACACAATGCAACGGTAGAGTCAAATTGCTCATCTGTGATATTGCTTCCCGACAGATGGAAAGACCCTTCCATTGCAATTCCAAAACCATCATTAAATACATCATGTGCACCTTTTTTGCTGTTGGGACGGCCTTCATAGATACGACCACTAGGCATGATCACATAATGATAGCCAATGTCACTAAAGTTTTGGGGAGACTTCATTTCTGATGCTTGAATATCTCTCATTCTTTGTTCTTCAGTGGCTTGACTCGCTGTAACAAACAAAGTTGGAAAGACAGTATGATGTATGGTGATACGTTTCGGACTAGGAAGATCAGCTAAGGAATTGTTCGGTGGTTTTGCTCCCCAAACCCTTCGAGAAATGATTTTTATCTCGCCGCTTTCCAGACGAAGCGTAATTTCTGCGCGATCCTGATCCGACGCAATGACCTCAATCTTGCGATCGCCTGTTTGATTAAAAATCAAGGTAATTTCCCATTTACCTCCTTGGACGCGAGGACGTGCCACTTCAAAGTTGTCATCAACTAAGATTAACAACTCATCTCCGTCGTCTACGTTAGTGGTAGTTCCCTTTAAAACAAAGGGTTCGGATGTGTTGGCTTTTGGGGGAAACTCAGTAATTCTTACAGACATAATAAACTCCTGTGAACTTATAGCAGGTCGAACAGTTGATGTTTAAAATCAGCCCTACTCTCAACTCATAAAGATGTTTGAAGGTAAAGAAAGTATGCTTTCTTAGAAATTAGAGCTTGAGTAACCGATTTCAATCTAAGTTAATCATGATTTCAGAACTATGGGTCACAAGTTACGCCCAAACAGATGCTCAAGCGGTCTAACTTATAATTGCGTCGCAGATGCAGTAAAAGACTCTTCCTAGTCGGTTTATTCCGCACACCAGCGGTTTATTGAACAGTCTTAACAACTTGTTCTCTGACGTAACTTAAAGAATAAACTACCCCGATCGCCCTGCCGGTGAGAAAAAGTGACAAGCTTTTGTACGGCTGAAATCATCAGTTTTGAATAGCCGGAACACCTTCTGATCTGCCTTAACTCAAAGAATAAACCACCCCGATCGCCCTGCCGGTGAGAAAAAGTGACATAGTTGTGTAAACTTACGTAAATTCACTCAATCGATTTGAGATTTGACATCTGAGATTGTGCAATTAACCTCATCCCAAATCCGGCTTAAATATCCCTCTTACTTCTTAGTCCGCATTGGTGGACTTTGTTTGTGTAAACCTGGTTTCAACCGCCGAATATAAAAGGGACTACGTTGCGGTTAATTAAGTAAATTTGTTTTATATCCTGAAAAGCAACCCCCACTCAGAATAATCGGTAAATCTACTGAATTAATTAATCAAAATAACAACTATGACAGCAGAAGAAGCGATCGCCCTAATCGACCATCTGTTACAATCTCTTAAGAAAAAGCAAAAACTCAATGACATTCAATCCCTCGTATTTCTGGAAACTTGGGAAGGACACTCTTATCAAGAGATAGCCGATCGCTTACTTTACGAACCTGACTATATAAAACACGTCGGTTCGCATTTGTGGCGAAATCTCTCTCAAATCATCGGCGAAAAAGTCTCAAAGCAAAATCTGCAAGCAGTCTTGCGCCGCTACCAGCATGGCCGCGCATCAGATAACTGCATCCAAGACTGGGGAGAAGCGATCGATGTTTCCGAATTTTACAACCGACAACAGGAACTCGAAACATTAGAAACTTGGATTAGCGGCAATTCTACTCGTCTGATCGGTATTTTTGGACTTGGCGGTATCGGCAAAACTTCTCTGTCTGTCAAATTCGCTCAGCAAATTCAATCTCAGTTTGAATTCGCGATTTGGCGGAGTTTGCAGCAAGCACCAACCTTAGATGTTATCCTCAGCAATATTTTGCCGATATTAACTAATTCAGAACACACAAACAATCACTCTATTGATGCTCTCATGGAACAGTTGCGGCAAAAACGCTGTTTGTTAATTTTCGACAATCTGGAGTCGATTTTGCAAGGTGGAAATCGCAGCGGACAATATCAACAAGGCTATGAAGATTACCGACAGTTGTTGGCGCGCATTGCTGACGAACCGCACCGAAGTTGTCTGATTTTAACCGGAAGAGAACAACCGGGCGGGTTTGCTGTGCGATCGGGCGAAAATTTACCCGTGCGATCGCTCAAACTATTCGGAGTTTCACCGCCAGTATGCCAGCAACTCCTCGCGGCCAAAGGATTAAAGGCAACGCTATTGCAGTGTCAAGATATTGTCAACTACTTTGGCGGCAATCCCCTCGCCCTCAAACTTGCTGCAACGACGATTAAAACACTTTTTGGCGGTGATATTCACGCATTTTTAGTGCAAGGAAATACTGTTTTTAGCGATTTGTGGGATTTGCTCGATCGCCAGTTCGATCGCTTGTCTCCCCTGCAACAAAAAATTATGTACTGGATCGCCATTAATCAAGAAGGAGCGACCCCTGCGAAGTTAAAAACGGAAATTTTGCCCAAAGTTTCGGGAAGGCACCTGATGGAAGCATTGGAGGCGCTGGCTGAACGATCGCTCATCGAAGATCGGCGATCGCTCAATGATACCGCATCAACAAGTTTAATGCTACAGCCTGCGATCGTCGAGTATGTCAGAGAACGCTCGATCCAAACTGCTGAGCAATAAACGATCGCAAACAAACTTAACTCATGAAAACTCATGTTTTAATTGAATCCCAAACCCAAGACTAGATCGGCGACTCATAAATTCAACTGATTTTGTATCCTTTAATAGAACGTCTATTAACCCATTTTGAAACTGCAATTTCAACTCAAACAGCATCTCGGCAATATTTTAGCTTGGTTGCGCGATCGAAAAGCAAACCCGACAGATTATACTGCGGTTAATCTGCTGAATTTATCCAGTCAGAAACCGGGCTTTTTACGAAAATACTGCGTTGTGGCCCGCAGATTCGGTATAAAAACCCGGTTTCTTTGTCGGAGTGCGATCGCGAACTGATTAAGTGCGATCGTACCAACTTTGCAGCGCCAACCGGTGAACTTCGCGCCAGCTAATGTTTTTCACTCGCGCAATTTCCGCACAATCTTCGTATTCCGGCTGCACGTTAACAATCGTTTGTCCAGACTTAGCAACTTTTATTTGCACTTCGCCGTACTCTGTTGTAACTTTCTGGATTTCTCGATCCAAAATCGTTCTTTGTTGAGTCGAGATTCTAATTCCCAAAGTAGTAGTTTCGCGAAAGATCGCAGCTTCGCAAGCATCCTGAAATTCGGGATGACAAATCGCAGTTAACAAAACCCCCAGCCGCGACTTTTTCATCACAATTGGCGCAGTAAAAACATCCAGAGCTCCGCAGGCAAACAAAGCATCAAAAACATAGCCGATCGCCTGCGGACTCAAATCATCAATTTGCGTTTCCAAAACACAAATTGTTTCCTGCGAATTGGTAATTGGTAATTGGGAATCGGGAATAGGGAATAGGGAATTAGTAGCCGTCTTTCTCCCACTCTCCCACTCTCCCCCTCTCCCCCTCTCCGCCTCTTCCTTCTCCCCAATCCAGAGGCGCAAAATATTAGGAATTGCCAGATTTCGAGAACCCGCACCCAATCCGATCGCCTGAAGCTGCATCGGCGGCGGCGGGCCAAAAGCAGCAGCGAAAGTACAGGCGATCGCAGTTCCCGTAGGAGTGCACAATTCGCGATCGATCCCGTTGCTATAAACCGGCACTCGGTGCGTTTCCCACAACCGCATCACAGCAGGCGTGGGTACAGCCAACCTACCGTGGGCGGCCTTCACCGTACCCCCACCAGTCGGCATCGGCGAAAAGTAAAACTCGTCAATATCCAACCAATCCAAACCCAAACAAGTACCGACAATATCAATAATTGCATCCGTAGCCCCCACCTCGTGAAAGTGAACCTCGCTTGGGGGGATACCATGTACTGCAGCCTCTGCATCTGCTAATTTGCCAAATACGGCCAAACTCCAAGCTTCCACGCGCGGAGGCAATTTTGCAGAGATAATAATCTGCTCAATTTCTGGCAAATGGCGCTGATGACTGTGGCTAATTTCGGCATCTGCTTCGCCGTGACTGTGAGAATGTTCTTCCCCGTGATGGTGGTGGTGGCGGTTGTCGAAAGTCGGCGATTCAGTTTCCGAGGGATCGAGGGCGGAGTCAGCAGCCGGATTGTTTGATTTTAAGGGCAAATCGGCAGCTATATCGACATAAAATTTAGTTGCTTGTTGAGTGTTCCGCTGGACTAATTCCGCCCGCAATTGGTACTCTGTCGAAATGCCGAGTAAGTTGAGTTTTTCGATTAGGTAGTCTAAGGGAACGCCCGCGTGGAGTAGGGCTCCGATACACATATCGCCAGCAATGCCGGTGGGACAGTCAAAATAAGCTATTTTATTCACTATTAGCAATTAATTTTCAACATTGATTGTTTTAGCACATTTGTCGATAGCCCACTTAGCCTACAAAATCTTAACATGGCAATTATTTACGGACTGCATCCAGTTGCACCCCAAAAAGACAGGATCGAGAAGATTGCAAAAGCTCTTAAAGATGGAGCAGTGATGCTTTATCCCACAGATACAGTTTACGCGATCGGCTGCGATCTCAACTCCAAATCAGCCGTAGAACGAGTCAGGCGGATCAAGCAACTATCCAATGATAAGCCTTTAACGTTCCTGTGTTCTTCACTGTCAAATATCACCGAGTATGCGAGTGTCACGGATGAAGCATATCGAATTATCAAGCGGTTAATCCCCGGCCCTTACACATTTGTGCTACCAGCTACCAAGTTAGTGCCCAAATTGGTAATGAGTCCAAAACGCAAAACCACAGGTATTCGTGTTCCCGACCACCCGCTTTGTTTTGCACTTGTGGAAGCCTTGGGAAATCCAATTATTTCCACATCCGCTCACATTACCACTGATGAAGAAGGTACAGCAGCAGTGCCGTCTGGAAAAGAAGAAAGCTTTGGCAAAGCTGAACTTTTTGATTGTTTTTTAAAGTTAGTAGATATCATTGTCGATGATGATTCCGATCCCGGTCATCACATTTCTACCATTCTCGATTTAACAGCAAGTGAACCAATTGTTGTTCGTCGCGGCTTGGGATGGGAAGCAGCCGCTGGTTGGGTAAAAGATTAAAATTTGAGGGGGCGGCTTAAGTGCAAAAATCGCACAAAACCCGCCCCAAATTTTTAACTCATCCACTCGTGTGATATCGTTTCCGATTGCATCGGTATTGTTCAAATATTCAAATATTCAAATATTCAAATGTCCAAACAGTCAACAGCCAACAGTTATTTCTGATTGCATTGATCTTGTCCAAATGTCCAAATATTTAAACAGTCAACAGTCAACAGTCAACAATTATTTCTGAATTCAACCGGAATTGATATCAAGCCTCAACCTTAACTCCTTTCCAAAAAGCAACATATCCTGCAATATTCTTAGCAGCATCTTTTGGAGTAGGATAGTACCAAGCAGCATCTTTATTCACTTCCCCGCCGACTTCCACACTGTAGTAACTAGCAACACCTTTCCAACCGCAAGTAGTGTGAGTGCTGCTATCTTTGAAATACTCGCGGTTGATTGCATCCGCCGGGAAATAATAGTTGTTGTCCACAACTTCGCACTTATCGCTTTCTGCCAAAACGGCACCATTCCAAATTGCTTTCGGCATCGGTTTCTCTGGTTAAATTTAGATTCTCAAATATTGTAACTGTAATTGTGCTCAAAAGACCTAGAATAGGGTAGAAGTCAACAACCAATTACTACAAATAAATGTCAGGGTCGAATCCGCCAACATCTCTCGCGCCCTCATCCCTCGAACAATCCCTCAAACATTTTTTTGGGTATGACTCTTTCCGCACCGGGCAGCGGGAAATTGTCGAAGCTGCTTTACAAAAACGCGATATGATGATTGTCATGCCGACTGGCGGTGGCAAGTCTTTGTGTTTTCAATTACCGGCTTTGTTGAAACCGGGATTGACTGTGGTTGTTTCGCCGCTGATTGCTCTGATGCAAGACCAGGTGGAAGCTTTGCAGGATAATGGCATTGGGGCGACTTTTCTCAACAGCACTTTGAGCGCGATAGAAACTCGATCGCGCCAAACAGCAATTCTCGAAGGTAAAATTAAATTGCTGTACGTTGCGCCCGAAAGATTGTTGGGTGAAAGATTTTTGCCGTTTTTGGATATAGTAGCAGAAAAGTTAGGAATTTCGGCATTTGCGATCGACGAAGCCCACTGCGTTTCAGAATGGGGACACGACTTTCGACCAGAATACAGGCAAATGCAGCGAGTGCGCGATCGCTACCCAAACATCCCCATTATGGGACTCACCGCCACCGCCACCGAGCGCGTCCGTGAAGACATCATCCAGCAGCTAAATCTGCGAAATCCCTACATCCACGTCGCCAGCTTCAACCGCCCCAATTTATACTACGAAGTTCGCCAAAAAACCAAACACAGTTTTGCCCAAGTTTTGCAAATCATCCAAAAAAAAGGCGGTTCAGGAATCATCTACTGTCTCAGCCGCAAAAAAGTTGACGAAGTTGCCTACAAATTGCAACAAAGCGGCATCCAAGCTTTACCCTATCACGCCGGCATGAGCGATAGCGATCGCACAACCAACCAAACCCGCTTCATTCGCGACGACGTACAAGTAATGGTAGCAACAGTCGCCTTCGGTATGGGAATCAACAAACCCGACGTAAGGTTTGTAATTCACCACGACTTACCCAAAAATCTCGAAGGATACTATCAAGAATCAGGCCGCGCAGGCCGAGACAACGAACCATCCCATTGCACCTTATTTTTTGGATTCGGCGATGTCAAAACCATCGAATACATCATTGAGCAAAAACCAGACGAACAAGAACAAAGAATAGCCCGCCAACAGTTACGGCGAGTAATTAACTATGCAGAATCCAGCGAGTGCCGCCGCACAGTCCAATTAAATTATTTTGGCGATTCATTTCCAGGCAATTGTGGCAATTGCGACAACTGTTGCAACAAAAAACCAGTTGAAGATTGGACAATAGAAGCAATGAAATTTCTTTCCTGCATCGCGAGATGCCAAGAGAAATTCGGCATGAATCATATTATCGACGTACTGCGCGGCTCAAAAAATCAAAAAATATTGCAATACCAGCACCAGCAACTTTCTACTTACGGCATTGGCAAAGACAGAAGTGCAGAGGATTGGAAAAGATTGAGCCGTTCGCTGATCAATCAAGGTTTGTTAGACGAAAAAACCGACGGTTTTCCCATCTTGAAACTCAACGAAAAAAGTTGGGAAATCATGAAACGCCAGCGAACTGTTGAAATTGCCATAGAAGCACAGCGGGAAGTACAGGGAAGAGTGCGGTCTTTGGCTGTAGAAGTCGAAGGTTTATTTGCCATACTTCGCACGCTGCGAAAACAAATTGCTGATGAACAATTTGTGCCGCCTTACGTAGTTTTTGCCGATAGAAGCTTGCGAGACATGGCTGAAAAACGCCCGCAAAATCTCACCGAATTTGAGGATGTTTACGGCGTTGGTAGCAACAAACGAAATAAGTACGGTAAGGTTTTTTTAGAGGCAATTCACACTTTTTGTAAAGAACAAGGATTGTCCACAGGTGCTGCACCTTCTGATGTGGTTAATCCTCCCAATCTTGCTAATGTTCCGTCTTATTCGCAGATGCAAACCTGGGAATTGCACAAGCAAGGTGTGACTGTAGAAGTTATTGCAGAAATGCGGGGGATGAGCCAGAATACTATTGCGGGACATTTGGTAGAATTGATGGATACGGGCCGGGAAGTTGATATAAATTTGTTGGTGGAATCGGAACGCCAGCAGGCTATTGTACACGCTATTGAAGTTATTGGAGATGAACGGTTGAGAGCGATTTATGATTTTTTACAAGAATGTTATACGTTTGAGGAGATTAAGTTTGTGCGGGCTTGGTGGCGGCAAAATTATGTTAGTTTTTAACCGCAGATGTTGGCTGATAGACGCTGATGATTAATGGATTGGAGGGGGAAATGAGCATCAATAAAGTAGATTTTTTAGATTTTCCTAGAGTGGCTTTTTGAACTAATCTATTTTTCTGATTTGGCCTTACTGGTTGGGGTATCTGGTGTTGACAAAATTAAAATATTTAAAGGAATTTTGAGGTTGACAAAAATAGCGAATGGTGTTTCGTTAAATGGCTGAGGGCGGGATATTAGATTTTCGACAATTGATGAGGATGTGGAGTACAAATGGCAAGGGAAGTTTGAAACAAAAAGTGACGCGAGGGGAATTGTCGGATCTAAAATCCGGCTGAGGGTTATAAGGTTGTGTTTTCTAGTAAGGGTTATGATGAGGCACAGTATTGGCTTTTAGAGGATGAGTATGAAGCCGTGGAAGGGCGGCGCAGAGTGTCGGAGTTGGTTTGAATGATACAGTTCCCAGAGGTTGCGCTTTTTGACAATTTGGGATGTAAGGGCGATCGCGTATCAGAGAAACCGGGTTATTGACAGTTATAAATTCGCGATAAACTCATCAGGTGTGACCTTTGCTTGCTTTAGAACACCGCTGAGTGTACCAATTTTTAACTCGCGGTGGAGTGGCACAACGCAAACAATTTCTCCGTCTGGAAGAGGTTTTTTGAGGACAATATGGCTACCCGTTTGCCTAGCTTGATAGAATCCTAAACGTTCTAATACACTAATTACTTCTAGGCTTGATATTCTGGGCAATCTAGGCATAGCTAACTTCTATGCTAGTTACAAACCTGGGACTTATTTTTGGTAAGGGACATTCTTCGAGATAGAGTTTTGTAGCTTGTTTGAGATTGGCGATCGCTTCTTCTATGGTTTCGCCTTGGTCAACTGTGCCGACTTCGGGACATTCGGCAATATACATATCTTCTTCTTTGTAAATGATGGCTGTGAAGCTTTGAGTGCTCATAGGTTTTTTGCTTCAATCATCAGAGGTTGCTTAGTTTCTATTTCCAGTTTATCTCGGATGGATTTTTTTTGCAAGTATAGGGGCAAAAGTGCGATCGCACTTTTTGACAATTTGGGATGTAAGGGCGATCGCCTTTACGTAATTATTCTGCACTGTTTGCTACAATTATTTAAGTTAGCTCTCAGAACTGCCATGACTCAAGCTACCTCAATCACAACTGAATATCAAATAACTGTAAGTTCTCCAGTCTGGCAAAGAGTTGAGGAAATTGCCGGAGAATTTAACTTGTCAGTTTCTGAACTATTGGAACAGATAGGCGAAGGTCAACTGAAAGTTGTTGCGGTTCCAGCTAATTCGGACAAATTGAGCGATCGAGATATTGCAAATGCTTTCATCTGGTTAGCCACGCAAACTGATGTAGCAATCAACGTCTACAAGCTACAAAAACTCATGTACTACGCTCAAGCTTGGTATTTAGGAGTTTACGGTAAGCCGCTATTTGATGCAGATTTTCAAGCATGGATTCACGGGCCGGTGATTCCTGATTTATTAGACAAGTATCAACACCAATTTAGTTGGGAACCAATTACAGAGAAAATCGAACAACCGAAACTTCCCCAAAAAATTGGGCAATTTATCGAAGAAGTTGCCGAGGCATATTTTGAGTATGATGATGAAACTTTGGAACGAATGATTTGCAGTGAAATGCCTTGGCTGGAAGCGAGAGGGGATTTGCCGAGAGACGAATCTTGTGATGCGATTATTTCTCAAGAGTCGATGAAAAAATATTATTCGGCCCGTGTCAAAGAAGAAACCTCAGTCTAAAATTGTCCCTTGTCAACGGAAACCGCCGGAAAGTCTGGGATTTTCGTTCAAGTACCTGCAAACTCAGAATGAAAAATTCTCAATTCGCGATCGGGATTTGATTAGATAATCATCAGGTTAGCTTTAACAGTGAGAAATTTATCTATATAGCTATGATAGGAAATTTTGATTTTTTTTAGCTCCAATATTTTAATGCTTTATCGTATGCTTTCATTACTATTTCAGAATTGCTATGTAGCGAAAGATGCCGGGTCCGGGTATAGCACTCACATGAAAAAATATAATTGATTGAGTAGCCTTCTCGTAGGTCTTTCGCAATCCCTAATTTCCCACATTCAGGGCAGGTAGCCCAATAATGGTTCTCTGAGTGATATATAAAATCTCCTTCAACATGACCCGTGATCTCGTAAAAAAGAACTGAGTATACCTCGGCACCCCCTGCAACAAAGGCATTTGAGTATGCCCAGTCTTCAGAAATAGGCCAAGCGAATCCACCCTGGTCTAAGTATACTCGGTCGCCAGTTTTATAAGCTAATTGTTCACATTTCCACTTTGCATCCTCTTCGTGTGCAATTTTTGCATTAGGCTTAATCTCGACCCATAAAGCTAAATCAACTATCCACAAATCAGGTATATATTGCTTTCCATCTGGAAGCTCAAACATCTGTGGTTCGTACTCCCATTTCACTCCTAGCTCATCCCAGAAGACAGCCCATTGAGCCTCTAACTTAGATCTGAATGTCACCCCATTGTATCTAGTTCGTCTTGCTTCTATATCTCTAGCCATCTTGTATTCCCCTTAGTATTCTACAGGACTGCCATTTTCTATTCTGTCTCCATTCAACTAATTTCCCTAAAGAGAGGGTAGCTTTCCATACTACAATTAGTTTATAATTCCCCAAATTAGTTCAGTTAGCTTTACGCTATTGAGATGATAACATCTAAAATGAAAATAATCGCAATCAGGTTTACCAGTACCTTATCGATCGCAAATTATACTATCACCACCTTTTGCATAGCACTCTTGTATCATTTTTTGCCTTTGGTTCTCAAATTGTTCACCCCTTCGCATTTCATCTTCAAATGTCCAATCTTGTGAATTTTCCAAGGAAATAATCCCCGAATCAATAGCCCCCCATCCAATAATTCCCATCAATATTATTCCAAATATAAAAACAAAACCAGCTCCTGAATCTTTCGGATCGTTTGAAATCATCCATAACATTAAGACTAAATGACCTAAAATACCTGATGATAAACCTCCATAAGGGACAAAAAGTAGGAAAAAGTTTAGAGCTATATAAGCTATGCAAACCTTTACTAGAAACTTATATTTTTTAGGCTGTTGAGATAAGGGATCTGAATATTTTAAGGGATTTTTATTACTCACTAGGCACTTGAGCAAGTAAAAAAATACAAAAAATCCCAGTATTCCTACTATCATTCCGACTAAAATATACCCAGCCATTACATATTCTAAACCAGGGAAACCTGAAAATATCCACTTACCAAGCGCTCTTTCCATAAGTATTTTTAATTTATGATTAGCATGAATTATTATTTCCTAAATGCTAAAGTTTGTCAAGGCCTATAAAGTCATATTTAGTAGGAACTTTCTCTTAATGGTCAGGCCATAAAAAGTCACATTTAGGTGGTCAAGTTTGAAAAAGTTATGCCTACTTAGGTTATAATTAGCTCAACCCCTTGCATATACGTGACCGATGGACGTTGAAGAAGCTTTAGAATTTGTTGACCATCTAGCTTTGACTACTACGGGAAAACACTTAGATAGTCTGCAAAAAGCTATATTACGTGGTGCTTGGAACAATCAGAAATATAAAGAAATTGCACAGCATCACAACCGTTCAGAGAAATACGTTAAAGAGGTTGGCTTTAAATTATGGAAACTTTTATCAGTTGCATTAGGCAAGGAACAAGTATCTAAAGCAAATTTTAGAGCCAAACTGGAAAATTTACAAGCTTCTAATATTGTCTCACTCGTCGGGAATGGCTGTATCCATATTGGCAACCTCTCTTCTGAAAGTTTGCCCTCCCCAGAAGTCTCACAATCTGAACCGCAAGACAAGAATAAATTTAACGAAAAAACAAGCAATTCCGAACGGAAAATACATTTAGATTTAGCTGATGCACCAGAACCCAACCTATTCTATAACCGCACATCCGAACTTTCCACCCTCGAAAACTGGATTTTAGGCCGCACCCGCCTCATCACCATCTTAGGCTTATCCGGTATTGGCAAAACCGCCCTTACTCTCCAACTAATCTCACAAATTCAACACGAATTCGATCGCATCATCTGGCGAAGTCTCCGCAACTCTCCACCCCTGGCATCACTCCAAACCGACTTAATTAAATTCTGTAGGGGCGATGCCCCCGTGCCCGTTCCCTATCCCGAAGAAACGGCAACCACGGGGGGATTGCCCCTACTAGAATATTTACGATCGCACCGGTGTCTCATCATCCTCGATGATATCCAAACCATCTTCAGCAGCGGACAACTCGCAGGAAATTACCAACCTGGATATGAAAATTACGGCGCATTCTTCAAACAAATAACAGAATCATCCCACAACAGTTGCTTAATCCTCCTGAGTTGGGAAAAACCCAGAGAAATCGCCGCCTTAGAAGGCGAAAACCGCCCCTGCAAATCCCTGCAACTCAACGGTTTAGGCGCGGAAGCACAAGAAATATTCAAAGAAAAAGGTTTAGCTGAACCGGAGAAATGGTCAGAACTAATCGACCTTTACCGAGGCAATCCCTTATGGTTAAATATAATTGCCACATTAATTCAAGACTTGTTCGGCGGCAGCGTTTCCGAATTCCTCTCCTATGATACCCTGTTTTTAGGTGACTTAGAATCACTATTGCAGCAGCAGTGCGATCGCCTAACCGCATCCGAACAACAAGTTATCTCTTGGCTAGCAAGTGCGATCGAACCAGCAGACATCTCAAAAAAGCCAGACAACCTGCAACTATCACCGCCAGAACTCTTGAAAGTCATGCAATCTTTAGGACGACGGTCATTAGTTGAAACAGTCAAGCAAAACGGGCGATCGCACTTCACGATCGAACCAGCAATCAGAGAGTACATAACAAACAAGAAATGAAAATCGCTACCTGGAACGTCAACTCAATCCGCACCCGCATAGAACACGTTACTAGCTGGTTGCAAACAAACTCCCCAGACGTTCTCTGCCTCCAAGAAACCAAAGTTCCAGATAAAGACTTTCCCCTAGAACCCTTCACCAACCTTGGCTACAACTGCTACATTTCCGGTCAAAAATCCTACAACGGCGTCGCTATTTTGAGCCGATCGCCCCTAACGCAAATCAGCAGCGGATTTGCCCCCCTTCTCGGCGACGAAACCACAGGTATTTTTGACGAACAAAAACGCCTCATCGCCGGGATTATCGACGATATTTGCATTATTTGCGTATACGTTCCCAACGGTTCCGAAGTTGGCAGCGAGAAATATGAGTACAAGCTAAAGTGGCTCAAACTGCTGCAAGAATACCTCAAAATAGCACTAGATAAATTCCCCAACTTGTGCATTTGCGGCGACTTCAACATCGTCCCGGACGATCGAGATATCCACAATCCCAAAGCCAATGCTAACTCCGTCGGCTTGTCTGTTGCCGAGCGCCTCGCACTCACAGAAATCATAGAATTAGGATTAAACGACCCCTTTCGGAAATTCACCACAGAAGGCGGTCATTATAGCTGGTGGGACTACCGCGCTGCCGCATTTCCCCGCAACAATGGTTGGAGAATCGACCACCATTATCTCAGCCCTCCCCTGTACGAACAAGCAAAAAACTGTACAATAGACATTGCTCCCAGAAAATTAATCAAACCCAGCGACCACGCCCCCGTAATTGTCGAAATTTGATTTATAAGTTATAAGGTTAATAACAACCAACAACTAAAAATCATGTTCTTAGTAACCGGAGCAACAGGCGCACTAGGCCGCCGAATTGTACGAGAAATCAGACAGCAAGAGAAGCCTGTCCGCGCATTCGTTCGCCTCGCATCTCGCTACTCAGAACTAGAAAACCGAGGCGCCGAGATTTTTATTGGCGACTTAAAACAAGACAAAGATATTAAAAAAGCCTGCCAAGGAGTGCAGTACATCATCAGCAGCCACGGCACCGGCGGCGATGTTCAAGCAGTACACTACCGCGCTAACATAGAATTGATCGACTGCGCCAAAGAAGCGGGAGTGCAGCACTTTGTCTTTATTTCGGTACTGGGAGTCGATCGAGGATACGAAGATTCCGCAGTATTCAAAGCCAAACGAGAAGTTGAAAAATACCTGCAAAACAGCGGATTGAATTATACAATCTTGCGGCCTGCCGGTTTTGCTTCCAGCTTATTACCGTTAGCAGAAAGATTTCGAGAAACCGGACTTTACCTGCTGATTGGCGACGGCAAAAACCGCACCTCTGTTGTCAGTACCGACGACTTAGCAAAGATTGCCGCAGACTCGCCAACAGTCGAAGGCGCGCGCAACCAAATTTTAGCAGTCGGCGGCCCCGATGTTCTGAGCAGAGACGACATTGCCCGGATTTTCGGACGCTTGTTCAATCGCGAACCTGTGGTAATTAACCCGCCCTTGGTTGTGTTTGACGGCTTGCGAAATGTCTTGGGTTTGTTGAATCCTCAAGCTCAAAAAAGCTTAGGAACTTTGCGGGTATTGTTGGGTAACGAGTTTTTCTGCACTCCCGAAGAAGTGCAAAATTTGGAGTCTATCTACAACATGAGAATGGAATCCCTAGAAAGCTTTTTGCGGCGCAATTTAAGCGTTTAATATTTTCTGATTTTCTGATTTCTCGTTACCAGGCTCTGCCTGGTAATGAATATCTAGAGGCTCTGGCTCGAACTTGTCTTATTTTATTGGAGGCAGAACCTGGAAACGAGCAAATTTGAGCGTTTAGCCAGACAAAGAAACAGCTTCTACGCCACCCATATATTTGGTAACTGCGATGGGTGGAGAACAAGGCTTAGCAATCAAAAAACCTTGAACAAAATCCGCTCCCCGCTGTCGCACCCACTCCAACTCCTCCACAGTTTCCACGCCTTCAGCAACAGTTTTAATCTGTAATTGAGCGGCCACTTCTAACATTTTTTCAGTAATTAATGCCTTATAATAATCTTGATGAACGTTGCGAATCAATTGCATATCCAACTTTAGAAAATCCGGCCGCAACTGGTGCATCAAATTTAAATTAGAAGAACCGCTGCCAAAATCGTCCAAGGCAATTAAAAATCCCGCTTCTCGGTAAAAAGTCAGAATCTTAATCAAGTGATCCATATCGGGAGGATGCTGAGATTCTGCTACTTCAAAAACAATATTGCTGTGAGGAATTCCCGATTCATCAATAGCCTGCACCGTCATTCGCAGGCACGTAGCGGGATCGTAAACAGCAGTCGGAGAGAAATTAATAAAAAGCAGTTCTTTGATCTCGTGTACCTTGGCTTCGCGAATAGCGCGAGTCCGGGCTAAAGCATCTAGTTGAAAAATTATACCTGCTGATTCAGCTTGACCAAAAATCCGACCCGGAGGAATTAAGTTTCCTTGCTCGTCAATACCTCGGAGTAGCGCTTCATGGGCAAAAATCTTAGAAGTATCTGAGGTATAAACAATGGGCTGAAAATGTGTAGTAATGCGTTCTTGGGACAATAAATCTAACAGCCAATCAGAATTGCTGAAGTTAATAAAAGAGTCTAAGGAAGTGCTGCGATAAAAATCGCTAAATTGTGGCTGTTCAACTTCCCGCATCCACAAAACTTTTGTTTCTTTCAATTCTTGATTTGTCAACACCGAGGCTGATAGGGCGCTAAAGTTTTCTTTTGCTATTCCCTCCAGGGTAATGTACAAACACTTGCTCTCCTCTAAAAGCTGGAATTCAAGTTTTGTCTCCCTCAGTGCAGAAATAACCTTGTTCAGCGTGTGCGACACTGGAAACCACAGGTATAAGCCTCCGCGACCCTCTATTTTTTGGGGTACTGTTTCGCAGCGAGAGCAGGAGCCGAAGGCTTTGCCACTTCTTTGCACTAGAATATCCTCCGATTTTTGGATAAATTTCACAATTAATATAATATTGGTTACAATTGTAAGCCTATTCAGCTATTAATACATCTATCTCAAGGTGTAAATATTGATTAAGAAATCGTTAAGAATTACTATGGCAGTGTTTTTACTTGCCTCTAGTTTCAAACCTTGGTAAAATTTCTCATGATCGAGTACATACAATCAAACACAGTCTCGAATCTCAACAAAGAGAGAATATTCAGACTTGCTCTCTACTGTCTACTGCTGCTCTGATTCTTGACACATTATTCTCTACATTGCTTTGCAAAAATAACCGTTACAGTTGATTTTTAGAGTCAAGGGGGATGAACAGCCCGATCGACAATTTCAGCTCAGTACAAGTATAGACAGCCGGACGATCGCCCGAAACAAACTTACTGGCTGCAGAATATCAAATTTAATTTTAAAATCGGGATGACAGGATTTGAACCTGCGACCCCCTCGTCCCGAACGAGGTGCGCTACCAAGCTGCGCTACATCCCGAATTTAGTCATCACATTTTACGATATCACATTCAAGTCAAAATTGAGCAAGCTCGTATATAATAATTAGTAAAACACTACTCAGGCGGAGACAGACGTGACAGTTAAGCCCCAGTGGTTGCGAGTTAAAGCCCCCCAGTGGGAGCGCGTCGGCAACGTCAAAGAAATTTTGCGGGATTTATCCCTGAATACGGTTTGCGAAGAGGCTTCGTGCCCCAACATTGGGGAATGCTTCAACGCGGGTACTGCGACATTTTTGATTATGGGCCCGGCTTGTACCCGCGCCTGTCCTTACTGCGATATCGATTTTGAGAAAAAGCCCCAAGCTTTAGATCCGACGGAACCCGAAAGATTGGCGCAAGCTGTGCAGCGGCTAAAACTGAATCACGTTGTGATTACCTCTGTCAACCGGGACGATTTGCCGGATGGGGGCGCGTCTGTGTTTGTCGAGTGCATTCAAGCGGTGCGATCGACCATGCCCGATACAACTATAGAAGTTTTGATTCCCGACTTGTGCGGCAATTGGCAAGCTTTAGAAATTATTCTCGCAGCCCGCCCCGATGTACTCAACCACAATACCGAAACCGTAAAGCGACTTTACCGGAAAGTGCGGCCGCAAGGAAAGTACGATCGCACCCTCGAACTGTTACAGCGCAGCCGCCAAATCGCACCGGGGGTTTACACCAAATCCGGGATCATGGTGGGACTGGGAGAAACAGACAGCGAAATTCGGGAGGCGATGCACGACTTGCGGGCTGTCGGCTGCGATATTTTGACAGTTGGACAGTACCTACAACCGACTCCAAAGCACTTGAATGTAGAAAGTTTTGTGCCGCCCGAACAGTTTGATGCTTGGAGAGAGTTTGGCGAATCTTTGGGATTCTTGCAAGTTGTTGCTTCTCCCTTAACTCGCAGTTCGTATCACGCCGAACAGGTGAAGGAGTTGATGAAACTTTACCCGCGCTAGCAATTTAAACTCGCGGTGCACTGGCGATCGATCGGACACTAGCTCATATCATGTCCGATCGATTACCATCAAAAAAGGGTTTGTAGTGCGGACTAAATTCCGCAGTCTGAGAACAAACTGAAGTCCGCACGCGCGATCCAATAGTGCGTGCGGTTAATCTAGCGCACGCCGTATCAAACCCGATCGACCTCCGGTAACAGCAGGAACAACCAGCTTTTTCCGTCCTCCAAGCGCGAGTGCAAAAAACTCGGTTTCCGATGCCGTTTCTCTTGGGTGAGGTTGAACCAGAAGCCACAGCCAACAGCAAAATAATTATCGGCTGCTGTTTCCTCAAAAAAAGCGATTCCGGCAAAAAACCTCGATCGAGCGAGTTTTTTCCTCAAATTATCAGTTTAAATCCTAAATTTTTGTCGGGAAACCCGGTTTTTTCGTCAACCGCAACTCGGTATTGAAAATAAGATCAACTCTGAACCTCATATTCTGCAAGGGATTAAACTTCCATCCACAGCAGGTATTTAGTTGATCCCGCCGAGTTATATAAAGTTTTATTAAAAAAATCCTTAATTTTCCGAAGTGATCGGGAACCAGGTTATTGGTGATGAAGATTAACTTAACTTCTGACGAACGTCACTTGTTTTTAGCCTGTCACTATCTATACTAGCTATACAAACAAAGAAGTACAACGCACTTTTCTGGCCTTCAACCTGTTACATCAGAAAGTTCTTAGGGTTTTCCTGAATCTTTGTAAAAGAAGTGGGGCTGCCAAAGTTCGATCGAACAACAGCAAAAAAAGTCACGAAAGTTAGTAAAGAAACAAACAGCGGTGATGGTTCGTCCTAATAAAGCGGGCATCATAATTATAAATAACCGCTAAGCGTAGCATCTTTTCACCCGGAGCAACTGAGAAAATCACTATGCCAGCCACCTCTTTTTACGCTGAAGCTGAATTCGACGAACAACTGCAAGTCAATCCATTGCAAGATGTAGATGTGTTGGATGAAGATGCTGAAGAAGCTGGGGACGAACTCATCGACCAACGCGCAGCAGAGATTGAGGATGCAGAGACAGCATCCAAATTGCAAAAAAATGCCAGCCGCCGCACTACGGATTTAGTGCGCCTTTACTTACAAGAAATCGGTCGCGTTCGTCTCTTAGGTAGAGACGAAGAAGTCTCTGAAGCTCAAAAAGTTCAGCGCTATATCAAACTACTGGAATTACGCAGTACCGTCGCCTCTCAGGAAGAAGGGCTAATTGGGCGCTTCGTTCATGTAATAGAGGTGCGCGATCGCCTGTCCGCACAGTTGGGACACAAGCCTTCCCTGGAACGCTGGGCATTAACAGCAGGTGTAGGCGACGTGCCAGAACTAAAACGAATTATGTCCGAAGGCAAGCGCCATTGGGCAGAATTGGCAGAGATGACTGTCGAGGAGATAGAAAGAATTCAAGCTGAAGGCATCGAAGCAAAAGACCACATGATTAAGGCGAACCTGCGCCTGGTTGTTTCGGTAGCGAAAAAATATCAAAATCGCGGTTTAGAGTTGCTAGATTTAATACAAGAAGGTACTCTCGGATTGGAGCGAGCCGTCGAAAAATTCGACCCGACGCGGGGCTATCGGTTTAGCACCTATGCCTACTGGTGGATTCGGCAGGGAATTACGCGGGCGATAGCTACTCAAAGCCGCACCATCCGCCTCCCCGTTCACATCACCGAAAAACTTAACAAAATCAAAAAAGCCCAGCGCAAAATTTCTCAAGAAAAAGGTCGGACAGCTACCATCGATGATATCGCGATCGAGCTGGAAATGACACCATCCCAAGTCCGAGAAGTTTTGTTGCGAGTCCCGCGCTCTGTTTCTCTGGAAACTAAAGTGGGCAACGAAAAAGATACAGAATTGGGCGACTTGCTCGAAACCGACAGCATCTCCCCAGAAGAAATGCTGATGCGGGAAGCTCTGCACCGCGACTTGCAGCAACTTTTGGCTGATTTGACCAGCCGCGAACGAGATGTAATTCTGATGCGCTTTGGTTTGGGCGACGGACACCCCTACTCTCTGGCAGAAATCGGTCGTGCTCTCGACTTGTCCCGCGAGCGAGTCCGCCAAATAGAAGCTAAAGCGTTGCAAAAACTCCGTCAACCAAAGCGCCGCAACCGCGTCCGTGATTATCTGGAGTCTCTCAATTAAATTAATGGGCGTGCATCTACTGTCGGTTTCTGAATCTAGATAGAAGACGGAAAGCAGAAGTATTGATTTCTACTTCTCAAGGATTTCTATGTCTTCTGTCTGGGGCTTTCGGGCATATTTGCCATCGAAAAATATCAAAAAATAAATTTTTTCCTCAACCTTTTTTCAATAAGCTCGGATATTTGCACAATATCTCGATCGTTGTGTATGATTGTCAATAGGCAGACTTTCTTGAGAGGGTCATAATGGCACTTTACACCGCGTCTTCATTCAAATCCGAACTCAATGACAAAGGCTGGCGGATGACTCCCCAACGGGAAACCATCTTGCACGTTTTTCAAAACCTCCCCAAAGGCAATCACCTGAGTGCCGAGGATTTGTACACTTTGTTAAAAAATCGCGGAGAAAACATTAGCTTGTCCACCATTTACCGAACTTTAAAGTTAATGGCAAGGATGAGCCTGCTCCGGGAACTCGAACTAGCAGAAGGTCACAAACATTATGAAATAAATCAGCCTTATCCGCACCACCACCACCACTTAGTCTGCGTTCAGTGCAACAGAACGATCGAATTTAACAACGATTCGATTTTGAAAACAGGTATGAAGCAAGCTGAAAAGTCTGGATTGCACCTGCTAGACTGCCAGCTAACTATTCATACGGTGTGTCACGAGGCTTTGCGGATGGGATGGCCGTCTTTGGTTTCGAGCAATTGGTCTTGTCCGAAGTCGATCGCCGAAAACGGCCACAACATTCTGGAGTCAATCGAGTGAAGGTACACTATTTTCGCGTTTCAAGTACAGATTGTTACAATAATTAACAAAAAACCGGCGCAAGTGCGATCGCAGTTACGCCGAAACCGGTTTTTTAAGGCAAATACATCATTTGACGAATGACTCGGAAGTTAGAAACCCGATTTGTTTGATGTAGCGTCCGCAAGTCCCTAAAAAGTTTGACTCAACAAATCGTCACTGCTAACGCCGTAACTGCTCTGAGCTCGATCGAGGGCATATCTCGTCTGAGCATCCAAAACTCCGGTGACTGAACCCCTGTAAAAGCCGAGGTCTTGCAGCCACCTTTGTCAGTATTAAATGCTCGATCGACGAGAATTGACAGTGCTGCTAATCGGAACAGCAGGAACAGGCAACCTCCGAGCCAATCCGTTTTGAATTTCGGCCAAAGTTGCCGGAGTGGCAATACCCGTCGCCGGAGACAAATTGCGTTCCTGCTGAAACGACAGCACCGCCCATTCAGTCTCGGCTCCAAATACTCCGTTCATCGGGCCGGGATTTTTGCCCAGACTTCTGAGCGCTGATTGAAGCTGTAGCACCGCAGGCCCTTTATCACCCCGCCGGATACCCCTTGCGACTGGCTGCTGCGCCTTTGCTGCCTGCCTGTGGCCTAGTCGCAAAGCCGATCGAGTGCTGCGATCCACCCGACCAGTCCCGAACATCCCGCTATCTTTCTGAAACCGGATCAAAGCTATCTGAGTTGGTCGATCGAACCAACCGTGAATCTGGCTCCTGTAATAACCCAATTGTTGCAGCCGCCGCTGCACAAATTCAACTTCTCGGCCTGTGTCGCCCAACTCCAGAAAATCTCCAGCATTACTCTGCTCGTCATTTTCTCCAGGATATAAGGTAATTTGATTAGACCTCATCTCGGCATCGATAGCAGTCAAAGTGGCAGTGTCAGCGCAGCCGTCAGAAACCAAATTATAATCTTGCTGAAAACGAGTCACAGCGTAAAGAGTGCGCTCGCGAAACTTGCCGTCAACGTCGCCTTCAAAATAACCCAAAGCTTTTAACTGTCGCTGGATCAAGTCTACCGTCGCCCCTCTGTCCCCGAAGCGCAGCCCCTTGCAACCGCCATTTCCCGAAATATTCCCCGGAGGCGTAGCGGGCGGAATCTGCCCGATGGAGCCAAACAGCAAAGCTAAAGTTTGCCGGTCAGCAACTCCAGTCACCTGCAGCCCATTAATTCGCTGGAAATATCTCACCGCACGGACAGTAACTTCGCGAAAATTTCCTGTGGGATGAGTGTTGAAGTAGCCTAGCTGCTGCAACCTGCGCTGGAGGGCGGAAACCTCTGCACCGGTGTCTCCAAAACTGAGTTCGGTATAGCTATAGTTTGTATAAGTAGTTTTAAAAGGTCGATCGTCCTGGGCTAAACTGTTGAGAGCGATCGCCGTAGCTCGATCGGGCCGGCCAGTCAGCGACAATTGATAGTCTCGTTGAAAGTTAGTCAGAGCTTGTCTAGTTACCGGGCCTAGCTGACCGGTGGAAGAGCGGGGAAAATAGCCGAGTTCCCGCAACCGGTCTTGAACAGAGCGCACATCTGGACTAACAGGATCTATTTGAGCAAAAGCCGAACCGGCCGCGCTCAAAACCGACAGCATCAAGGTCAGAGACAACAAACGGACATAAGTCTGAGTCGATCGATTTTGCCACTTTGGCCCATCAACAATTTTCGACTCTGCGGGTGCTTCGCAAACAAGAGCAAGTTCGAGGTAGGCTAGGGATTCCATAAATTTTTACTGTTAAATTGTGGCTGTGGTGTACGAGCAAACTCAAACTGAGCTTTGGATTGCTCCGATTCTATCAAGACTGAGTTTTACCTGTTCGCACGAAGCAACCCTGTTTGTCAAAAAAAAATTGCCTTCAAAAATAATTACAGGTAACAACCAAGATAGCATCGCTGTTTGTACTGACGCGAGTGTCAGGCAAAAAGTTTGCAGCCACATCGTAACCTCGATCGCCAAAAATGATAAATTTTTGAGTTAGTCCTGATATACTGCCCAAAATGCGGTTTATGGCTCTATCACCGATTGGATTGACCGCACAGGCGCGGTTAAGGTTCGTAGTGAAGACTTGCATACGCTCACAACAGACTAAAGTCCGCACTACGAAAAGTTTTTGTTGCGGTAATCGACCGGAGATGATGTTATGAGTATTTTTGACTAAATTTTTATTTTTGATTGATAAAAATATTATTTATTGAAGCATCAATACAAATTCCCACCCTGGCTGGTTGCAAATAGGGGTGGGATCTTGGATCGAGTTTAATCTATTACAATCACAAAAACCAAATCAACCCGACACGATATTATTGGTTAAATGTTCGTCTTAAAAATGGGACATTAACTTAAATTAAGCCGAACCGATCGCAAATCAAAGCTACTCCCGCCGCAAAAACAGTAATTGCCAAAGCTACCAGCGGGTTTTGGCCTCTGCTGACTGCAAAAGAAGTGACCACCCCAGCTCCTAATGCCGCAGTTACAGCAGCAGTCGCCAAATCTCGATCGGGACGTTTGTCGTACATATCTTTTATTTTTGGTAGCTATTAAGCTGAAAAGTTACCTCTTGGGATCAAAGCTATCACTGTTGCTTCTGCCTAGGTCACAAATCCCTCAGTTTCGCAACTAAGCTTAAAATTTTGCTAAGTTTCTTAACATACTCTAATCAATTAGATAGCTTTTACTTATACAAAGCCTGGTCTGGGGGTGGGATTTTTGGTTAAAAAACCTTTGCGCTGCTTGGCTTTAATGTCAAATTGCTGATTTTGCTCGGACTCGCACCCACAGTCTCAGAGTCTCTGATTGCCATCCCAAATATTGCAAATAAACTTTACTTGACTTTTATAAATAAATGTGATATTGAATTTTTGAATCGGAGATTAAGATTAGACTTGTTGCGTAGATTTTCGCTCTCGGAAACCCCAGGTATCAGGCAGATCGACGCTTTCTTAAGGCAGATAATTTCCCGATCGCGGATAAGGGTTGTCGTGCAAAACTTGAGATCGGCTATTGTCCTATTCACCTTCGACTTTTGCAGTATTGCCGCCCTTTACCCAACCTTCGCGATTGCCATCCTCAACCCGAATTCGCTGCCACTCTTTGTCCGGGGAATCTTCTAAAACTACGACTTTTTCGTTGTAACCGACACCGCCAATCCGGTTTGAGTCTCTGCTCCCACTGTCTCGGAGAATTAAGCCGATCGGCTGAGTCACTAAAGCTCGGTAAGCTCCCGGTTCTAAGGGTTTCGGAGACTGCTCATCGCTAGATGTAGAAACAGGGCTAGCTTGCGCTGTTGACTTGGGTTTTGCGCCGGCAACCTGAACTGCTGTTTTGTCGTTGGAAAACATCGGTTTTTCGGGCACAGTAGTTAGCTTAGCGGCAAAGTAAAGTGCAGCCGCCACGCTAGCGCCTGCCATGAGGACGATCGCTAGCAGAAAACCCACTAAAAACTTGAAAACGCTATATATACTGTTCATTGCTGACTGTTGACTGTTGACTGTTGACTGTTGACTGCTGACTGTTGACTGTTGACTGCTGACTGTTGACTGTTGACTGTCTTCGATCGACTATCCCTGAATCCGGCGGCTCAGACTGCCGTATCTAGAAGCAAGGCGAGCTTTCCCAGCAGCGGCCCAATCTTGTAAAAATTGGATTTGCTCGCTCGCCGTTCTGGCTAAGGGTACCATCTGACTGGCTGATTCTAAAATATCATCTGTGGTAAAGTCTCGATTTTGGCTAAACCCGATGTGCATGGCTTCAATCAAAGTTTGCTCGATTTCGGCACCCGAAAAATCTGGAGTTTCGTAAGCCAAGCGATCTAAATCGTAATTTTTGATACTGTGCGATCGCAACCGCAACAAATGTACCTCAAAAATTGCCCGCCGTTCCTCCTGACTGGGCAAACCTACAAAAAATATTTCGTCAAACCTGCCTTTTCTGAGCATTTCCGGCGGCAAAGACTGGATGTTGTTCGCCGTAGCAACTACAAAAACTGGTGAAGTTTTTTCTGCCAGCCAAGTAATAAAAGTCCCGAACACGCGGCTGGTTGTCCCGGAATCGCCTTTACCGTCCAATCCCGAAAAAGCTTTATCAATCTCGTCAATCCACAGCACGCAAGGGGCCAAGGCTTCGGCTAGCTGAATCATTTGTCTGGTGCGCGATTCCGATTCGCCGACTAATCCGGCAAATAAGCGCCCGACATCCAATCGCAGCAAGGGTAAATGCCAGTGGTGGGCGATCGCCTTTGCAGTTAAGGATTTACCTGTTCCTTGAATTCCGACTAACAACAGGCCTCTGGGATGCGGCAAACCGTATTGGCGGGCTCGTTCGGAAAAAGCACCGCCGCGCCGCAGCAGCCATTCTTTGAGATTATCCAAACCGCCGATATCGGAGATGTTTTCGCGGGCTGGGTAAAAATCGAGAATTTGAGTTTGGCGGATTGTTTGGCGCTTTTCTTCTAAAATCAGTTCCGCGTCGTCTGGGTGCAGTTCGCCTCTGGTGGCGATCGCCTTTGCCAAAACTCGCCGGATTCGTTCGATCGACAGACCTTGACAGGAGCGCACTGTTTCGTCCAGCAAACGCCCTTCTATGGCTTGTCCGGTAGACCCTAACAGTCTTTCCACCTCAATTTTTATTTCCGCCGCCGCAGGCAGGGGAAACTCCAAAACTGTGATTACTTCGCTGAGGTCTTCGGGGATCGAAGTTATTGGAGAGACGATGACAATATTTTTGGGCATCGATTTGAGGAGTCTCGCCAAATTCCGCAGCTTGCGGGAAATTGAAACATCTTCTAAAAACCGCTGAAAGTCTCGCAAAATAAAGATCGCCGGCGCGGATGCGGGCAATTTTTCGAGAAATTCTAAAGCTTGCAGCGGGTTGCGCTTGCCAAAACCGGCATCGTTGGGATTTCCTTGGTAGCCGTCAACAAAATCCCAGATGTAGACTGCGCGAGAACCCTGTTTTTTGGCGCATTGGGCGATCGCTGCTTCGACGCGCTCTTCTTCCCGTGTGGGAATGTAAATTAGGGGGTAGCGCGATCGTAGCAGCAGTTCAAACTCGTCGCTAAAAATAGTCATTAGTTATTAGTTATTAGTTATTAGTTATTAGTTATTTGTTGTTTGTTATTTGTTATTTGTTGTCCGGTAGATTGACCGAGCTAAAATTGGAGTTGTGTGGACTTTAGAATGGAAAATAATGCGGACTAAAGTCCACACTACGAACCGTTTTTGTTATTGTAATCGACCGGGTACGATCATTAGTCATTGGTGGCTAGCTGGTGTTATTTTTTTGAACTCGTTATTCCACAGTTTTTAGTGGTTAGCTACGGAAGCATTTGTTTCGGAGAGTAAAAATATTTTTTGTTTGAGTGCGATCTAGGACGATCGCACTCGCGTGTAAAAGCAAAACTCAAATACTTCATTAATTATTGACTATTGCCAACTGCCAACTGCCAACTACCAACTACCAACTGCCAACTGCCAACTGCCAACTGACTAAGGCAATTTCCGTTTAAGTGCTGCCAAAGAAGCCCAGCGACTGTCCGATAATGTTTCTGAGCTTTCTGTCTCAGCAGCAGCATCATCATCATCATTTATATCTATTCCCGGACATTCAGTATCGCATAGATGTTTGTGCGGTAGTTCCAAACACATTTGCTGGTACACCCAATCACTCGGAGAAAAAGAGCCTGTAGGTGGCAAATTTTCCACCAAATCTTCTAAATCAACTTCATATTCTCCTGAACTTGCATCGGGCTGAAGGTTTTTTTCTTCCAACCAAATTATTTCAGAAGATCGCAGTTTTAAACGATGATTGTATTGTTTCAAGCATCTGTGGCAAGTTAGAGTAACAATTGTTTCTGCTTTTGCTTTCACTTCAAGATAATTACCTTGGTGAGCAACTTGCAATCGTCCCCGCACCGGAGTGAGAGTTTCTAAATCGGGAATAAATTCTTCAAAATCAATAACCTCTTTCCGCTCTAATTTTGTGAGTAGATGAGGAATATAAATTGTCTCCATAATCATCTTTCGCCGTTTTATGCTTTTCGTCTCAAGGCACAAGTCAGTCGATTTTAGATTTTAGATTTTAGATTTTAGATTTACTTCACAGATGAATCTGGGATCTGAAACTTTGGTCTAAAATTTTGGAATATCCACTTCTGACATCGGGGGCTTGTACCTGTTTTTGGGCTGATTCAAAAGTCAAAAGTCAAAAGGAATAGCTAATTTTGGGCTTTTTCCTTTTTCCTTTTTCCTTTTTTCCTTTTTTACCGTCAGCGCCGACGCACTACCAAACGCCGATCGGGTTCATGTCCTTGACTGTAAGTTTCTAGATCTTCATATTCGCTCAAAAAACCGTGGACTTGACGGCGTTCTGCTGAAGACAACGATTTTAGTTCAATTTCAGTTCCTGTCGATCGCGCTTGATCTGCTGCATACTCAGCCATCGAGCGCAATTCCTCTTGGCGGCGGATGCGATAGCCATTGAGTTCCACCGTATAAGGAATGGACTCTTCTGATTCGTTACCTATGTTCGCAATCGCGTTGCAGAGGTACTGAATCGCATCTAGTGCATCACCGTCAGGCCCGACTAAGATTGCAACTTGTTCGGGAGTCAGATTGCTGTGATCTATGGTCATCCAATAGCAATCTTTTTGTTGTTCGCATACCACTGTTGAAGGAATTGCGGACAGTTTTAGCAATTCTTCTAACCATTCCTGTCCGCGCTGCATTTGAGAGTCTTTCATTTTTGTTAAAATCAAGCCTTTTTCTTAGAACGCTTTGGTTCAAAGGGAAGTGCATCTAATCCCTGTTCTTTTTGAGTTTTCGCCTCTGCTTCGTCCACGATTTTTTGGAGATTTTCAGGCAGCGGTTCTCTGGACAAAATAAACGCTTGAACTGTTTGGAAGATGTTAGCAATCAGCATATACATCAACACGCCAGCGGGCAGCGGGAAGAACAAAAACATCCCCGAAAATATGACTGGCGTTAGTTTGTTGACTGTCGCCTGTTGGGGGTTGTCGTTTGGCCCTTGTGCTTGTCCCGAAAGGGTTTGGTTGATGTACAAACTAATGCCGAAGCCGAGGATCATCACCAAAATATCCCAGTGGATCTTACCATCTGGGTCGATCGCGCCAACGCGGCCTAGAGCTTCAATAAACAGGAATCCTTTGTTGGCGGCCAATCCGGGGATTATGCCTTCAACAGTGATTTCACCGGGCGCTAAGGCTGTGATGTTGCCCTGTTCGTCTACGTTGACGAGTTCTTCGCCTTTGATAATTTTCCAGCGGGGTTCAAGGTCTATTTCGGTGTTATTTTCTGCCGCTATGCTTTGAAGAGCCTTGCCCTCTGAGGTTTGAAAATTTATTTTGGTTGTGTCGCCGACTGCGAGTTTGTTGCCACCTGGAATCACGCCCACAATTGGAGCGTGAAAAGTACCTGTGAAGTAAATATTTTGGGGCGGTGTAGCAAAAGCTTGCGGTTGAACAGTTTCGATTTGTTCTTTCGGGACAATTTCAAGGTTGACGTTGTAATTTATGTCAGAAAATGGCGAGCCCCTGAGCGTTGCGAAAAGTGCAAACAGCACTGGCATTTGCAGCACCAACGGGAAGCATCCTGCTAGAGGGTTGCCAAATTCTTTGTAGACTTGGCTCATTTCCTCCTGCTGTTTAGTAGGATTGTCTTTATAGAGTTTTTGAATTTGATCTACTCGCTCTTTCATCAACGGCTGGGCTACTTTCATACGTCGCATATTGCGAAGAGAGCCTGCGTTGAGAGGATAAAGAGCAAAGCGAATCACGAGCGTCAGAGCTACGATAGCTAAACCGTAGCTTGGCACGATCCCGTAGAAAAAATCTAGGATCGGCAGCATTAGGTTGTTGGAGAGAAACGAGATACCAAAATCCATTCGCTTGTTCGTTAATTTAGCTGCTCTTTGTTTGCTGTTGAGAACTATTTTTACCCGCTGAAGGCGGGCCGTCTCACTTTTTAGGCTTTTGTCTATATCTTAGGACATTGCCTGTCGATCGACCGCCCGGCCCGCAGGTTTTTGTAATCAATTGGCTAATACTCGCCCTTACTATCACCCAACAAACGGACACAAGCGCCCGAATTCTGTCGTTAGCAGCCTCTAATTTTAGACCTTTGTTCAACATTCCAGATTCATCGGCAGCAAATAAATCTCAAATTTCAAACTTGTTCACTTGCGTTGTCGAAGAATCTGCAAATGCAAAAATAGACTAATTTGGGCTTCAAACTAGGGTGAAAACGCTGCGGTTATTTAGTTTTAGCCGCGTTGGCTTTTTGAGCGGCTGCGGGCAGTTTTTCGTTAATGTAATCATACATGGCTCGGAATTTCGGAATCGATCGCAATTCTAAGCGGCCGCCATTTTTCATTGTCAGCACCATGTCTCCGTAACTCCCGAAACCGCGAGGTACTGTGACCATTTTGACTATATCGGAGTAGATAACATCTGTGCGATCGCGCCCCATCCAACCGCTAGTTATGGAGACACGGCGGCTGGTGATCCGGTAGCGCAGCCACAGAGCCCGTACAATTGCTCCTACTGCGAGGGGGATTCCCACGACAGTAAGCCCCAGGAGCAAGTTCACGATCAAGTCTCCAAGCGCGGGGCCGCCTTCATAATATACTTCCTCTCGAATTCCCATCTAGTACCTCGGCTTCTACCAACAACTGCTCTAATTCTTGCAGAATTTCTGCATAATTGCACTCTTGTGCGATCGGACGCACGACAATTACTAAATCCCACCCAAATTTTAATCTGGGCAATAGCTCTCGCAAAGCTGCCCGAATCTGGCGCTTAATCCGGTTGCGGACTACAGCGCGCTTGCTCACCTTGAGGCTGATAGAAATACCCGTGCGAGTGGGCGGCACCGATTTCTCGGCTGTCGTTGGTTTGTTTAATTCGAGGCTTTTGGGTTTGCGAAGAGCTCTTAAGCTGAAATGAGCCGAGTTGCGGCGCATTCCCTTGCGGTAAACGGCGCTGAAGTCTTTTCGGTGCTTGAGTCGGTTTGTAGGAGGCAACATGGTAGCTGCGATCGTTGAGGCTTCTCCACCAAGGCTGCAGTGCTAGACTGCGAGGCGGTGGCGACCTTTGCTGCGGCGGGCTTTGATTACCAATCTACCGTTTACGGTACGCATTCTGGCCCGAAAACCGGATGTTCTTTTTCTTTTGCGGCTGGTTCCGTGCAGGGTTTGCTGTGTCATTTAGATTTCTCCCGGCTTGTTACTTTACTTTTGATTAATATTCACAATCTGGTAGTGTACCATAAAGTTGTTTTATTCGCAATAAAACTTAGATTCGTGATAGAATGAGGTTTTAATATTGTTTTTAGGGCACTAAAAATAATCTTCCAGAAACTTATCCCGTGCATAAATTTCCAGAAACCGGGTTGATTCCGATATTTTTCGCTGCGCTACAAAGATAATCGCAGAAACCCGGTTTCTTAGCCCGTGCATAATTTTCCAGAAACCGGGTTGATTCCGATATTTTTCGCTGCGCTACAAAGATAATCGCAGAAACCCGGTTTCTTAGCCACTGCATAATTTCCAGAAACCGGGTTTTTGCGACCAAACAAGGCTTCTTGGCCTGTGTAATGACTGCTTAATTTATTTCAGTTCAACATTCACTGTAGCAGACATCCCCGGTGCGATCCGAGTTTCGTAGCCTTTAATGCTTTCGGCATCAAACACAACTTTCACCGGAATCCGCTGCACTACTTTGGTGAAGTTTCCCGTCGCATTGTCGGGAGGCAATAGGGAGAATTGAGCGCCAGAAGCAGGGGAGAAACTATCGAGATGACCTTCAAATTTGCGACCACCAAAAGCATCTAATTTGATTTCTACTTTTTGGCCTGGTTTCATGTTTGCCAGTTGCGTTTCTTTGAAATTGGCAATTACCCACAAATCGTTGCTGACGATCGCCATTAATGGACTTCCCGGCTGCACCCGCTGCCCGACTTCAACCGATTTGCGGCCGATTTGTCCGGCGGCTGGTGCGGTGATACTCGTGTAGGAAAGTTGCAGTTGAGCGTCTTTAACCGCAGCTTCCGATTGGGCGATCGCAGCCTTAGCAGCATCATACTGCGATCGGCTGACTTTAGTTTGTTCGCCCGTAGCTTGAGCTTGTTGCAATCCGCCCTGGGATGCAGCGAGTTTCGCTTCGGCGGTACTGATACCTTCTTGGGCTACGGCGACTTTAGCTTCGGCGCTGGCGATGCCGACTTTGGCTTGCGCTACTTGGGCTTCGGCTTGTTTTACCCCTTCTCTAGCTTGGGCTACTCCTGCTTGGGCTTCGATTACGCCTTCTTTGGCTTGGGCTAAGCGCGCTCTAGCTTGGGCAATTCCTTGTTGGGCTGCGGTGGTTTGGCCTCGGGCTACTTCGTAGGCGGCTTTGGCTGCGTCTAGTTGCTGGCGGGCGATCGCACCTTCTTCTTGCAAGCTTTCGTAACGTTTATAATCGGCTTGCGTTTTAACCAGACTAGCTCGCGCTTGTACTAGCTGAGCTTGCGCGGCTGCAATACCGGCTTGGGCTTCCGTCACTTTGGCTTGTGCTTGGGGAATTCCGGCTTCGGCTTGGGCGACTTTGGCGATTGCTGCGGGCACGCCGGCTTCGGCTTGGGCGACTGCGGCTTCGGCTGCGGGTACGCCTTGTTGGGCTTCTTTAATGGCTGCTTGGGCGGTGGAAATGCCAGCATTGGCGGTGCTGATATCTCCTTGGGCTTGGGCTGTTTTGCCTTGGCTGGTTTGAGAGGCGAGGGCAATATTGGCTTGGGCTGCTTCGGCTTGGCGGCGGGCGTTTTCTAAGGCTGCTTGGGATTGTTGCAGTTTAACTTGGTAGTCGCGGGGGTCGAGTTTAATCAGCGGTTGTCCGGGTTTGACTTGTTGGTTGTCTTGCACTAAGACTTCGCTGACTGTACCGTTGATGCGGCTGCTGACTTGGTGGATGTGTCCGGCAACTGTGGCGTTGTCGGTTTCTTCGTGGATGGAGGCGTATTGCCAGTAGTGGTAGCCGAGGCTGCCCGCTGCGATCGCCCCGATGCCCAATACAGCGAAAATTAGTGGTTTCTTGGACTTTTTCTTGGGTGTTTCCGACGGCGGCAGGGGTGGTTGGATTTCTGTTTCTGGGCCGGTTTTGACCTCGGCGCTGACTTCTGTTTCTGGGGCGGGGATTACTGGTAGGCTTTTGGCTATGGTGTCATCGATCGGCTTTTCTAATACAGCTACTGCTTTGCCGTTGCCGTTGCCGTTGCCGTTGAATTCTGCTGGGTTGATTTCGTTTGTGTCTTTCATGGTATTTGACTCCTGATTCTTTAGTAAGATGTCGTTTGTTTAGGGTACGTAGTTTTTATTTAGTAAGACGGCTTTTTTTAAGGGTGCGTAGTATTTTGCTGTTATTTGTAATGTAGTGGAGGTAGATGCTGCTGCGCTTCACTCGAAAGAGCGATTTGTTGGTTTAGGAGAGATTGACGATCGCCCGATCGACCAGTAGGGAAAAGAGTTGTCGCTCGGCTTCTGGAATGCCTTCCATAGCTCGCTCGCGGGTTTCAGCTACCAGCGGGGGCAGTACGTCTTGCAGTTGGGCACCCGAGTCTGTCAGCCAAATGCGCCATATACGACGATCGCGCGTGTCTCTCTCCCGGCGGACTAGGCCTCTTTCTTCCATGCGATCGATCACGCCCGTTAGCGTCCCGCCTACCTGTTGCAGTTTGTCGCCAATGCTGGAAGTAGGCAAACCGTCTTCTTGCCACAAGCAGCACAGTACCAGCCAGTGAAAAGGTGTCAGCCCGAAGGGTTCGAGTATTTCTTGCAGCCTGCGAGTCCCTAATTGCCCCAGCAGTTTGAGCCGGTAGCCTAAGCTTTGGGGAGCAAGAACGTCGTGCCACTGAGCTAGATATTTGCGATCGATAGTGGATGTAGTAACCATCGGTTTATTACTTAGCGTTCGTACTATTAGTGTAAAATGTATTTTGGAAGTTGTCAAGGGCGATCGCGGATTTTCGGTCATCGGATTTGAGATTTGAGATTGAGCCTGCAGCAAGCAAGTCAGTTTTTATTACAGTGATTTTACGTAGGTAGTACGCAAAATGCCAATTCTTCACCCAGGTCAGCTCCCGGACTTCTTTCAAAAGTCGGATATCTGTTATTTTGGGCTTACTTGGTCAAAACTATCTGTAGCTTTATTTTTCAGGATTGGTATAATGAGGGCGATCGCCCACGCTCGATCGCAAAAACCAGCTAAATTTTCGTCAAACTTGTTTGCATTTCTTAATTATTCCTAAAATAGGAAGGGTAAAGTTGCGATCGCACGTAATGCTATTCCCAGGAAATCAGCACACCAAGTTGATGATACCGACGATAATTTGTTTTATTCCTATATAAGTTAGTCTCTCAAGGAGTGATGAATGTGATGTCCGAAGAGCAAAGAAAAAAATTGCATCAAATCCTTCAGCAATTAAACAACGCCCAATCCGAGGTGCAAGAAGCCTACGAAACAACAATGATGAGTGATGCCAAATGGGCACTGTCTAGCCTGTGTGATGATTTAAAAAAAGATGAGTCGATCGATCCGTCTATAAAGAGCCAGCTCATGCCTTATTTTGAAACCGCTCGTTCAGCTATTCTCAGTCCTGCATCAACGCATAAACGAGCCGGAAGCTGTGGTGACAAGCTGAATGAAGCAGAGTCTTGCATAAGAGAAATACTCAATAGACTCTGAAGGGGATGATTTAAGATTGGAGCGGGCGAGTGCCGGAAATCCATCCTGCGGAATCTATTTACATTTCTTAATTATTAGTAAAATAAGAAGAGTAAAGTTACGATCGCACATCGCACGTTATGCCACTCCAAGGAAATCAGCGTACCAAGTTAGACGACACCGACGATACAGTGTTCTATTCCTCTCCTCGGTTTGTGACTCATGTAGATGACGGGTTTATTCAGCAACTAACCGATTTGTATCGGGAACGGCTCAAACCCAATACTCGGATTTTTGATATGATGAGCAGTTGGGTGTCTCACTTGCCGGAAGAAATGGAATTTGCCCATGTCGAAGGCCACGGCATGAATGAAGAGGAGTTAGCAAAAAATCCCAGGCTGAATCATTATTTCTTGCAAAATTTGAACGCAAATCCCAAATTGCCGCTGCCAGATGCAGAATTTGACGCAGTTGTCAACTGCGTATCGGTGCAGTATTTGCAACAGCCGGATGCGATTTTTGCCGAAATTCGCCGCATTTTGAAGCCCGGGGGCGTAGCAATTATCAGCTTTTCCAACCGGATGTTTTCTCAAAAGGCAATTGCGGCTTGGCGGGAAGGTTCGGAGGGCGATCGGGTACAATTGGTCAAGAGTTACTTTGATTCGGTCAAAGGAGCGAACATACCCGGATTTAGCAAACCGGAAGTAGTTAGTAAACAGTCTAACTTACCGAGTTTTATGCAAATGCTGGGGATGGGAGGCGGCGATCCATTTTATGCGGTAGTTGCTTACCGCCAAAGTTAGAATTTTTTTTAGGTTTGTAGTGAAGACTTTAGTCCGAGGATTTTTATGAAGACTAAAGTCCTTACTACAAACTTGTCCGGAGTTGAGTAATTATAAAAACAGTTACTCTTCTAGCCATTCTGCGTAACCGCAAGCCAGCAGCAAACGCTCCTTCAGCTTAGCAATAGCTTCAGCATCCGGTTCACCGGTTGAACCGACCCCATATACATCATTCAGAACAAGATAATAATCTTTACCTGTACAGTGTGCCATGACTTCTGCTAAATTGCGATCGGACATTTCACCGTAAAGCAGTGCCAAAAGCGGAAAATAATCCTCATCTTTAACTCCGTCAGGAAAAGCACGGTGAATCAACTTATAGGTACTCAACAAATAATGTTCAATAGCAACTTTCATTGTTAGTTTCCCGTTAAACGACACGGAGGGTGGACGTACACGCTGAAATCAATACCTTGACCGCTTATTGCCCTAACAGCTTTAGCATCTGCTGTCATGGTTGTGATGCCCAACTCATCTCCTGTTCCCAAAATTATTATATCATTTGCGCCTAAGTTTCTAGTTATCTGCAAATTTAACGATCTAACAGAAGGATTGTCGCGAATGACAGCCACTCTCTGATCGACTTGCTCGCGCTTGCTCCAAGGAACCTGCTATGCTTTGAACAATATTAGTCAACTCATTAAAAGCCGTCTAAGTCATTACCATTTGCTGTCCTTGCACGTATTGTCGCAACTGAGCGCGGACTGGCGAATTTTCGGAAATAAATGCAATTCCCGTGCTAGTATCTAAATTGAGCATTTAAATAAAAAATACAAATTCATCACAATTATACTGTGAAACCATATCAGCAAATAGGGATCGATGAATGTGGCGAACCCTTAGTGCCAATTCCCACCGAACATTTTGCCTTGGAAACGCCGCACCCCTATCAAAAACTGGGTGCTCCTTATCACAACAGCAAAGCAGATTCGCCTTACTATTTGCGGCAGGGAGTTGTCAATAGTTTAATAACAGCTAAAACGCAACTACAGCAACATTATCCTCATTGGCAAATTCTGATATTTGATGCTTATCGTCCGGTAGAAGTTCAGCAATTTATGATAGATTATACTTTCAATCAAATTGCTGTAGCTCAAGGCTGCGAATTTCCGGTTTCCGAAGACAAACGTGAAGTAATTATCAATCACGTATATCAATTTTGGGCCGTACCGAGTATGGATCTGGCTACGCCTCCGCCTCACAGTACAGGCGCTGCTTTAGATATAACTTTAGTGGATGAAAATAATCAACAAATTGATATGGGTTCTCCGATTGATGAAACATCAGAACGCTCTTATCCCGATTATTTTGCCAATAGCAAGCAGCCGGAAAAACAGCAATATCACCTGCACAGGCAAATATTAAAAGATGCAATGATAGCGGCTGGTTTTCAGCAGCATCCTAACGAGTGGTGGCATTTTTGTCTGGGCGATCAAATGTGGGCCTGGTTGACAAATAACAATAATAGTGGTAATAAAGTTATCGCTAGATACGGTCGCTATTAAACTATTTGAGATTTTCCATTTTTCAATTTGAGATGACTGAATGCTCGATCGACTATAAATCAATTGGACAGCAACCGCCAAGAGACTGAGAAAGTTCTCGCATTGCTCAAACCCTTGCTTTGATTGCTGCTTCCTTCTTCCTTCGTGCTTCTTTTTACCTCGATTGAAGCCTTTGAAGCCTTCTTTCTGCTATCGAGGCTATTGCCAGCGGGGTAGCGGTGCTTTAAAATTAACCAGAGCGAACAAGTGCAGGCAAATCGAGCCAGCACCGCAAACCCTAAAGGATAACTTAGATTTCACCCCATGAAAGCACTCATCCTCTCTGGCGGCAAAGGAACACGCTTGCGTCCCCTAACCTATACGGGTGCTAAGCAGTTGGTTCCTGTGGCAAATAAGCCGATACTGTGGTACGGAATAGAAGGAATTGTGGCGGCTGGGATTACGGATATTGGGATTGTTATTAGTCCCGAAACTGGGGAAGAGGTGAAGGCGAAAACTGGAGATGGATCTCGCTTCGGTGCAAAAATTACTTATATCTTGCAATCAGAACCGGCGGGACTCGCTCACGCGGTGAAAGTTGCCCGACCGTTTTTAGGCGATTCTCCGTTTATTATGTATTTGGGAGATAACTTAATTGAAAATTCGCTAGATCCGTTTTTAGAGATTTTTCAAAAGCAAAAACTAGACGGTCTAATTTTGTTGCGTCCAGTTGTCAATCCCTCGGCTTTCGGTGTGGCAAAAGTTGATGAAAACGGGCGAGTTTTGCAGTTGGTAGAAAAACCAAAAGTTCCACCGTCGAATTTAGCACTGGTAGGAATTTACTTTTTTGCTCCTACTATTCATGAGGCGATCGATCAAATTCAACCTTCGCCCCGCGGCGAACTGGAAATTACTGATGCTATCCAACAGCTCATCAATCAGAAAAAACAGGTAGAAGCCTGTAATTTAGAGGGTTGGTGGCTGGACACGGGGAAAAAAGATGATTTGCTGAGTGCAAATCAAATCATTTTAGATAGCCGTATTGTAGCTTCATCTGAATTGAAAGTAGACAGCACAAGTCAAATTATCGGGCGCGTGCAAATAGGCGAAGGAACGGAAATTATTAATTCTACAGTTCGCGGGCCTGTGGTAATTGGAGAAAATAGCCGCATTGAAAATTGCTTTGTCGGGCCTTACAGCAGTATTGGCGATCGCGTGACGATGATTGATGCTGATATCGAACACAGTGTAATATTGCAAGGGGCGAAAATAATTGGCATTCATCAGCGAATTGTTGATAGCGTGATCGGACAACGAGCTCAACTGATTAATGCGCCGGCGCGTCCAAAGGCTTTGCGGTTTATGATCGGTGATGACAGTCAAATTGAGTTAACTTAAGTTGAGACGCGCACCATTTTCCTAGGCAAAATCTAGGGAATGGCGGGCGGTTTGTAGGGTGCGCGCTGCGCGCGGGTTGACTGATAATTCACGGGATACTGTGCGGCGCACGCCTAAATTCACGGGATGGTGTTACATTGGCGGGATGGTTCGCAGTGACAACCCTAAGTTTTAAGGAGGTGAAAGATTGGAGTCCGAAGAAATACCAACTCAACAAATTATAGATAAATTGCGACAAACTTTGGAGCCGCGAATTGGTATTGCTGATTCGGTGATGTTTGCAAGAGAAAATAGTGCGATCGCCCGAGATGAAGATGACGAAGATATCGCGCTTTTGAAGACTGGTTTCGACATTTACAACGTCCCCATTACTTCTTACCAAAGGCAACTGGGTTCCGCAGTCATAGCCGTTAGGAAAATCGTCCGAAAATTGCTCAGACCGGTACTGGAACGACAAGTAATTTACAACTTTGCTAATACTCGCGTGGTGCAAACGTTGAGCAGACAGTTGCAAAAATTGCAAGAAAATCAACAAAATCTAGAGATAAAAATTGTATCAGAGTTCAGTGGCTGTCTTCCCGAAGTTAAAGCACAGCTTGAGACTCAACAACAGGCGATCGCCAATTTTAAGTCAGAAATAGAGGAAATTAAAGCAGTGCAGCAGCAACATACTGCTATTTTAGAGATGATTGCCGCTCAATTGGGCGATCGATCGCCATCAAATATCAAAAATGACCCCAAATAATTTGCTAACAAGGCTCAGGGTTATTCGCGCCAGCAATTCTTCAAATCTTCAATCTAAAATCTAAAATCTAAGAATTTAAAATCGAATGACTGTACTGCCCATATGCTCGTTGATTATAGTCAATTATAACAATCTGCGCCACACTAAAGATTGCTTGAAATCTCTACAAAAACTTACCTATCCAGAAGAACAACTTGATTTAATTGTAATTGATAACTGTTCTCAAGACGATTCGGTTAATGCTTTGCGCGAACTGTTTCCTAAAGTTCGGATATTTGTTAATTCCGCGAACAACTTCGCCAAAGCTCTCAACCTCGGAATCGGCGAAGCAAAAGGGGAATATATCGCTTTTTTAAATAATGATGCAACCCTTGACAGTCACTGGTTGGAAATATTAGTAAAACGGCTAGAAACTGACGATAAAGTAGGCGCTGCTAGCGGTAAATTGTTGTTTAAAGACGGGCGAATTAACAGCGCGGGAATTCAGCAATTACCTGAGTTTTATTGGCAAGATATCGGTTTTGGCGAGAAAGATTCGGGACAGTACGATAAAGAAGAAGAAGTCGAGGGACTTTGTTGGGCGGCGGTGCTTTTTCGCAGGGAATGTCTAGAAGATGTGGGGTCGATTGATGAAGATTTTGTGATGTATTTTGAGGATGTAGAGTTTGCGAAACGCTGCTCCAAACGGGGTTGGAAAATGCTTTATGTTCCCGCAGCTATCGCCCATCACGAGTATCGGGGTTCTAGTAAAGGTAGCAAGCTGACTGAGTATTTCTGCAACCGCAATCGGTTTTTGTATTTGGCGAAACACGAACCTTTACAATTAGTTAAAGCGATTCATACTTCAGATTTTTTTTCTAACAAACAGTACAATTTGCTGTTCGAGAGTTTGTTTGTGGCGATTAAAAAATTGCTAGATTATCAGAAACCGGAAATCATCGCAAATGTACTGCCGCAGTTGTTGGAAAAGTTGGCGGTGATTTACAGCCGCAGCAAGGTCGATCGCATTTTACCTCGATTGCAGGTGGTTCGGGGCGATCGCAAAATGTCGATCGCCATTTACGATCACGGACTCCATTTTATCGGGGGTGGCCAAAAATACGTCGCTACCATCGCCTCGTTGCTGCAAAATGAATTTGATATTACCTTCATCGCCAACAAACCCGTTGCTGTTTCCGACTTAGAATCCTGGTACGGGCTGAATCTTTCTCGATGCAAAATTAAACTTATTCCGTTGCAGTTTTACGACAAACGCGGAATGCAGTGTATCGATTCCAGCATCATCGTGGAGGACATGGACAATCCCTTTGATGAAATTTCCAGAGAAAGCAAAAATTACGATATTTTTATCAATGCGAACCAACTGGAAAAAGTGAAACCACTATCGCCGATATCAGTATTTTTTTGCCACTTTCCCAATGTTTTTCGCAACCGTCACTTTGCTGTGGATGACTACACTTTTATTATTGCCAACAGTCAATTTACTGTCAAGTGGCTGGAAAAACGCTGGAACTTGCAGCCAACTTTTTTGCTTTATCCGCCCGTGGAAATGGCAACAGTGAAAGTGGCGAAAGAAAAAGTCATTTTAGCTGTGGGACAGTTTGAAGCTGGGGGAACCAAAAAGCAAATTGAATTAATTAAAGCTTTCCGCAGTTTGCTAGCAGATTATCCCGATCGACTTCAAGGATGGCGGCTGATTTTAGCTGGTAGCAGCATTCCCAAAAATCCTTATTTAAAGACGGTTCAAAATTTATTGAGGCAAGATTCAAGGGCGATCGAACTCAAAGTTAATGCTTCTTTTGAGGAGGTAAAATTGCTTTATGCTAAAGCGAGCATTTTTTGGCACGGCTGCGGTTTGGGTGAAGTGAATCCTCAAAGGTTTGAACATTTCGGGATGGCGACTGTGGAAGCAATGCAAAACTGTTGTGCTCCGATCGTCTTTGCTGGTGGTGGCCAAGTGGAAATTGTCGAACACGGGCGATCGGGCTTTTTGTTCAATACCGTTGAGGAACTTTGCCAGCATTCGCATCAACTAATTGTTAATCCCGATTTGTTAGCTGAACTTCAAGCTGGTGCACAGCAGCGCAGTCAGAACTTTAGACTTGCAGGTTTTGAGAAAAAAGTCAATAGTTTTTTTGAGATTATTCACCAAGAATATGCTACAATTCGGCTGCCAAATCCTGCTGATATTGCTCAAATGCTCGATCGACCTTAAAGGCTAATTAAAAAATCCGCCAGGGGTTTTTAATTCCTGACTCAAAGCTCAAGTTCTCTTGCATAAAACTAATATCAAAGTCGATTTTATTAGCATTTTCTTCAGTCTCATTCTGCTGCGGACTTTGTATGTGTAGTAGCGACTTCCAGTCGCCGGATATCTAAAATCATGTCTAATTCACTGTTAATCAATTTGTCTTTTTTAACTCCCGAACCTACAGGAATCGGGACTTATGCAGCCAATCTTTTTCCGCAATTGCAACAGCTAGAACCAACATTACTCGCTTCCCAGCAAATTGATAATTATAGTTGCTATCAAATCCCCGAAACTCTGACACCGAATCGCGGCCCGAAAGGACAAATTAACAGGCTGCTGTGGACTCAATTTAAATTGCCCCAAATTTATAATAAATTGCAGTCAAGCCTAATTTTTTCGCCAATTCCCGAAGCACCTTTATATTCAAAATGCCGCTACATTGTTACGGTACATGATTTAATTCCTTTGCGGTTTTCCCAAAAATTTTCTCGCTTGACGGCTTATTTTCGCTACTACATACCGCAGGTTTTGCGACAAGCGGAACACATTATTTGTGATTCTGAAGCAACGGCGGCGGATGTTGCTAATTTTTACCATATTCCGCGTCAAAAAATGACCGCAATTCCCCTAGCTTGCGATAATATTAATTTTAGATATCTCGACTTGCCAGCTAAAAATTATTTTCTTTATACCGGCAGACACGATCCTTACAAAAACTTAGAAAGATTAATTGCTGCATTTGCGAGTTTAGCCGATCGCACAAACTATGAATTGTGGCTGGCGGGGCCTCCCAACGCCTACACAGCGCAGTCGATCGCCCAAGTTGAAGAATTAGGCTTACAATCTTCAGTAAAGTTTCTCGGTTACGTTGCCTATTCTCAATTGCCCGTACTAATGAATCAGGCGATCGCCCTCGTATTTCCCACACTTTGGGAAGGATTCGGCTTGCCAATTTTGGAAGCAATGGCCTGCGGTACACCAGTCATCACTTCCAACCTGTCATCAATGCCAGAAGTCGCCGGAGATGCGGCATTATTAGTCAATCCTTACAGCGTTGGAGAAATTGCCCACGCCATGCAAACAGTCGCCAGAGATTCCAAAGTGCGATCGAACTTAAAAACTGCTAGCTTAGCACGAGCAAATCAATTTAGCTGGCATAAAACCGGAAAAGCAACCGCCAACATCTTACAAAAATATCTCTAAAATCTCCCTCTCTGCGCCCTCTGCGGTTAAATAAAAAAAATCCCACCACAAAACCGCAATCTAAATATTATCCCATGTCCAATCCCCAATCCAACCTGCTAATTAATCTTTCCTTTCTAATTTCTCAACCAACAGGCTTAGCCATCTATGCCAAAAACCTATTTCCTCACCTAAATTCTCTCAATCCCACCTTACTTACAGCCCAGAAATTTCCCAACAATAACTGCTACGAAATTCCCGCCAACTTCACACCCGAACAAGGAAGCAGAGGACACATCAATCGATTGCTGTGGACACAAACCCAACTACCCAAAATTTACAAACAGCTAAAATCTAACTTATTATTTTCTCCAATTCCCGAAGCTCCTTTATTTGCAGGTTGTCGCTATATAATTACAGTACACGACCTAATAGCGCTGCGATTTCCCCGCCGCTTCGATCCGCTGACACCTTATCACCGCTACTACATTCCGCAAGTTTTGCGACAGGCTGAACATATCATCTGCGATTCCGAATCGACGGCCAACGATCTCATTAATTTTTGCAATATTCCAAGTTCTTTGATTTCGCGAATTTTTCCCGGCTATGATGCGAGTTTTTTTAAGTTTCTAGACTTACCAACAAGCAATTATTTTCTTTATATGGGCCGCCACAATCCCCATAAAAACGTGCAGCGAGTTGTATCAGCGTTTGCAGCTTTACCCAAGAATTCCGAGTACGAATTGTGGATAACAGGTTCCGAAGATCCGCGCTATACGCCGCTGCTGAAGGCGCAGGTTCAAGAATTGGGATTGTTCGATCAAGTAAAATTTCTAGATTATCTCCCGGCGGCTGATTTGCCCAAAGTCATCAATCGGGCGATCGCCCTGCTATTCCCCAGTCTTTGGGAAGGATTCGGCCTCCCCCTACTCGAAGCAATGGCCTGTGGCACTCCTGTTATCACCTCTAACCTATCTTCGATGCCAGAAGTTGCGGGGGACGGCGCACTGTTAGTCAATCCCTACAGCGTCCAGGAAATAGCCTCTGCTATGCAAGAGCTTGCAACGGATGCCAAAGCTCGATCGCACTTGCGGGAACTCGGTTTGGCTAGAGCACAACAATTTAGCTGGGAAAAGACTGGCCGGGAAACTGCTGCTATTCTCGATCGATATCTTTGACGAAGGAAGGAAGAAGGAAGAGGGAAGAAGAAAGAAGGAAGAAGGAAGAGGGAAGAAGGAAGAAGGAAGAAGGAAGAAGGAAGAAGGAAGAAGGAGGAAGGAAGGAGGAAGGAGGAAGATTTTTCCAATCTCCCAATCTCCCCCTCTCCCAATCTCCCCCTCTCCCCCTCGCTTCACCGAGGCACTATAGGCCCCTTTTACTTGTTGATACCCAACTGATCGCCGCGCTTGTACTGCTGATATGCAGCAAAAAACAGCCCCGACAGAGTAACAAAGATTAGACCCAGAACAATACCTGAAAGTAGCGGTTCTACCATGAGAGCTCCTTAACGTTAAGATTTAACAACCTGTTTTTAATATTACCAGCACTTATACAGATGAATTTTCGCAAAAACGCCCTTCAACCCTTCTCAAGGCTTGATCTCCCCGCTGGGAAGGATTAAGCTATGTTATGAGAAGTAAATTTTCTTGTAGATACTATTTTTAAATTGAACTCCTTTGAATCACCAACTTGCCAAAAATGAAATTAAGAACCCGATCGAGCGACTTGCCATATTTGCGATCGCGGTGTTGCTTGCCATCATATTGGCGAGTCTGACAATTCGTCAGTTTCAAGTCGCCGATCCCTACGTCAAAAGCGTACTGTCGCTGACTGGCAACCAGCTTCAGGGTTCAGCCATCTTTCAAATGAACTGTGCCGGGTGTCACATATCCGTTGCAGACAGTCAAGTCGGGCCCAACTTGCAGCGAGTTTCCGAGCGCAAATCCCAATTTGAGCTGATCCGCCAAGTCACCAGCGGGCGAACTCCACCAATGCCGCAGTTTCAGCCTAGCCCGCAAGAAATGGCTGACTTGCTGGAATATCTGGAACAAATTTGACCGCAGAATGGGAACGGAATTTCGTTTCCCTACTTCCAATTGTCTGGGTAAGGTGCGCGGCTTTTTTGAGATGCGGACTGAAGTCCGCACTACGAACCTGCGCGCGGTTAATCGATCGCACAGGATATTAAACCTCAAACCCGCAGGGAAAGCAGGGGTTTCAACTGCTACCTCAAACTCAAAGTCCACAAAGCGTGGACTTAAGCAGGCTCAAAGACTAAAGTCTTTGAGCCTGCTTAAGTTGAAACCCCTGCGTGCTGGGGACTGCTGACTAAACCAGCAAGCTAAAACTGCTCGCCGATAGCTGTGTCGGAAGTACGCCCGCCACTACAGCTAAAATCTGGTCGCTGTTAGCAAGCCCGATCGCACTTGAGCCATTATTTTCGGTAATTGACAGTTGATTGAAGTCCAAGCCTCCCACCAACACAAGTGAATCAACTCCTGCGGTGAAGTTGAAAATAGTATCAATTCCCGCGCCGTCTGCCAAGATAAAACCATTGCGGCCAGATCCGCCGACGAGGGTATCGTTGCCAATACCTCCAAAGAGCAAGTCATCGCCGGTGCCACCAAAGAGCAAATCATCACCGTTGCCGCCAATTAAGGTATTGTTACCGTCGTTGCCGCAGAGAGTGTCATTGCCCTCATCGCCAAATAGCACGTCGTCGCCAGCGCCTCCCAACATTACGTCATCGGCTTTGCCACCGTACAATAGGTCATCGCCTTCGTCGCCACTGAGCGAGTCGTTGCCGCGATTGCCGTAAATCGTATCATTCGAGCGATCGCCAAAAATCAGGTCAAAGCCTTTACCGCCAAAGAGAGTGTCGTTATCGATGCCACCGTAGACAGTATCGTTACCCGTATTGCCATTGATGTAGTCGCCGCCCTGTTGGCCAAAAATCAAATCGTTGCCGCCCAATCCGAAGATCGAGTCACTGTTGGCCGTACCGACGATCGTATCGTCACCGTTAGGGCCGTTGATGACATTACCCCCAGAAGAATTGCCGAACTGATTAGAAATAGGGTTTCTGGGGAAGTCTGCAGGGCAAACCAAATCTGTCGGTACAGGTGAAGGTGTCGGTGTCGGTACAGGTATCGGCGCAGGTGTCGGTGTCGGTGTCGGCGCAGGTGTCGGCGCAGGTGTCGGTGCCGGTGTCGGTACAGGTGTCGGTACAGGTGTCGGCGCAGGTGCCGGTGCCGGTGTCGGTACAGGTATCGGCGCAGGTGTCGGAGTCGGTGTCGGTGTTGGTGTCGGTGTCGGGAAGTTCCCGAAGTTGATGCCACTGACAATAGCACCCGAAGTCAGCGTGATGTCGGCTGGGTTGGGCGTGCTTTGGGTGAAACCAGTTTGGTTGACTTCCCGGACGCTGTAGGTTCCCGGCGTTAGGTTCGCGAACAAGTAGTTGCCGCTGTTGTCGGTAGTAGTAGTAACAGCAGGCGCAGCAGGAGCTCCTGGGGTTGGAGGTACGACCTTAGTTAACTGAATTTGGAAATTGGGTAAACCCGGTTCTCCGGCTTCCTGAGTGCCATTGTTGTTGCTATCTCGGAACTTCAGACCTCGGATCGTGCCCGGTTCCGGCAGGAAGTTGCCGAAGTCAATGCCCGCGATCGCATCTCCACCAGCCACCGTAATCGGGGCGGGGTTAGGCGTCGTCTGCGTCCAGCCGGTTTGCGGTACTTCCCTTACCTGGAAAGTGCCTGCGGGTATGTCTTTGAGAGTGTAGTTGCCTAGGGCATCAGTGATGGTAGTCGGTTCGCCCTGCTCAAATATGCCATCGGGATTGATACTGTCGAGGAATATTTGCCAGTTTTGCAGCCCCAGTTCTCCGGCATCCTTAAGGCCATTGTTGTTGGCATCATTGAATTTTTGACCGCTGATGGTGCTCGACTTGAAGTTACCGAAGTTGATATTAGCGATGTCTTGACCGCTGACGACAGTGATGTCGGCCGGATCGGGGGTAGCTTGCGTCCAAGTAGGCTGCGAGACTTCCCGCACCTTGTAGGTTCCTGCTGACAAATCGAGGAATTTGTAGTTACCGGTGGCATCGGTGAGGGTGTTTGGTTCGCCGGTGTCAAGGGTGCCGTTGCCGTCAGTATCGAGGAATATTTGCCAGTTGGGCAGTCCTGTTTCCTCGGGGTCTTTAAAGCCACTATTGTTGGCGTCGTTGAATTTCAGCCCGCTAATCGTGTTCGGCTTGAAGTTGCCGAAATTGTTGTTTTGGGAGTCGGTGCCGCTGGTGACTGCGATCTTAAATGCCCCGGAAAGGGTAGGCGTGGCTGCGTCGGCGGGCGGCACAGTTTGCGTCCAGCCGGTTTGTCCAACTTCCCGCACTGTATAAGTGCCGGCTGGTAAGTTGGTGAACTGGTACTTACCGGTGACATCGGTAACGGTGGCGTTGGTGCCAGTTTCTGCTGGTACTTGGTCTTGCACGCCGTTGTCGTTGGCATCCAAGTAAATTGTCCAGCCTCCTAGGGGTTCTTCTGCTGGCGCATCTTGCACGCCATTTTTGTTGAGGTCGTTAAATTTGATCCCGCTGATTTTGCCGAACTGGAAGTTGCCGAAGTTTTGACCCGTAATCGGGGTGTTGCTAACGGTGTTAATTGTATAAGAAGCCGGGCCGGCGGTTTGTGAGAAACCGATCGGCACATCTTCTCTCACAAAGTACCGACCGATGCCAACGTTGGCAAAGCTATAAGTGCCAGCAGCCGCAGGCGCTGTCCCGGTAACTTGACTGGCGACTTCGGTATCGCCGGTATCTAAAGTGCTGTTATTGTTAGTATCCTTCAACAAGCGAACGGTAGTGCCGTTGAGGGGGGTATCGTCGGCAGAGAAGCCGTCGCCTGTGAGGTCGGTGAATTTGGTGCCGCTGACGGTGATGTTTTGGAAGTTACCGAAGTTGAGGCCCGCAACGGTAGCATTAGTTATCGTTGCGCCGCTTTCGGGAGTGATGTCGGCGGGATCGGTTGTGGTTTGTGTGGAACCTGTGGGCACCGTTTCCCGGACACGGTAGAGAGCACCACCTGCAAGGGGCTTCAATCCTGTGAAAGTGTAAGCACCAGTGGCATCTGTGGTGGCTGGTGTTCCGATCGCAGCCCCTGTGACGGAATTGGTTAAATTAAGCGTAACCCCAGCTACTGCCGCATCCCCTGCATCTTGAGTACCGTTGCCGTTGAGGTCATTAAATTTCAGACCACTGATGGTCATGTCCTGGAAGTTGCCGAAGTTGACGGCGGTGGTACCAAAGAGATCCGTAGTACCAATGGTAGGCACAGTGGTAGGGGAAGTTTGCGTCCAAGTGGCTTGTGGTGTTTCTGCGATCGCAGTGTTTGCCTTAGTATCGGTAAGGGTGTATTGACCCAAAGTTGCAGGAACCGCAGAGCTAACAGCAGTCTTAGTTCCTGCGGTAATAGTCCATCCACCTAAACCTGGATCTGTCGCAGCTTTAAGGCTGTCGCCGTTGATATCGTTGAATTTCTGACCCTGAACAACGGGCCCGTACTCGTAAGCACCGATGTCAACATTGGGTTTGGCAACGAGAGTATTGTCAATTTTGCGAGGGAAACCAGTGCCGCGTTGGTCGAAAGCAGTAGCGCCCACGGCCGTTATGGTTGGGTCGCCTCCACCAATGGCAGGGTTGCTGCTGGTAGTTACGGGGCTATTGTCAACTAGGGCAAGGGTCAAAGGCCCGGCTGTTGCGCCGTTTAGTGCGGCAGCGGCGGCTGGTGCTAATACATTTGCGATAGGAACTGCTAATTGCTCAGTAGGCGCAAAACCTGTACTCCCGGTGATAACTCCAATCAGGTTGTTGTTCCCTGTGAATGCTCCTGTAACATCGGTGTTGGTAGCAGCAGTGTTGCCAGCGACGATCGTATTCTTGACCGTGACAGTACCACCGTTGTCAATTCCTCCGGATCTAGCAATCAGACTAGCCGGTGCGCCAACAGTAGCCGCTGTAGCAGAGTTATAGGCGATCGTGTTGTTAGTCAGCGTAGCTGCTGCACCTAAGTTAACGAAAATTGCACCGCCTGCTGCTGTACCCGCACCTGCGGTAGCATCACCAGCATTTCCACCCCTGACTGTATTGCTATACAAGGTGCTGTTGGTCAAGGTCAAGCTGCCGCCACCGACAAAAATTGCACCACCCAAACCAGCACCGCCACCACCTGCGGTAGTGCTACCAGCACCGCCACCAGCAGCACCAGCAGCACCACCAGTGCTACCAGCACCACCGCCACCACCCAAGCCACCAGCACCGCCAACACCCACAGTACCAGCGGTACCAGCAACAGTACCAGTACCACCACCGCCACCGATACCACCAGCACCACCACCGCCACCGATACCACCAGGGCCGCCAGCACCACCGATCGCGCCATTACCACCGTTACCAGTACCAACACCAGGGCCGCCAGCGCCACCAGCACCACCGCCACCACCGCCACCACCGAAGATTCCAGTACCGCCAATCCCACCAGGACTGCCAGGCCCACCACTACCGGTGGTGGCTCCACCAGTACCACCAATGCCACCAATGCCACCAGTGCCACCAGGGAAGCCCTGGCTACCATTTCCAGCGGTGCCACCAATGCCGCCAGTACCATTAGGAGTACCACCAACACCACCAGCCCCTGCCACACCAGGAGTGCCACCAGCAACACCAGTGTTTAAGTCGCTGTTGCCACCAACGCCACCGCTGCCAAGAGTACCGTTACCGCCGATCGCCTGGTTGTTCGAGAAAGTCACTCTGTCAACAATTACGCTGCCAGTATTGATAAAAAGTGCGCCGCCTAAACCACCAGCGCCGCCACCACCACCAACTGGTGCGTTGCCACCTAATGCTCTTGCAGAATCAATGGTGAGGTTGGAGATGTTGACTGGGTTTGCACCGCTATCAACTACGAAGGCGCGGAAATTACTACCGCCCCTGATGGCAAAACCTCCGCCAATGATATTGGTGTTGTCACTAATTTTTGGCAGCAGCCCCGCGAGGGTGATATCCGCAGTCAGGGTAATTGTGTCAATCCCAGCATTGATGTTGGCAACATTGATGGCATTTTGCAGTGCGCCAAAGTCGCCAGCACTCTGGTTTAAGTCAGCTAGCACCCCGCTATAAGCTTCTCTCGCTTCTTGGGAAAATGCCAATGCCGTCTCGATCTTCCCCGTAGTCACTTCGAGTTCCCAGTCTCCACCGAGGGCTGCACTACCGGTCAAGTTATCCGAAGCCGCAACTTCCGCCCCGGTTAGCTGGCTCAGCCTTTCTACGAAGGCCACACCGGCTTCTGTGGCGGCAACGTTGCAACCGTAAAGCAGAATTTCGGGTTTAGCTGTAGTTGAATAGTTCGAGGTTGCCGAGGCCGCTGGTAAAGCAAACCATGTTTCTAAATAATTGCGGTAGCTTTCAATATTGCTGAAATTGAGTTCTGTGGTTCCCAGTTGCAAGCTGGCTGCTGCGCCGTGAGACAAAATGTGGACGGCTGCAATGTTTTTTTGCTGTTTAAGCGTTTCAGCGATTTGCTCGATGCCGTCCCGATCGCCCTTGAGAATAATAACTTCTGTATCTGGATTTACAGTTTCTGTTAAACTTGCCCAATCTGTAACTTGTGAATCTGCAAAAACTATCTGGTGTTTCGGTTCTTTATAAAATTCCACGCTTAAATTCCTCTGGTACACGCACACATCAAATTCATATCACAAACCCCGCACACTAGCGATCGAGCTTTTTCCTGCGCTGGTGTTTATCGTTAGCGAAGCCGGCCTCTACGGGGACTGCGCCAACTAACAGGATAGCCCTTAATTTTTATCAATCAAATAGATATTGACAAAAACTTTATTTTATGCTTTGCCAGCATAAAATGACTTAGTTTGATTGTTTAGAAGTTTTAAACGGGGATATTGTTCCGGCTGTTACAAAAATCTTTGAAAAGAGCGGCGTGCTATTTTTGGATTTTCCAGAGATAGGAAATATACCAAATTTGATAAAAATTGTCAATCTAATAATTAACTGAGGGCGATCGATATTTGTTAGTCAAGATTCATCAGTCACGGCGATCATCTGTAAAGTGATGTTACCATAATTTTTTTCGGCTGAAAGATATGGATTCGCGATCGAACAACGGCGATAAAATTGGTTTGTAGTGAGAACCCACAGTTCGAGTTTTATGAGGACTCAAGTCCCCACTACAAACCTTTACCAAGTTTCTTGATCGGGATGATTGGAATTGCTCCATATTTCCACATCTAAATCGTTGAGATAAAACAGAGCACTTTCAATCTGTTGACTTGTACCGTTAAGTTCCAAATCAAACCAACCGTCATCCGAAGTTTTGACACCCAACAAAGCCGCATTAAAATTCACCATCAAACCGTATTGCGAAATCAGGTTAGAAATGACAGGTTCCTGATGATATTCTTTAGGAACACGAATCCGAATGCGGGTTTGAGTTAATCTGGTGTCTCCTGAATCAGCGTGGGGGATATCTGATTCTTTGGTTTTGTGAAAATTGTCGATCGTCGATTCAAATTCAAATTCGCTATTGTTCTGGTTTAACATTTGAGCCTCCTAATGTTTATTTCCGAGGTAAGGTGCGTAGTGTGTACCCTACATTTACTGAGAGTTGCGATTGGTTTGCAATCGCAAAAACACATCATTGTATTTGATTACTCAACCTCCTTGATGCTAGTTTTCTTTTCCAAAACCTCCTGAAGCACGAGAGTAACAACTGCTAACAATCCGAGAACTACCGCCGCAGAAAAAGCCGATTGCGTCGCATATTGCTTGTAAGCATCCTCTACAAATAAAGGCAAAGTTTGGGTTTTTTTAGCAATATTTCCCGACACCACAGAGACGGCTCCAAATTCTCCCATCGCTCTAGCATTGGTCAAAATTACTCCGTAAAGCAAGCCCCAACGAATATTCGGTAGCGTGACATTCCAGAAAATTTGCCAATCATTTGCTCCTAACGTTTTCGCCGCTTCTTCTTGATCTGTTCCCACTTCTTCCAAAACAGGAATTACTTCGCGGGCGACAAAAGGTAAAGTGACAAAAGCAGTTGCTAGTACCATTCCGGGGAAAGCAAAGATAACCTTAATTCCGGCACTCTCCAGCCACGGGCCGAACCATCCCAAGCGACCGTAAAGCAGTACAATCATTAAACCTGCTACTACGGGAGATACGGCAAATGGTACGTCTAAAATGCTGATTAAGAGTGTGCGTCCCGGAAATTTGTTGCGGCCGATAACCCAAGCTGCACACAAACCGAATACCGTATTTACAGGTACAACTATCAGAGTAATCAGCAGGGTGAGTTGTGCTGCTGACAGAAAATCTGGTGAGGTTAAGTTGCTCAAAAACGGATCTACTCCCTTTTTGAAAGCTTGGTAAAAAACGTTAAGAGCTGGAATAAATAAGATGAGACCAAGATAGACGATCGCAATTCCGATCAAAGTTGGTTTTACCCAAGTTTTTTCATTTTTTCGAGCTGAACCACCTGGTGGAAAGTTGTACTCTTTCGATAAATTAAGATTAGCCGTCATAGCGTCTTCTCCATGATTGTAAGAAATTTATAGCGAATAACATTGTCAGGGAAATACCTAACATGAAAGTGCCAATCACCGTGGCTCCTGCATAGTCGTACTGCTCTAATCGCTGGAAAATTAAGACCGGGGCGATTAAATCTTTAAACGGTATATTAGAAGCTACTATTACAGTAGAACCGTACTCGCCCACCGCTCGCGAAAATCCGAGGGCAACTCCGGTTAAAATTGACGGAAACAGTGGCGGCAAAACTACTCGCCAGAAGGTTTGAAATTGAGAAGCACCCAAGCACCAAGCTGCTTCTTCAATGTCTTTTTCCATTTCGTTTAAAACTGGCTGTACAGTCCGCACGATGAATGGTAAGGAAATAAATATCATGGCTACGCCTACGCCTAAGCGAGTGAATGATATTTTGATTCCTAACGGTGCAAACAGCCCGCCTATCCAGCCGTTATCGCTGTAAACTGTGGCGAGGGTTAAACCTGCGACTGATGTCGGTAATGCAAAGGGTAAATCTACTGCTGCATCGACAATCCGTTTTAAGGGAAAGTCGTAGCGGACTAATACCCAGGCAATTAATGTACCGAATACTCCGTTAATTAATGCGGCAATTAATGCGGTAAAAAACGTGACATTGTAGGCGGAAAGGGCGATCGGGCTTGTGGCAATTTTCCAAAATTCACTGGGGTTTGCTGTGCTGGCTTTTACCAGCATGGCTGTGACTGGGAGAAATAGCATGAGGCTGAGGTAGCCTATGGTGATTCCCCAAGGTAGGGTGATTTTGCCGATCGCTCTTTTGATGTTGGCGATCGCAGATTGAGGGTTGGTGGCTGGAGATGATACTGTCATAGGGTAATTTTTAACCGCAGATGAACGCTTATTTACTTGCTTCCAGGCGGAGCCTGGAAATGCCGATCTCAAGGCTCTGCCTTGCTTTTTGACGAAACAGCAAGTGAGGAAGATCGGAAAGCTTTACAGGGAGGCAGAGCCTCTGGATATGCGTTCCCAGGCAGAGCCTGGGAACGAGTAAATTCTGATTTGCTTAGCGTTTAATTGAACCTTGGATTTTGTCAAAAGCGGCTCCGTCATCAAAGAATTGCTTCTGAATTTCTCCCCAACCTCCTAAGTCTTTAGCTGTAAATAGGGTTTTGACGGGGGGATATTTTTGGGCAAATTCGGGTTCTTTGGCTACCGTGGCATCTATTGGCCGAAAACCTGCTTTAGCAAATTCTCGCTGAGCTTCTGGGGTGTAGAGAAACTTGACAAATGCTTCGGCGACTTCGCGGGTACCGTGTTTGTCCACGTTTTTATCCACGATGGCGATCGGATTGTCGATCGACACATTCACGTCGGGAATAGTATAAGTCGGTTTTTCGCCTTTCTGAGATGCCAGAATAATCTCGTTTTCGTAGTTAATTAAGGCGTCACCTTGGCCTTGTTTGAAAAATACGTCGGTGGCTTCGCGGGCATCTTTGGTCAGGATGGGAACGTTTTTGTAGACTTTGCTCGTAAAATCTAATGCTTTGGTGTCATCGCCTCCGGTTTTGACAACTGAGCCCCAAAGTGCTAGGAAATTCCAGCGAGCCACGCCTGATGTTTTGGGATCGGCGGTAATCAATTTCACTCCGTCTTTGGCTAAGTCTTCCCAATTTTTGATGTTTTTGGGATTGCCTTCGCGGGTGACGATGGCTGCTACGGATTTGCTGACGATGCCTTCGTTGGGCACTTCTTTTTCCCACCCGGGCGCAATGAGTCCGGCTTTTTCGATTTTGGCGGTGTCGAGGGCGAGGGCTAGGTGCACGATGTCGGCTTCTAATCCGTCAATTACGGCTCGGGTTTGGGAACCGGAACCGCCGTAGCTTTGGTTGAAGCTGACGGTTTGCCCTTTTTCTTTTTGCCACTGTTCTACAAATTTGGGAATTATCGCTTCGTGGGCGGCTTTGGTGACGGCGAAGGAAACGAGGGTTAGTTCTATGTTGCCTTTGTTGGCGGCTGGGTTAGCACCGCCAGTGGCTGCGGGGTTGCTGGGGGTTCCCTGCTGGCAGGATACAACGGCCAGACTTAAAGTTATTCCTACTAAAAATAGGGACAGGAATCTTTTGAGTGAAGTCAACGATCGATTTTTGGCCGCTGGTGGCTGTGGCGATCGGTGAAATTGTTGAGTTAGGTCTTGCCGCTGGCTCATTATATTGGTTCCTCTACGGAAACTACGGTTTTTGGGTCGGAATACCGTAATTATGTTTGTGAAGTACGATTATAAACAGGCGCAAGTAAAAATAGCAACAAAAAAAATGAATTGGGGGAATTCGGGGTCGATCGACTATCCTCAAGTCTTACGCTCGGTAGTTTTGACTCAGATTAGCGGTAAAATGTAAACCGTATAAGTACCATGATTGAGTCAAGGTGCTAAGCCTGCACGATACGCCTTACGGATGCGCTGGCTGCTCTCCCAAATAAGCGCGATCGCGGTAAGAGTCCAGCCTTGGCGAATATGCCTCACTCGCGCGATCGCCCTTGAGTTAAAAAAGTTTTGACTGATATGTCCTTACCCCGCCCCCTCTCAGACACGATAATTGAACTGTTGAAGCCTGTAGCTAGCGAATTGGGAGAAAGATTGGGAGCAAGCGCTGTTAACGAACGCTATGCAGAAATTGAGCCTTCGGCTGCTTCTTCGGCTTTGAACCAACAAATCAAAAAAGACCCCCGCTGGATTAAAGCACAAGTGAAATATTTGCAGCGACAGCACAGCCGCGAACAAGAATTAATCGCGATCGCCAGCATAGAAGAAGAATGGGTAAAGGAAGAACGCGCCAATCGAGTTAAGGCACAAGAATTGAGAGATAAGCGGGCGATTAGCCGGCTTTGCCGCGAGTTAATGCGGGAGTTTCAATCAGAAGCAATTCGAGTTAAGCTGAGCGAAATTCAAACTATTTGGGACAAAGACAACTGGTTTTCTAATTTGAGCAGACAGGAAACCGAACAGATTTTACAGCAGCAACAGCACCGATTGCTGCTGTTGGTTGCTCCCGCAAAAATTAGCCAAGATTGCCCGGATTCGTTTCGCAACAATCTAAATATCGAGCTGCCGGCTAAGTTGAGATCTTTTTTGAACCAGCACTACCCCCAGCACGGAGAATCTTGTCCGGTTCAATTTTACGGAGACTATTTTAAAAAGGCGATTTCTGATATTGATGTGGAGCGGTTGCAGACTGTTTTGTCTCCCGTGCCGACAGCTATATTGTACAGCGATATCAGCGATTATGAAGTCAATTTTCATCTTGGTTTTTGGGGAATCATCAATCAGAGCGTTTCTCTAGTGGCGATGCAGCCTTGGAATTGGGAAGAGGTTTATCAGCAGTTGGAAGCTGAGGGCAAAGATGAAAAGGTGAGCCTGCGGATTATTCGGCAAATAATTGTCACAATTCACAAGTTATTAGCGGCTTTTTTAGCGGATTTGTATTATTTAAATATTGATTTTACCCACGAACCTCAGCTATTCAAATTAGAGGCGGAATTTGCTCAGGAATGGTTTTCTAAAGATTGGGCGCAACCGTATATTGAAACTCTTAAAGAAATTCAGGAACAGCAGCGAATAGTCTATAAAGGAGAGATGCGGCGGTTGGCGCTGCGAGAAGCGAAAGCTAAGGCAGAAAGGAAGCGTTTGGAGGATCAGGAACTCAAGCACAGAGAGGAAACTGAGGAGGCATCTAAACGAGCGAAGGAATTAGTTCACCAATTAAAAAATCTGAAATGGCGGTGCGTATATACGTTGCCGGGACATTCATCGTTTGTGAATTCTCTGGCGATTAGTCCTGATAGTAAAATTCTGGCTAGCGGTAGTTGGGATAAAACTATTAAGATTTGGAATTTAGAAAAAGGGGAATTAATTGGTACTTTGACGGGACATTCCGATCGCGTAAATTCTGTTGCTATTAGCTATGACGGAAAAATGTTGGTCAGCGGCAGTTCGGATGAAACAATTAAGTTTTGGAATTTGTACAACGGCGATTTGCTGTGTACTTTTCCGGGACATTCTATGGAAGTGAATTCGGTGGCGATTAACCCGAAGGGGCAGATAATTGCTAGCTGCGGCGGGGCAGATAATACGATTAAGCTTTGGAATTTGCGGACTGGTGAGTTGCTGCGGACTTTGAGGGGTCATTCTAACAATGTGAATGCGGTGGTTTTTAGCCCGGATGGTAAGATATTGGCGAGTGGCAGTTCGGATGCGACGAGCAAGGTTTGGGATGTGGAAAGCGGTAAGTTGCTGCGGACTCTTTCGGGGGTGAATGTGGGGGTGAATTCTGTGGCGATCGCGCCGGACGGTCAAATTCTCGCTAGCGTCAGCAATGATTATACAATTAAGCTGCGGAATTTGCATACGGGCAGTTTGTTACGGATTTTCAATTCTCATTCTGCGAGGGGAAAGGGTGTAGCGAATTTGGGGATGAATGAGGCGCTACATATTTTGCAGAATTATGTGAGTAGGGGCGATTCGGTTGCTATCAGTCGGGACGGTTTGACTTTGGCTAGTGGCTGCGATGATAATACGATTAATCTTTGGAATTTACATACGGGGGAGCTATTGAGCACTCTTAAGGGACATTCGGGTACTGTATACTCGGTGGCGATCGCACCTTCGGGCAATTTGCTCGCCAGCGGCAGCGCGGATGAGACAATTAAGATTTGGCGCTGCGATTAGTCATTAGTCAGTTGTTTGTTGGCAGTTGGCAGTTGTTTGTTGGCAGTGGGCTGTTGGCTTCGGTAAATTAACCAATAGTCATTAGTCATTAGTCATTAGTCATTAGTCAGTAGTTTAGACGATCTGCTGTGGCTGGGAGTCCGCCCTGTCGCGGCGAGAAGTTCAACAACATTTACCTACCGGGGCGAGAAACCGGGTTTCTGCCACAAATAGGGTTGAGTAACGAGAAATATAGGAAGAAACCCGGTTTCTGAGGTGTGGCTGCGCTCAAAAGACGATAATTTCGGTTTTGTCCTTGCGGGCAGGGGTTTTGGGCGAATTTGAAAAAAAAGTTGGCTGGGGGGGTTGCGCTAATGGCGATAAGTTTGCTATATTAATTTTCACTGCTGGTGTAACTCAGTTGGTAGAGTAGCTGATTTGTAATCAGCCTGTCGCAAGTTCGAGTCTTGTCACCAGCTTATTTAATGAAATAAAGGCTAGATAAAACTTCTAGCTTTTATTTTTTTGCATCGTGGGCGATCGTCTCTTCATACGCTTGTCACCCGCCTCAACAATTTTGATTGTTAACGTAATCTTTTTTCCAAAAATAGAAATATCTAGAGCTAGATTGAATCTGGCGATCGCAAACTTGAGCGTCTGATTATCAAGTTTGATTAAATGTTAGCCACTAAGGTTATCAAGTTATTCTAAACTAAATTTGTCAGCACTGTACCGGAGCAGCGAAATGTCCCCTTGGGTAAAAGATCCAAATGCAGGTGGAGTGAAAATCCCTCCGGCAGTTCAAGAACGGGTAAAGCAGCGTATTCTCGATTATGCTGCTGCTAACTACGCTGGTAAGTACACTCGCTTAGGCATCCGCTTTCGCAGTCAGTTTTGTTACGTTGATGCCTATACAGAACCTAATGTCCCCCTAGATTTTCCGAGCAAAGACCTTGGCGTATCTCGTGAAGAATATTTAGAACGAAGGCGAAATACTCCCATTCACCTATGTCGGCTGCGTTACTTTAGTGATGAAGAAGCTTGGGCTCTGGGTTTTTATACATATAGCAATGAAAAATATGAGCTTTGTGTGTTCAACAATGGCAGTTTCTATGGTACGCCTGAAGAAGCCTTTGACATCTCTTCTATGTACTTGGAATAACCGAAAATGAGCGAATATCAATATTACGAGTTTCAAAGCGTCGATCGACGTTTGACTCAATCCGAACAAGAAGCACTCAGCCAACTCTCTAGTCGCGCGCAAATAAGCTCTAATAGAGCTATCTTTGTTTATAGCTATGGAGACTTACCGGGCAACGAAAAACAATTATTAGTCAAATATTTCGATGCTATGTTTTACATAGCTAATTGGGGATCGTTGCAACTAATGTTTCGTTTCCCCAAAGGTTTGATTGATATCGAACTGATGCGGCAATATTGCGTTGAAGATATAGTTGAGGTTTCGGAAATTAATAATTTTGTCATTTTAGAGATTTCTATTAACGAGGAAGAAGGTTTTGATGGGTGGATAGAGGGAGAAGGAAATTTATCCTCTTTGATAGGTTTGCGCCAGGAAATTTTGCAGGGAGATTATCGTTTACTTTATTTGGCTTGGCTAAAAGGGATTACCTATCTTGATGAACTCGACGACGACGAAGATGAAGATGAGCGAGATGATGATGAAAATGATGATCGAGAAGGACTAGAGCCACCTGTTCCTCCTAATTTCGGTAAGTTGTCTTCATCGTTACAGGCTTTTATCGATATTTTTGAAGTGGATGAGCATCTACTGAAAACTGCAATCAGTGCGAGTGTTACTAAAGATTCAATTCCCGAAAGTAGTATCAAAGAAGCTATCAAAAAACTTGAACGTTCTGAAGTCGATACTTTTTTACTGCGGTTACTTAAAGGAGAATCTAATCTCTCTATTGAGTTGGGTAAGAAATTATCAGGAATGATAGAAGTTAGGCAAGAGGAAAATCCCGGCAAACGAACAATTCGTCAGCTTTTAGCAAGCGCAAAAAAGGAAGAAAAAAAGGAAGAATACAGAATAGAACAGGAAGCTAAAGCTGCACGAATCAGAGATTTAGAAGCTTTGGCTAAGCGAGAAACGGCTGCTTGGGAAGAGATAGACGCTCTTATTCAAAAAGGAACTTCTAACTCTTACGACCAAGTAGTGCCGTTACTTTTAAAACTGCGAGATTTGGCGGATTATCAAAAGCAGCAAATTAAGTTTTTAACGCGGCTTCAAGAACTGCATAATAAATATAGCAGTCGCTCTGGATTGAAAAGACGTTTGCTTAAGGTGGATTTATAATCTAATAGGCTGGGGATAGGACTATTTGTTGCTCGGAAATCCCCCTAAATTTTCCTGAAAAAGGGGAGTAGGGGTTGACTTTGATGCAGCTCTTTTCCCGCCCTTTTTAAGGGGGATCTGGCTTAACTGAACCTATTGAATTTTACCTAACGCAGCGCAGGCTTTTTTCAACCAGGCGATTGTTGCTGCATCAAGTACGGGTGAGAGTTTCTCGATTACGGAAGCGTGATAGTTGTTCAACCATTGTAGTTGAGTCTTTGACAGCCGATCGACATTTATCAATTTTTGCTCAAACGGAATATACGTCAGCGGTTCAAATCCGTACCAAACCGTAGCGTTTTTTGACGGCATTTCCCTGACAACATAGAGATTTTCGAGGCGAATTCCGCCCCATCCCGGTTCGTAATATCCCGGTTCGATACTTGTTACCATTCCCGCTTCTAGGGGATATTGGACAAATTTGCTGATACCGTTGGGGCCTTCGTGACCGGCTAAAAATGCGCCGACTCCGTGCCCGGTGCCGTGTCCGTAGTCTAGCTGTTGTTGCCATAATACCGCACGGGCGATCGCATCTAATTGCGATCCGGTTGTACCTTTGGGAAATTGTTGCAATGCACAGTTGATGTGCGCGATTAAAACTGTTGTGTAGTGTTGGATTTGCAGCGCCGTCGGTTCCCCGACAATCATGGTTCTGGTGTCGTCTGTAGTACCCGCTAGATACTGTGCGCCTGAGTCCAGCAGCAGCAATTCTCCGGGTTTTAAGGTGATTTCGGGGCTTGGGGTTCCGTAATGTACGATCGAGCTATTTGCACCCGCACCGGCGATCGTTCTAAACGTTAAAGTCTGAAAATCCGTTTCTTGCTGATAAAAACTTTCGATGCTTTCTTTAACATCAAACTCAGTCAAAACCTTACCATTTTTTAGCTGTTCTGTCAACCACATTAAAGTCAGAACTTTCGCTCGACTTGCCTTAAAATTGGCTGATTTCATCTGCTCGATTTCCACAGGATTTTTCCGAGCTTTCATCCCTTCCACCGGATTCGGAGCAAAAACTATTTCAATCTTATTTTCAGTTGTTTGTTGACCTAAAATCAACTTGTACGTGCCTGCTGTGCTGTGTTTTGAGTCTAATAGCACCCGAACTTTTTTCGGCAAATTGACGCACGATTCTAAGATTGACGGATAGTCTGCGTAGGGAAGCACAGTTACAGCAGGCGACAATTCTTGCTTGATTTCTGCTGAAATGCGATCGGGATTGGTAAACAAAAACGCAGCATCTGCAGTGACAATGGCATAGGATATAAAAATCGGAATGTGGGGAATATCCGAACCTCGGAGATTGAACAGCCACGCTATTTGATTCAGGTTGCTAATCGGTAGCACGTCGATGTTTGCAGTTTGCATCGCTTCCCTGACTCGGACTAACTTTTGAGCAGCGGTTTCTCCCGTCAGAGATACTGGTAAACTAAATATCGGAGATTCGTCAATTGCGGGTAAAATTTCTGTAGTTTGTCGAACTTTGTCTGCTAAATTCTCCGATATCGCTACGAGTTCAATTCCAGCAGTTGCAAATTTTCTGATCCAGTTTTGATATTGCTCTGTCGCGACAGTAAACGGGTCAAAACCAAATCTAATTTTAGTTAACTTTTGGGCAGATTCTACCGCGATTTTTTCTAAGGTTTCAATTAAACTTAAATTTCCTTCTAAGCCGAGTTTCGATATTTGAATCAGTGCAGCATCCACTTGCAATTCCGCTTGTTCGTAATAGCGGGAATCCACAAACAACCAAGCAGCATCTTTCCCAACCAACAAATCGCCGGCCGAACCAGTAAAACCGGAAATCCAAGCTCGCCGTTGCTTGGCTGCTGGAACTGATAAATTTAAGTGTTCGTCAACCGCTGGAATTAAATAGCAATCTAAGTCGTAACTTGCCATCAACTCGCGCAAGTCTTTAAGCTTAGCAGCGGGTAACATTTTAATATTTTTATCTGTTATTAAATTAGTTGTAACCATTTTTTACATCCTATTTTACTTGTTTAAAATTGCCTTTAAACCTTTGACCAACCTGCTAATTCCTGCGGCCGCTGTTTCAGTTTCCAGAGCACCGTAAGCAACGCGCAAATAGCAGCCGCTATCCATGCCGAAAGTTGTACCGGGAAGCACTGCTACGCGATATTCGCGAATTAATTGTTCTACTAATTCCATTGTATCGAGTTCTGTGTCAACTTTTAAGAAAAAGTAGAAAGCTCCGCAGGCTGGGGAAATTGTACACAGATTTTGGATGGTATTGAGTTCGTTTAATACGAGTTGTCGCACGGATGCGATCGCCCTTACATAATTATCGCAGTAAGCTCTACCAACTTGCAAGGCTCCCAAGGCTGCATATTGAGAAATTACCGGCGGACAAATTAAGATAGTATCCTGAATCTTTCTCACGGAAACCAGCAAATGTTCTGGGATTACCATATACCCGATGCGCCAACTCGCAAAACCGTAGGCCTTAGAAAGGCTAAACAGGGAAATTGTATGTTCGCTGCTGTGGGGAAAAGCTGCGGGAGAACAGTGTTTAACGCCGTTATAGGTGAAATATTCATAAGCTTCGTCGCTGATGTGATAAATGTTGTGCTGGCGGCAAATTTCGTTTACTTCGCGCAGTGATTCAAAATCATAAACTACGCCTGTTGGGTTGTTGGGTGAAATGGTGACAATTGCTCGCGTTTTGTGAGTAATTGCTTTTTTGATCGCATCGATATTGAGTTGATAGTTAGCGTCGGTTTCTACTATGACTGGGTGGCAATTTGCCATGATTGCTGCCATTTCGTGGTTGAAATAATAAGGTGATTGGATAATAATTTCGTCTCCCGCCGAGGTGATGGCGAGAATGGCGTTGGTAAATCCCATGTTGCTGCCGGCGGTGACAACAATGCAGTTTTTATTGTTAATTTCTATACCGTTGTCTGTCTTTAGTTTGGCTGCGATTGCATCTTGTAATTCGGGAATTCCTTCGACGGCTTTGTATTTGTGATTGTCGGGGTTTGCGAGGAATTCGGGGATTTTGTTAAATGATTCTTGGGGCGGATTGTAGTAAACTACGCCTTGTCCTAAAGATATTGTTCCCGGATTTTGGCGGATTAGTTCGCCTACTACGGGAATTATTGGCGATTGTACCGATTGCATTCGAGTGGGGTAATTTTTCATTAATTTAACTTTGTTTTTAGGATTAAATTTGTTTGCAGACGGCGGTTGAAACCGCGTCTACAAAAGGGAAGTCCGCCTGCGCGGACTGAAGAAAATAACGTACTGTTAACCGTCCAATCTTAAACCCGCTTTCGTCGGGTTTTGCTTGTGTAAACCTGGTTTCAACCGCCCTGTATTAAACTTTTTCAACTTCTATTCTAGAACCTTGGGGTGACTTAAATACTTTCACTTGGGCGGGCAATCTTTCGCCCAAGCCTCGAACGTGGGTAATCACTCCAATTAGTCTTTCTCGCTGCCGCAAAGATTCTAAAATTTGAGTAACGCTTTCGAGAGTTTCTGCGTCTAAGGTACCGAATCCTTCATCAAGAAATAAGCTGCCCAATTGAGCTCCTTGAGATAATTTTTCTGATAAAGCTAAAGCCATTGATAGGGAAGTTGCAAAGGTTTCTCCGCCGGAAAGGGTGCGGACTCGTCTCGCTTCGCCGCCGTTCCAATTATCTGTTACCCAGTATTCGCCTTCTTGGTTTTTTAGCTGGTAGCGATTGTCGGTTAATTCTTGCAAAATCACGGTGGCGCTGCCGACTAATTCTGCTTCTAAATGTTCTAAAATGTAGGATTGAAATTCATTGGATTTCAGATTTTGCGCTAGGGTGTGGTAGGTTTGCTCTTGTTCTGTGAAATTTGTGATTTGCTGCGACAGTCTTTCGGATTGTTCGAGGGTTTGCGCTGCTACTTGTACCCAGGCTAAAAGCTCGGTGCGGTTGTTGTTGGCTTGTTTGAGGTTCTCTTGGGCGGTTTGTTTTGCCGATCGCACTTGTGCTAAAGTATCTTCATCAGTAGTCCTACCCGCGATCGCCTCGCTCAAATCTTTCGCCCGCGTCTCTAGCTGAATTTTTGACTCGCGCACGGATCGAATCGCATTTTCCCACTGCAATTGTTCGTTAACTAATGTCACCGCTGCTAAAAAAGTCTCTTCGGTGAAATCAGCCGCTGTTAATTTTGCCAACCAATCCAGATTTAGCTGCTGTTTTTCCGCCTGAATTCGTGCAAAAACCTCTCCCGCTTGTAGCTCTCTTTCTGCTGCTTGAATAGCAATATTTTGAGCAAGTTGATAAGATTTTTCGGCAATTCTCAGCCGATCCTTTAACTCTTGCTTGTCTGTTTCTAAAGCCTGTGCTAAATTAACATAAGGTTGATATTCGGTAATTTGATAGAGCGCGTTTACACAACTTTGTAACTGCTGCTGTCGGCGGTCAGATTCGGCGATCGCCTCTTGATATTCCTGCTGTTTAGCAGCTTTTGTCGTCGCTGCAAAATTTAATCTTTCTTCGTAATTATTATATTCCAAGGATGCGATTTGGAATTGCTGCTCAATTTCTCGGTATTGGCGATCGCTCTCTTTAAGAATTGCCAACTCCTGCTGTAACTGCGACACTTCCCATTCTCGCTCCTCCAGAATTTCCGATATTTGCTGCTGCAATTCGCCAACTCTTTTCGCCGTCAATTCTAACATTTGAGCAATTTCCGACTGTTTTTGCTCGCAGGATGAAACTGCACTTTTTCCCTCAGCCACGGCCATTTGAGCTGATTGAAAAAACTGATTTGCTGTCGCCAGTTTCCGGCGCAAACCAGCGACATCTACAATCTTAGAAATCGGTAAAGGAGGGAGCAAATCGCTCTCAGGATGCACCCCGCCGCACACCGGACAAGTATCGCCAGAATTCAACGACATTCTGACAGCAGCAACAGTCTCTAAACGCGCCGCTTCCGCATTAGCAGTTTCCGCCGCTTCTAACTCGTCGCTGCACTCTTTGAGCCGGATTTCTGCCGCTGTTAAATTAGTGACAACTTCGACATAATTCTGTTGAGCGCTTTCTTTTTCTGCCAGAGACTTACCCAACATTTCCTGCTGACTTTTTCCCTGCTTGGCAATAAGCTGAAGTTCCACCAATAAAGGTGCAATTTCCTGCAACTGCTCTAAACGCTTTCCTCCCGGCGAAGACTGTTCGAGCAATACTGCTGCTCTAGTAACTCGAAAACCCGCATTCTGAATTTTAATGTTAGTAGCTTGCAATTCTTTTTCTGCCGCTTGGAAAAAGCGGAGTTTTTCCTGTTGTCTTTTTTGGGCGATTGCCACTTCTTTTTCTAATTGAGTGCGCTGTTCTTCATATACTTTCGCAGCAGCCAGAGCATCTTCACGAGCCTTAAATTGTGGTGCTAGTGCCTCTGCTTTGGCTTGAACCGCGTCAAGTTGCTGTTGCTCTGCTGCTAGCTCGCAGCGAGCTTTAATTAATTTTTCCCGCGCTGATTTAGCGGCTTTTTCGGCAGTTTCATTTTGACTGCGAGCCGATCGCACTAAAGCCCAATCTCCCTGTAAATGATTGGCAGCTTGCGCTCTTTCCAAACGCTGTGCTAAAATTTCAATCTCGGCGGAACTAGCATTTAACTCAGCCAATTTTTGTTGTAATTCTTGCCAGCGAGCGATTTGTGAAAATAGCTGTTCCTCTTCGTCTAACGTTTTCTGAGCTTTCATCACGGCGCGCTCGAACTCAGGTAACTGCTGCTCTAAAATCCCAAGTTGCGATCGCTTTCCGGCCACCTCATCCGCCGTCGGCGCGCTCAAGTCAGCTAACTGCCTTTCCACCATTTCCCGTTCCTGTTTCAGCAACTTTGCGAGCTCGTTTGCTTCCTTCCGCATCTGCTCAAAAATCTCAAATCCTGCTAGCTGCCGCAAAATTTCTCGGCGCTTAGAAGCATCCCCTTTAATAAACTCATCAAACTTTCCTTGAGGCAGAATAATTGCTCGTGTAAAAGTATCAAAATCCATTCCTAAAATTTGTTCGATCGTATTTTGCACTGCAACAATACTCGTTCCCAAAGTTTCCCACTCGCCGTTTTGCCAGCAGTCCAAAATCACCTTATTTTCAGGAGTTTTTGGACGAAAACGCCATGTCCGCGTCACCCGATACTGGGCAGAACCCACAGTAAAACGTAACTGTACCTTTAAATTTTTACTACCTTGACTTGCTAAATCGCCTACTTGTTTGCCGCTGCGAGTTGTCGTACCAAAAAGCGCGTAAGTCATGGCATCTAGCAGCGAAGATTTGCCCGCACCCGTAGCACCAGTAATTGCAAACAAATCGAGTTGAGAAAAATCTAAACGCTGTTCCCGGCGGAAGCTGGTAAATCCTTCGAGTAAAAGTTCTAGTGGACGCATAAAAGATTTTAGATTTTAGATTTTGGATTTTAGATTTTGGAATTTTTACAATGATGTTTTTCCGAGTGCTATGGCACTTATCAAGTCCATTCGGCATCGGGAGTAATGGCAAAGAATTACCAATTACCAATTACCAATTTAACTATTAACTGTTTCCTTAAACTTCTTGTACAAATCCTGAAATCCCTCCAATACAGCGAGTTGTGGTGTCGTTCCCAAGCGGTTTTGGTAATAGTTGCAGAACTCTGCCGCCGGATCGAAATTGTTGGGATCGATATTAGTCATTTCCGTGGCTTCTAGCGGTGCATCTCGATAGCGCGGTTCAATCAACAACGCTTGAGAACAGATTTGCCGCACGCGATCGGCTAATCCGATTTGCGGGCTGTCTAGATCGACAATTACCTTTAAGAAACCAGGATGATATTGATGAGCTTTTAAAACAGCATCAAGATTGTCATTATCACATTGAAGCACTTTTAACGGTTTGTTGCAAGCCACAGGTTTAAATTCTACTTTTGCCTGACTTCCCGGCTCAACTTCTATCAAACAAAATCCTTTTTCCTGTTCGGCTTCTCCGAAATCTAACTGAATTAAAGAACCGGAATAATAAGCGAGGGAATTCTTAGCAATGCGCTGGTGGATGTGGATGTGTCCGAGGGCGATATACTGGGCTTCTGCTGGCAGAGTTTGCGATGAAAGCAAGTATTTTTCTCGCGTGTAATAAGCGACTTCGGATTTGGCCAAGCGAGCGCCGTCAATGCTCATGTGTCCCATCAGCATATTTACAGTATTGTCGCGAAAATCTGTAGTTAAATCTTGCAGTAAATCTGCTACAAGTTCGCGGTAATCTTGGCGGATTTTGGCATCGCCGGAGTGCCAGATAGCATTAGCATCTAACAGTCTTTGTTCGGAAGCAAAAGGCATCGCTCCCACGCAGAGTTTACCGCTTTTTGTATTAAGAATAATGCTGCCGCCGTCGGCGGAACGCTTGGGTTTGCCTAGGGCGCGAACGCCGGCGAGGGAGAGCAATTGGGCGATGCTGTCGATGCGGGATGCGGAATCGTGATTGCCGGCGATCGCAATTGCGGGAATTCCGGCAGCTTGGAGCTCGCAGAAAAAGTGATAGGCAACGCGCTCAGCGTAGGCTGGAGGGTTGGGAACGTCAAAAATGTCGCCGGCGACGAGCACAGCATCGACATCGAGCTCTTTGGCTTGTTTCAAAATCTGTTCGAGGGCGATCGCAATTTCGGAAGTGCGATCGATCCCTCGAAAACGCCGCCCCAAATGCCAGTCAGCAGTATGAATTATTCGCATAGTAAGAAGAAGGAAGATGGAAGAAGGAAGAAGGAAGATGGAAGATGGAAGATGGAAGATGGAAGAAGTCATTAGTCATCAGTCATCAGTGCTGTCGCCTCCGAGCTTTCCGTACAACGTCATCAGGAAGATGGAATATGGAATATGGAATATGGAATATGAAATAAAAGATGCACAGAAAGCTTTTAGGAGAGCCGTATTTTATGTTTAATTAGGTAAATTGATAGTGGATTTATTTGTCAAGTGTGCAAGCTCATTTAATACTCGATGTATTCTATCACTTATCTTCAACCGATGGGCGGTTAACTCGAATCAGCATCCCTCTCAAAGTTTCTAGATTAGAAATAGCCTCATTAATCCGCGCAGCCTGCCGCTCCCTATTTGAATCATCTTTACAAACAATGATACCAGCATGGTCTGGTTGTAATGTATGCAGCTTGATAAAATGACGGCGATTGAGTGTTAAAATAGCGCGGTCAATACTCAATGCAAAAGCTAATACTTCATCATCAGGAATTTTTTGATTAGCATTTCCTGCTTCCTGTACTGTCAGGACATCGTGACCTAAAGTCCTTAGAAATTCCACAACTCGCTTTGGATATTGTTCATCTGCATAAAAAGATGCCACTTTTCAATCATCCTCATTTTCTTGAATTGCTGTTTCAATCTCGTCAGGATAGGCCTCAGCATAAGCCCAAGCATTCGCCAAGTCAGCAGCACGCAGAGTCGGATAATCTTCTAACAGTTCAGATTCCGAAATACCTAAACGACGAGCATTCACGAGCACCCAAACAGGAATCCGCGTTTGTCTGATGCAAGCATCGCCACCACATACGCCAGGAGTCTTTTGAATTCCAGACCAAAAGTTGGTTAAACTTTGGGCGAGTAATTGTATAGCTTGAGTCTTTTCCTCGGGACTTAACGCTAGGAGTTGCGGTTGCAATTCTTTCAGTGTCATATTCGCAGCTATTGAGTTCATAAATATTAGCTTATTTTGGCATACAAGTATTCTAGCAGTGACTAAATCAAAATTTTCATAGCACTCCTGGATCGATACCAAAGAAACCGGGTTTTTATGGAAATTCAAGGTGGGAAAGCCATATTTTGCACCAAACCCGGTTTCGATGCACTCGCTGCGTAAGTTTTGTCTCATTCAATAGGTTTCACATCGTGAAACCGAGTATAATCAACCACCCGACCGCCATCCGGCGTTCTCAAAATAATATCTACAAACCGCATATTCCACATAATTTCCGACGCTACAAAAGAATGTCGCGCGTTAATAGTTTGCGAAACTGTTTCGTCAATTCCCGTGAGCGTAATTACAATTTCCGCTTCCTGCTCGATCAAGTCTTTGGCAGTAAGTTGGTACAAAGGACTGCTCTCATCAATTGCGTGCATTACCGTCCAAGTTAAGGAAAAAATACGAGATTGATTCCGCATTAATTGCAAATCGTAAAAACGCCGCATATATTCTCCTTCCGGTGTTACTTCGTCGCGGATCAAAGTAACTCCCTGCTGCGCTTCTAAAATTTGGTTGAAGCGCTGATTTCCCGCGCGATACATCAGAGTGGGAACGCCGTTGAAAGGAGCGATTACTGCTACGCGGCTGAAGATAACTCTAGCGCTTGGCCGGGAAAATTTTGAAAAAGCTAGTCCCGTCACCATCGCCACGGCCCACAAACCAAAAAACGCTTCGATCGCGACTATAGTATTAGCGTAATCGGTGCGGGGAAACATTGTGCCGTAGCCGATGGTCGCCATTGTTTGCACGCTGAAATAAAAGGCATCTTTCAAAGAACCATGCCGAGCATTAGCAATGCAATCTCCTCCCGCCAAGTAAGCTAAGGCAAATAAACCATTCATGACTAAATACGACAGACTAATCAGCATGAAAAATTGCGGCCAAGAAAGAGTTAGCAGTTTGTGGTAGAGGTCGGCAAAATGCAGGCGAGGTATTCCCAACTTAACAATATTTAAGGTGCATTTTTCTTTTCGGCTGACTAAACGAGGCTGTTGCGGGCGGTTGCGGTGCATTTTCATTGCGATTTGTAACTGCTGCTGTTTCAATTTGTAACTATTGCTGGAAGCGCGAAAACTTATCCCTTAGACTGATTTTTAATTTCAAAAATTCAGATCGCAGCGGAGTTGAAAATGGTTGAGCTTAACTGGCGTGACTGTGTGGTGATGATTTCTTTTATGGCTTCAATTGCAGGTCTGCTGTTGCTGGGCAATAAGCGTGAGTCGAAGCTGGCAGGCGATCGTGCTTTGAGTGAAGAAATGCTGATTGAGATGAGCTTTACTTACTGGATAGTGTACTGCATTTCTGTCTTCGGGCTGAAACTTCATTTACCAGAGGATAGCTGGTTATTGCTCAGTTTGAAGCTGACTACTGTTCTTTCTTACTTGTTGACTGCTTCTAGCATCCTCAGCCTGCCGCTGCAACGCATGGCTGTCAGACGAGTTGAAGATTGAAAACTACGGGTTATATCATTTCCGGTGACACCGGAATGATGTTAACTGTTGACGGTTGACTGTTCACTGTCAACCGTCAACAGTGAACTTGAATTTACTATTCTGATGAAGAGAGGATTTGATATTAGTTATTGAGGATTTGAGTTTTTACCGATTGGATTTCAGAAGAAATGAAGTCCTCACTACTAACTTATTTGAGTGATATTATTGCTAGCTGTTAGTTGGATTTAAGAAGGAATGAAGTCCTCACTATAGCCTTTCTCAAAAAAGTGAGGTATGCCCTATGCCCTATGCCGCATAGTACCTCATAATATGAGAGCACAGAAAGGCTATACTAACCTATTTTAGTGATATTATTCGCTGCGAACTTATTTATTTGTTGGTGAGGTGAGGAAGGCTGACGTAACGCGCCCAAAAGGGATCGAGTAGATCGCCCTCGCCCTTGATATTATCTTTTTTCTCCTGCTTTTCTAGGGCTGCGGAAATCGTAGAAAATATCCTTAAACTACCGGTAATCAGGCCTTGGGGATTTCGCAGCGGTAAAGTTGAGATACAGACATCGATTAACGAACCGTCTTTGCGCTGCCGCTGGCACTGCTTGGCAACTGGCGCTTTTCCTGCCAATTCTGACTGAAGCATAGCGCTAAAGTCGAGAATTTCATCGCTCGGGACGATCGGCAAAATCTTCCCCAAAACCTCAGATTCTTCCCAGCCCAAAATTTGCTCCGCCGCCGGATTCCACAGCGTCACCGAAGCCGACGCATCGACAGCAATAACCGCCACCGGCAAAGCTTCAATTAACCCTTCTAAAACTTGATTGGTTTCGCACAATTTAGCCTCTACTAACTTGTGTTCGGTGATGTCCTGACAAGCACCGTAAACACCTACAGCGCGATTCTCGGCTTCATCCCACACAACTTGCCGGCAATCCCACAGCCAGCGGATTTCACCGGATTTTGTGACAATTCGATATTCGCTGACTTCCTTGCTGCTGCTGCAGGAGCGAGACTGCATTTGTTCCTGCAGCATTTCTCGATCTTCGGGATGAATGCAGTTGCATTCGGGCCAACCGGAATTTGCGATTTCTGATGCACTATAACCTGTAATCCGAGTAAAAGCTTCAGTCATCCACTCGCAGGCCCATGTTCGATCGGGCAATAGGTTAAAAGAATAGGCAAAATCTGAAGTAATTTCCGAGAGAATGCGATACCGGGATTCTGATTCCCGCAAAGCTGCTTCGGCTGTTTTAAGTTCGGTAATGTCTCTATTTGTAACGAGAACTGCTTCGATGGTACCCTCCGCATTCGCGATCGGGCTAAAAATGTAACTGCAATAATTCCTGCGCCCGGTGCGCGGATTGATAAACTCTGTTTCTGTTGTTAAACTTTCTCCTGTGGCTAGTATATTTTTCCAGCAATTATTGTGGAGTTCTATAAGTTCTGGCGGCCAGCCAATTTCTGCTACTGATTTGCCTAAAATGCAGGTTTTTGACAGCGGAGTTAACTCTAATCCGGCGCGATTGATATAAGTTAACCGCCCTGCGCGATCGAACATCAAAAGTCTGCCCGGTGTATTTGAGAGGACACTATTTAGCAGGTTGGTTTGCTGTTGGAGCTGAGAGTGAATTTTTTGCAGTGCATCTTCTTGGTTTTTGCGAGCCGTGATATTTTGAAAGAACACCGATAAACCTTCTTCCGACGGATAAGCCTCGATTTCCAGCCAGATATTTGGCTGCTCGTAATACCATTCAAATTTAACAACAACGTTACGGGAGACCGCATTGTGAAGTTCCTTAAAAAAAATCGTCTTCGCGCTTTCTGGAAACTGCTCCCAAATATTTTTACCTAAAAGCTCTTGACGCTTTCTGTACCAGCAATCTTCTGCTTTCTGGTTGATGTAAGTAAACTGCCAATGGCGGTTGAGCGTATAAAAGCCCTCTGTGATGTTTTCTAAGATATTAACGATTTGCTGTTGCGATTTTTCTAACGCTGCTGCTGAGAGCTTCCGCTCTGTGATATCGCGAGAATTGATTACTATGCCGTTGATGCTGGAATCGTGCAGCAAATTGTTAGCAATGGTTTCTAAATATACCCAGTCACCGTTAGCGTGGCGTTTGCGATATTCTATGGGCGGTGCAATCCCCGGTTGTTTGAGCAAGTTGGCAAAATATTCCTGCCAAGCAGGGGCATCATCTGGGTGGATTAAATCATTATATAATTTACCGATTTTTTGTTCTGGTTTGTAGCCTAAAATCCGCTCTAGCGCCACCGAAGTTTCGTCTCCTATCCGCCCGTCAGCTTCAATAATTGTGATTAAATCGGAAGAATTTGCGAGGAGAGTGTGCAATCTTACTTCTGCTTTTGTCAGCACCTGAGTCACTTTTTTATACTGCGTCTGACTCTGGTCTAATTGCTGCTCTAAATTTCTGATGCGAGCACCTTGTTGAGACACTTTAAGTTCTAAACTGTGGTTGATTTGTTCTGATTTAGTTTGCTTTTCTTTTGTTGATAAAGTTTGCTGAGTTTCGACTGACAATTCCTGCAAAGAGCAGGATAAATTGTTAATATTACTGGTAAAATTTTCTTTTTGTTCTAGATGTAATGGATCGATATGTTGCTGTAATTCATTGAAATGCTTAAATACTTGTGTGTTCATTGTAGTAAGCGCTCAAATTTGCGACTCTAAAGTTTTTTAATTTGTTTATTGTAACACTCGATTCATGTCAAGTGTCAAAAGTAATAAATTTTAAAGTTTAGCGGTATAGCTTGAATGGCGATGCTAGTTCCCTGTGGCGCAGTCGATCGCTAATTTGAGAAAGTTTAAAAAAATATTGGACTAAGTAATATTACGAAAGTAATTGTGTATTTAGAGACTAAGATGAGTAGGTGATACTTAGTGCTACCGAATTTGAATGAAAGTTCGATCGACCTTTGAGTTTGTACCGGCTTCGGGTAGGGGTTTAAACTCTTGTGATTAAGCTGTTGCTCATATAGATTGTGTATGGGGATTGAGGGGGAGAAGGGGAGAAGGTCCGATGGGGATCGGATTTTTGATTGTCATCAAAATATACAATTTAAATGCACAACAGCTTATCCACATCTCCTGCAAGCCCTCACAGCAGTTATAGCTTTTCTCAAAAAGGTGAGGTACAGGTTGAAATTTTAGATTCTTCGACTTCGCGAGCGAACAAGTTTGAGATTTGAGATTGGGGAATTGAGGGATTGAGGGATCTATCGATCGATAGCTCATCGAGAGTGAGAAGTGCTATATACCGCCAGGGAATTTATTCCCTGACTAATAGCGTTGAGAAAACAATACCGTTTCTAGCCGATCGCAATAACTAAGGTTTTTATTAGCGGCTTGTAAAATTCCTCAGCTTATTGCCAATTCCCCACGAGTATGAAAGCAGCCCAGTAATAGGGATTTTTATATTCTTGGTTTTGCAGCAAGGTTAATTGAGCGTTGCGGAGGGCTTCAGCTTTGCTGGTTTTAGAAGCAGCAAGCTGCCGATAAAACTCAGTCATAAAGATAGCAGTAGATTCGTCGTTGACTTGCCAAAGCGTGGCGACTGTGCTGCGGGCACCCGATCGAATTGCCGCCCCGGCCAAACCCAAAGCCGCGCGATTGTCGCCCGAAGCTGTTTCGCAAGCACTCAAGACTAAAAGCTCGATCGGCTGTTGGTTATCCCCAGTGCGCGATCGCAGCAGTCGATCGAACTCCTTGACATTCACCCGCTCGTCCCAAGTCACAATAAAAGTATCCGCCGCATTCGAGCTAAACTGACCGTGAGTTGCCAAATGGACGATCGGGTAAGACAAAGATTTGATTTTATCGCGCAACCGCCCGCTAACAAAATCTTCATTCAGCAGGTCAGTAGCGGGAATCTGAGCAGAAATTTGTTGAATTTCTCGTTTCACCCCCGGCAGAGCCGAGAAGCCTTGACGCGCTTCTGAGAGGGCAGCCGCGAGCACTCTTAACTTAACTTCCCTCAGAGGTTTGGGTGTCAGCAATTGCAGTCCTGGTGCCAAAGCAATACTGTACTTTTCTAGCAAAAACTTTTCGCCGTCGTGCAGCACCGCCATCGGCAGATTTCGCAAATAACCGTCGAGTACAAATACCAGAGTTTTAATTCCGCTGGCAGTCAAATCAGCCTCTGCGGGGCGAATTAACCAGTCGTAAACCTGTTGGACGGCGGGCAACCTGTCGCGGGGAAACGCAGCAGGCCGGATCGTATTTTTGGCTAGTCTGAAGGCTGTTTCTAACTCGGCTTGAGACTTATTGGTAGTGTAGCGGCGCAGTGGTTTGCCGGGAATTGATAAAATTACCTCCAAACGATCGCTCAAAATAATTGGATAAATCACCGCCGCAGCAGGATCGATTTGCTCGATCGACTGTGGTTTAGCATCAGCGCAAGCATCCCGAAAAAAGTTATCCAATTCCGCCAACTGCAAAGATTCCACCGTTTGGCGCGCCAGTTTCAATTTAGCTTGACTCGGAGATTCCTCTGCCAAAAGCAGTCCGACTAATTCCCGATAAACTGGTTCGGCACTTTCCCGAAACGAAAATTGTACTTCGGGATTCACTGTCACCAAATCGCCCCGCAGAGAAGACAATACATTTACAGCTTGAGTATATTGGGCGATCGCCCCTTCTGTATTTCCCTGAGCTTTCCGAATCCGTCCGAGTTGCCACAATAATTGATAGGCAATATCGGGAGATTCAAACACTGGTGCCAAACTCAAAGCCTGATTTGTCAAACTTTCCGCCTGCTGATGCTGCTGCTGCAATTCCGAAAGTTTGCCCCTAGCTGCCAGAATGTAAGCTTGTATGCGTTTGTCGCCCAAACTATTTGCCGGTGCTGCTGAGCGTTCCAGCATTTTGTCAACATCGCTTAAGCTCAAAGTTTTTGCAGGCGACTGAGCTAATTTCATCAAGCTTTGAGCTAGGTTAATTCGAGCGTAAAGTCCCGCACGATTTGAAGCCAATTCAGCGGTTTGAGGTTCGATGGAACGCCACAAAACCTCTGCTTCCGACCAGTTTGTGCGATCGACCAACAGACTTAATTTGTTCAACTGCGCCTGAATTTGTAGAGGTGTTGCGACTGTGATTGCCGCCGAGCGATCGTAATATTCTAGAGCCGAGGCTTCCAAGTCAGCCTGCTGTCGGGTGTTCAAACCCGGTTTATTACTTTTCGCCCGCGCCGTATTTCCCAGATTGAGATAAATTGCCGCTTCATCTTGTTTGATACCTAATTTTTGGGCTGCTGTCAGTGCCTCTAATAGCAAATTTTGGGAGTTTTCCAGTTGTCCCAAAACCCGCAGCACCCGCCCTAAAGCATGAACTGCCCGGACTTTTTCGGCAGAAATAGGCTGATTTTTTAAAGTTGCCAAATCTGATGTCGAAACTGCACAAGTTTGGTTTTCCAACATCAAGGAAGTTAACAGAATTTTGCAAGCTCTTGGGTAAAGTCCGAGAGTTTCCCAAGCCCGACTTTGATTGATTTGAACTTGAAAAAGTTGGTTTTTGCGATCGATTTGCTCGAATATTTTAGCGCTTGAGTCGAAGTTATCGATCGCATTTTGAGTCTGTCCCCGTTCGAGTTGCAACTGTCCTTGAATGTTGAGAGTTTCAGCCAAAATCCGCTGCTGTTCGGCAGTTTTGGACTCGGCTCGCACCACCGACAAACTCGAATTCACAGCTTGTTCTGCTTGTTCCCAAAGTGCTAACTGCCCGTAGGTTGCAGCTAAATTGCTCAAGGCTGTGGCGAGAGGGAGATTTTCGCCTGTTTTCTCAAACTGTACCGCCGCTTGCTGCAAGAGCGGTACAGCTTCGGAAAAACGTTTTTCTTCCCACAGAGTGCGAGCTTGTCGGACAAGCTGCACAGCAGGCGGTGACTGAATCTGAGCAACTGCGGGAGGAATTGCAACGGATAGCAAACAGGAGATCAGAAATAACAGAATTGCTTTTCGGAGCGATCGGGCAAACTTCATATATATAATTCAAGCTGGGTAATTCCACCAGCACGCTGATGGGAGTTTTTTGCCGGTAAGTCATATCATCAAATATGGTTTGGAGCATCCACTAGACATCTCGCACTAATTCACTTTCAATTATTGAATTATCTGCGTCCATCTGTGTGTATCCGCTTGACATCTGCGGTTAACCCATCAATCCAATATTTACGCAACTCAAGCCTACTCTTTCTTTTTCCTCTTATTAACGAGCTGGCGGCAGCATTTCCGGCTTACCAAAAAACATTTTCTTAACTCCGTGGAAGCTGTCGCCCTCGATTCTTTCGAGTTTACCTTGTCTCTCGCGCCAGACTTTCTCTGGTTGTCAGCACCCTAAATAAGCTGTTGTGCAAATAAAATTTGTCAAATTCTCTCCCCATCGGAGCGTCAATTGCCATACACAATCTATATGAGCAACAGCTTACTAAGTGGAGTGTCGTTTTTGATGCCACTGCCAAGCGTGAATTAAAATATCCTTAATGTCGGGATATTCTGGACACCAACCCAAAATTTTGATAGCTTTTTCGCTGCTACCAACTAAGGCTGCTGGGTCTCCCGGACGGCGATCGCACTCAACCGCTTTAATCTCTTTTCCAGTCACTTCACGAGCCGTTTGTATCACTTCTTTTACCGAAAATCCGCCGCCATTTCCCAAATTAAAGAAATCAGATTTGCCGTCATTTAACAAATATTCCAATCCTAAAATGTGAGCCGATGCCAAATCGTTAACGTGAATGTAATCGCGAATGCAACTACCGTCGGGAGTATCGTAATCTGTCCCAAAAATTGCGATCGAATCCCGCTTACCCAAAGCCGCCATCAACACCAACGGAATCAGGTGAGTTTCTGGATTGTGATCTTCTCCTAACAACCCGTTTGGATCTGCCCCAGCCGCGTTAAAATAGCGGAAACAAACTGATTTAAAATTGTACGCAACATCAAAATCGGACAAAATTCGTTCTACCATTAACTTAGTAGCGCCGTAGGGATTTATCGGATTTTGTGGGTGGTCTTCTGCGATGGGAATTTTATGCGGTACGCCGTAAGTCGCGCAGGTTGAAGAAAACACAAATTTTTTCACTCCCGCAGCGATCATTGCTTCTAAAAGTGTAATTGTGCCGATGACGTTGTTGCGGTAATATTTAGCTGGATCGGTAACAGATTCGCCCACGTAAGCATAGGCTGAAAAGTGCATTACTGCTGCAATTTCGTGAGTGGCGAACAGGTTGTCGAGCAAAGCGCGATCGTTCGTATCGCCCACTACCAATTTTACTTGCAAAACCCGGTCTACTAAATCTTGGTGTCCGTAAACTAAATTGTCCAAAATTATCACGTCGTAACCAGCTTTTTTCAGTGCTAATACTGCGTGAGAGCCAATATATCCAGCTCCACCTGTTACCAAAATTGTTGGTTTTTTTGTACTCATTTTATTCTGTTTTTTTTTGTAGTTGGATAGTCGATTGTATTATTTTAGGGTTGGGTTAAGTCTGTTTTTTTGTCAACTTTCAACTGTCAACTAAAAAAATTAATCGATAAACTTAAGGCGACCAATTTGAAGATAATCAAAGATGCGATTGATTTGATATCGGTCTTCTTCGGAAATTTTATCATCAGATAGGATAGTGGAAGTCAAAACTAAATGTTCGCGGCGAGCAATTTTGCCAGACGCTACAATCCGATCGACCATTTGAGAAATTGTCAAGTTCGATTTGTTGGGAGATGTTCGCATTTATTCGATCGCCTTTATGTCAGAATAGTTAAAGATGCTGGCAATTCTTAACTCAGAAATGATGCAAATCGATTTGTGGAACAGCAGAAATAATCTATCATATCATGTCCGCTCGATTACGATAACAAAAATGGTTCCTAGTACGGACTCGCATTCCGCAGAATTTTACGGACTCGCATTCCGCACTACGAACCCGTCGCGCCTGCGGTTAATCGATCGGACACAAGATCGAGGTTATACTCCCAAAGATAGATGCGCGGAGTCTATAATTATGAATTAAGCCTGCCTCGGAAGTGCGATCGCACTAAATTTGATTCTATAATAATTTTTATCCAGAGGTAATTCTATGCAGGTCTATCGAATCCCGGTACTGTCCGATAATTACATTTTCTTGCTGCACGACCCCGATCGCCAGACAGCAGCAGTCGTCGATCCAGCCCTAGCAGAACCGGTCTTGCAGCAACTGAGCTCGCTCGGAGCCGAATTAACAGCAATTTTCAACACGCACCACCACAACGACCACATAGGCGGCAACCAGCAACTGATCGATCGCTTTCGGCAAATTAAAGTTTACGGCGGCGCACAAGATAGAGGCAGAATTCCTGGACAGCAAGTGTTTTTGCAAGCGGGCGATCGAGTAGAATTTGCCGGCAGAACCGCCGAAGTCTTCTTCGTACCAGGCCACACAAAAGCTCACATAGCCTACTATTTCCCCGCGCGCAACCAAGGCGAAACCGGCGAATTGTTCTGTGGGGACACTTTATTCGCTGGAGGCTGCGGCAGACTGAAAGAAGGCACTCCAGCTCAAATGCTAGCTTCTCTGGAACAATTGCGAAACCTGCCGGACAGTACCAGAGTTTGGTGCGCCCACGAATACACGCTGCAAAACTTGCAATTTGCGATCGGCGTAGATGGCGACAATCCCGATCTGCAGCAGCGCTTAGCCGAAGTTAAAGAAGCACGCAGCCGATCGCAACCTACCATACCATCCTCGATCGGCATCGAGAAAAAGACCAACCCATTTTTGCGCTGGGATTTGCCCAACCTCCAACGGGCCGCCAACACCCGCGATCCCGTCCAAACCTTCGCTCAATTGCGCGCCATGAAAGACCGATTTTGACAATAGCAACGTCAGCCTTACATACCTGCATCACGTCAAATGTGTGCAACGAGCCACAGCCGTTGATAATATGCAGCCACCAAGAAAACCGATCGGGCTTACCCCTGCTTTGAAACAGCCAGAAAACTGCCTCTGGCCTTTGCTCTGTAGCGGCAACTGGTTAAGCTCAGGGACTGTGCGATACAATAAATTGTCCCGATATCAACATTCCAGTAGGACGATCGACATCCCTCTTAAGTTTGAATTGTAACCCTGTTTAAAGTAATACTTCCTCGGAATGATTTCCGTATAATTATTTAACGATCGCGATTGGCTTAGCCAAAACTCAAACCGTTGTTAGAAATCGATGAAAAATCTAGGCAATACTGAACCCCAACAGCACATCGACCCCTGTGTTTCAACGCATTCTAACAACGCGCTTTATCCGGGCGCGCCTTTACCAACAGATATAGGCATGGTTTTGCAATTGGCAGACGGCAGCATTCAGGGGTGCAATCCGATCGCCGAGAAACTGCTGGGGATGACAGCAGCACAGATGCAGGGCTGCTCTTGGCTCAACATTCTGGGGCGTACTGTGCGCGAAGATGGCTCGGATTTTCCCGCCGAGAGGCATCCGGCGACGGTGGCGCTGCAAACCGGGCAGCCAATCTCAAATGTTATTATGGGCTTCGATCGACCTCCGGGAAAATTGATTTGGTTGACGCTCAATTCTCAACCTTTATTTCAGGGAGATCGATCGACTCCCTATGCAGTAGTTACAACCTTCACTGCTATCGCTCCTCCTCAACCCGAAGCCGCCAACAACGCGCCCGCCCAACAACTGTCAGACACCCTCGAAAGTATTTCCGACGGGTTCTATGCTTTGGATCGAGACTGGCGGTTTACCTACGTTAATTCTCAAGCGGCGCGGTGGATAAATCGACTCTCGAAAGATTTGATCGGCAACAGCGTTTGGGAAGAGTTTCCCGAAGCTGTCGGTACTTTGTTCGAGCAGGAATATCGCCGCGCCTCTAGAGAGCAAGTTACGGTTAGTTTTGAATCTTTTTATCCGCCGCTCAATGCTTGGTATGCGGTGCGAGCCTATCCGATCGCCTCGGGGCTTGCCGTTTATTTTCAAGATGTGACCGAGCAGAAAGCGGCGAGCGCTGCTTTTATTAAACAAGCGCAAACGGCACACCAACAACTAGCAGAAATCGAGGCGATTTATGCTAGCGCGCCGATCGGACTTTGCTTTGTCGATACCGAGTTGCGGTTTGTCCGGATCAACGATCGGCTAGCAGAAATTAACGGAGTTCCAGCCGCCGCCCACATCGGCAAAACATTGCGCGAAATTTTGCCAGAAATGGCAGATGATTTAGAGCCGCTTTACCGACAAGTTATTGAAACTAAAGTTCCACTTCAACAGCTCGAACTTCGCAGGACGAACTCAGCACAGCCGGGAGTCGAACAGGATTGGCTGTTGAGTCTCTATCCGCTCAGGGCCGAGGACGATCGCGTTTTGGGCGTGAACGTGACGGTACACGAAATTACGCATCGCCAAGCTAGCAAAAGAGAAATTCAACGGCTCAACCAGGAACTAGAGTGGCGAGTGAATGAATTGCAATCAATCCTTGATGCCGTACCCGTCGGAATTACGATCGCAGACGACGCCCAGTGTCAAGTAATTCGCGCTAACCGGTTTGCTCAATCGATGCTCGCAGTGCCGCCCGATGCCAATGTTTCTGCAAGCGGAGAGCAAGCCGCAGTCCTTCCGTTCAGACAACTCAGCAACGGAGTAGAAATCCCGCCAGAAGAGCTCCCAATGCAGCGGGCTGCGGCTTCGGGCTCCGAAGTGCGGGATGTGGAAATTCAAATGGTGCGATCGGACGGAGCGACTTTTGATTGGTTGGTGAATGCGGTGCCGTTATTTGACGAACAGGGCGCAGTTTGCGGCTGTGTGGGAGCGTTTGTGGATATTAGCGATCGCAAACAAGCAGAAGAAGCTTTGCGCCGATCCGAAGAACGCTACCGCACTTTGTTTGAGTCCCTAGACGAAGGCTTTTGCATCATCGAAATGCTGTTTGACGACAACGAAAAGCCGATCGATTACCGCTTCTTAGAAATCAATCCGGCCTTCGAGAAACAAACCGGACTCGTACAAGCTGCGGGTAAAACGATGCGACAGCTCATTCCAGAGCACGAAAATTATTGGTTTGAGGTGTACGGCAAAGTCGCGCTCACGGGGGAACCGCTGCGCTTTGAACACGGCTCCGAAGCGATGAACCGCTGGTTTGAGGTTTCGGCGTTCCGCACTCCCGAGCCGCACAGCCGCAAAGTCGCCATACTTTTCAAAGACATCAGCGATCGCAAACAGGCGGAAAATCTTCTGCGCGAACACTACAGCAAGTTGCGACTGTTTGTTAAACATTCGCCTGTGGGGGTGGCGATGTTTGACCGCCAGATGCAGTATATGCTGGTGAGCGATCGCTGGCTGGCTAACTACGGGCTGGGCGCTCAAAATATTGTCGGGCGATCGCATTACGATATATTGCCAGATTTGCCCGATCGTTGGAAACAAATCCACCAGCGCTGTCTGGCGGGAGCAGTCGAAATCTGCCCAGAAGAACTGTTTCCCCGCGCTGATGGCTCGATGGACTGGGTGCGCTGGGAAATTCACCCTTGGCGCACCAACAGCGGTGAGATTGGCGGGATCATGATTTTTTCGGAAGTAATCACCGATCGCAAAAACGCTGAACTCGCCATCGCCGAGGCCAAACAGCAAGTCAGCAATATTATCGAAAGTATTACCGATGCCTTTATCGCCTTCGATTCGCAATGGCGCTATACCTACGTTAATGCCACTGCTGAAAAATTGCTGGCGCGATCGAGAAACGACTTGTTAGGTCGATCGATCTGGGAGATGTTCCCCGCCGAGAAAGAATCCAATTCGAGAGTATATCAAGAATTTCATCGAGTTATTAACGAGCAAGTTTCTGTCAAATTTGAAGAATTTTCACCTTCACTTCAAGTTTATGTAGAAGTCAGCGCCTATCCAGCCGCCGGAGGATTGACGGCTTATTGGAGCGATATTACCGATCGCAAACGCACAGAAGAAGAACTGCGACAAAAGAATGCAATTTTGAACGTGATTAACGAGTCAGCGCCCACGCCAATTTTTGTCAAAGATCGAGAAGGACGGATTATTTATGCCAATCCGCCCGCGCTGGAGGCGCTGGGAAAAACTGCTGATGAAGTAATTGGCTGGCGCGATATCGATTTATACCCAGTAGTAGAACTTGCAGTCACAGTCACGGAAAACGATCGGCGCATTATGGAATCTGGACAAACAGAAGTCCTCGAAGAATCTCACGATGGCATTCGGACATTTCTGGTAATGAAAGCTCCCTACCGCAATCAGGCGGGAGAAGTGATCGGCTTGATTGGCATCTCCAGCGACATCACAAATCGCAAACGAGCAGAAATCGAGCGGCAAGAACAAACAAAGTTACTACAAGTAATTATTGACAGCATTGGTGACGGTTTAATTCTTGCCAACCAACAAGGGGAGTTTGTGCTGTTTAACCGAGCCGCCGAGGGGATATTCGGTCAGCTATCGAATGAAAAATCCTGGGAGGAATGGTCGAGCACCTACGGAGTATTTTTGCCAGACAAAAAAACCCTATTTCCCAACGCTGAACTACCCCTAGTCAGAGCAATCAAAGGCGAATATGTCAATGATGTAGAAGTATTTATCGACCGCCAAGATGGCGAAAGTCGCTGGATCAGTATCAGCGGTTATCCGGTGGTTGATACTAGCAACGAAATCCAAGGTGGAGTGATTGTCTGTCGCGATATTACAGAACGCAAACAATCAGAAGCAGCGTTGCAAGAAAGCGAAGAGCGATTCCGCAATATGGCTAACAACACTCCTTTTATGGTCTGGGTAACAGACTCCACAGGTTACTGCACTTTCCTCAGCGAAAGCTGGTATGAATTCACCGGTCAAACTCAAGAAACAGGTTTAGGATTTGGTTGGATAAATGCTTTGCATCCAGAAGACCGAGAACCATCCAAAAACGCATTTTTGATGGCCAACGAACGCCAGGAACCTTACCGCATGGAATTTCGCGTGGGGCGCCCGGATGGCGGATATTCTTGGGCGCTGGATGCGGCGGCTCCCCGATTTACTGAAAGCGGACAATTTGAAGGTTTTATTGGCTCTGCGATCGATATGACAGAGGGCAAAAAAGTAGAAATCGAGCGCGATATGGTTCTGCAATTGGAACAAACTGCCCGCGCGGAAGCCGAGCGAGCTAACCGGATTAAAGACGAGTTTCTGGCGGTGCTTTCTCACGAGTTGCGATCGCCCCTAAATCCGATTTTAGGCTGGTCGCAACTGCTGCTAGCAGGGAAGCTGAGCGCGACTCAAACAGCCAAAGCGTTGGAGACAATCGAGCGCAACGCCAGACTGCAATCTCAATTAATCGAAGACTTGCTAGATGTGTCTCGAATTCTGCAAGGGAAGCTTAGATTGACTGTGGCTCCGGTGAATGTGGGAATCATTATTTTGTCTGCTTTGGAAACGGTGCAATTAGCAGCCGAAGCTAAAAAAATTCAAATCGAAACAATTTTAAATCCCGATGTCGGACTCGTTCTCGGCGATACAAGTCGCTTGCAGCAAGTTGTGTGGAATTTGTTATCGAATGCGGTAAAATTTACGCCCGAAGGCGGTAGAGTTGAAGTTAGATTAACGCAAGTCGGTGGCCAAGAAGTGGAAATTCAAGTCGCCGACACGGGTAAAGGTATTATTCCCGATTTCTTGCCCTATGTTTTCGAGCATTTCCGACAAGAAGACGGCGCGACTACTCGCAAATTTGGGGGTTTGGGATTGGGATTGGCGATCGTCCGCCAACTGATCGAACTGCACGGCGGGACGGTATTTGTAGAAAGCGCTGGAGAAGGTCAAGGAGCGACGTTTACGGTGAGATTACCGCTATTAAATGATGATTCTAGAGCGCAGCGGTTAGAAGCGGTCAATTCGTCTGGTAGTTGCGATATTTCATCTTTCCCGCTCTCGGGATTGAGAATTTTGGTGGTAGATGATGATCTCGACTCGCGGGATTTTGTCGCCTTCGTCCTCGGCCAAGGGGGTGCAAAGGTGATTGCGCTATCTTCTGCTGCTGAGGCGCTGCTGTCGATCGCGCAAACTGCACCGGATTTGCTCGTCAGCGACATCGGAATGCCGCAGATGGACGGATATATGCTGATCCGTCACATCCGCACTCAGCTTGCGCCAGAGTATCGAGATTTGGTGGCGATCGCCCTAACGGCCTATGCTGGAGAAGCGAACGAGCGCCAAATTTTGCAAGCCGGATTTGACCAACATTTATCTAAGCCGATCGATCCGAGTGAGTTATTGGCCGCTGTAGCGCGATTGATGAGCCAAAAGCTAAAAAATCCATAACAGGTTCCCAGTGAGGACTTCAGTCCTCTCCAATTCCTTCACCACCTTCGCTTGAGACGGATGAACCCACCAAAAATGGATATCTCATCCCTCTTCCTTCTTCCCTTTTCCTGATGACGTTGGACGGAAAGCTCGGGGGGACAGCAAAACATGACGTTGGACTAATGACTTCTTCCTTCTCCCTTGCGATCGCCCTTCAAACTTCGCTATTATAGAAAGTTGCAATTAAAACCCCACAAGCAACGATCATGGCCAAGCGCGTCCAATTAGTATTAAACAAAGATGTCAGCAAACTCGGCAAAGCTGGCGACGTAGTAGAAGTAGCCCCAGGCTACGCCCGCAACTACCTAGTACCCCAAGGAATGGGATTTAGAGCCACTCCGGGAATTCTCAAGCAAGCAGAGCGCCGCCGTGAAGAAGAAAGACTGCGCCAGTTAGAACTCAAGCAGCAAGCTGAAGTCCGCAAAACCGCCTTGGAAGCAGCCGGGCCTTTCATCATCTCCAAGCAAGTCGGCGAAGGAGACGCGATTTTTGGTACTGTCACCAACCAAGAAGTAGCAGAACTGATTTTCAACTCTACCAGTCAAGAAGTCGATCGGCGCGGCATCACCCTACCCGAAATTCGGGGCACTGGTACATACAAAGCTGAAATCAAACTTCACGCGGAAGTTACCGCCGAAGTTAATATTCAAGTTGTCCCGATGTAATTAAAAGTTGTCAGTTGGCAGGAAAGTTGTTGGCAGTTGGCTATTATTTGTTATTTGTTATTTGTTATTTGTTATTTGTTGGTTCTAATTCCGAATCACCCATTTCTACTGACAACTAACAACTCACAATTCACAATTGTAGCAATCCTCGCATCAGTTGTACAAATATCTAACGGTAGTGCCTTTCTTTGCCTACCTCCGATACGAGGATATTCAGGATAGGGACAGCTACCCTTCGCGAACGCACGGGCGTGGGGAAATTGCCCCTACAATAAATTATACAATTCATTTAGGATTGCTATAAAAACTAACAACTGCTGCCAACCGACAACTGCAAACTGACTGAGGACTATTGACTAATGAGCGATTTGATGCCGACAAATATAGAGGCAGAAGAAGCAATTTTAGGCGGGATTTTAATTGACCCCGAAGCGATTTCTAGAATTGCCGAACTTCTGCGACCGGAGTTTTTTGCCATCACCGCTCATCAAGTCATTTATCGATCGGCATTAGGGCTATTTTTGCAAGGCCAACCGACAGATTTAATGACGGTGACAACTTGGTTGACAGATCGCAACCAGTTAGAACAAGTCGGAGGATTAACTAAATTAGCACAATTAGTCGATCGCACAGTTTCAGCAGTCAACATCGACCAATATGCAGCCTTAGTTGAAGACAAATATCAGCGCCGCCGATTGATCGAAGCTGGCAACAACATAGTACAATTAGGTTACGAGACAGCAGCACCGCTAGAAACAGTATTAGACCGCGCCGAACAAGAAGTTTTCGGCATCACTCAAGACCGCCCGCAACAAGATTTAGTATCGATCGGCGAAACCCTAAACCAAACATTTCAAGATTTAGAAAATCGCAATGAAGGCCTCACGCTTCCCGGTATTCCCTGCGGTTTTTATGATTTAGATGCCATGACAGGAGGCTTTCAGCGATCGGATTTAATCATCGTTGCTGCTAGACCGGCAATGGGGAAGACGGCCTTTTGTACCAACATCGCCCACCACATCGCTGCTGGAGGGCAGAAATTGCCTGTTGCGGTTTTCAGCTTGGAAATGTCGAAAGAACAGCTAGTGCAGCGTATCTTGTCCAGTGAAGCCAAAATAGAAAGTAACAGGTTGCGATCGGGCAGAATCAGTCAAAACGAATGGGAACCAATCAGTACAGCCATAGGTAACTTATCAGAATTGCCGCTGTTTATTGATGATACTCCTAATATTACCGTGATGGAGATTCGCTCCAAAGCCCGCCGCCTTCAAGCGGAACAAGGCGGATCGTTAGGATTAATCTTGCTAGATTATCTGCAATTAATGGAAGGTAGCAGCGACAACCGCGTGCAAGAATTATCTCGAATTACTAGAGGCCTTAAAGGTTTAGCCCGCGAACTCAACGTGCCGATTATTGCTTTGTCTCAGTTGAGTCGCAGTGTGGAAGCGAGAACAAATAAGCGGCCGATGATGTCTGATTTACGCGAAAGTGGCTGCTTAACAGGTGATAGTTTAGTTACGCTGGCGGATACTGGTATGCGCGTACCAATTTGTGAATTAGTAGGAAAATCTGGCTTCACAGTTTGGGCGCTCAATGAAGCCACTATGCAGTTAGAAAAAGCCGTTGTTAGCAATGCCTTTGCTACAGGTGTTAAGCCTGTACTACGACTGCAAACTCGTTTGGGACGGGCAATTAGAGCCACTGGCAATCATAAGTTCTTAACCATTCACGGCTGGCGACGATTGGATGAGTTAAAAATGGGCGATCGCATTGCCCTACCTAGATACGTATCAAGTTCCTTGATCCAATCGATGGACAATGCCGAAATAGCCTTGGTAGGACACATGATTGGAGACGGATGTACTCTACCTAGACACGTTATTCAATACACTACTAGAGAGGAAGATTTAGCCAATACTGTTGCAAACCTTGCCATAGAAGTATTTGGAGAGCGAATCATACCTCGTATTTGTAAAGAACGTGATTGGTATCAAGTTTATCTTCCTGCCGCCTATCATCTGACACATAATGTGAGGAATCCTGTAACTAAATGGCTAGATGCTTTAGGTGTTTTTGGTCTGCGTTCTTACCAGAAGTTTGTCCCCAATCAAATATTTGAGCAGCCTCAAGAAGCAATATCTTTATTTTTACGCCATCTTTGGTGTACTGATGGTTGCATAAAAACAGGTAGGGGTAAATGTCATTACCCTAGTGTTTATTATGCTTCCAGTAGTGAAAAATTGGCAAGAGATGTTCAGTCACTCTTACTCAGACTTGGTATCAATGCCCGCTTATTTTTAAGCCCCCAGCCAGGGAAAGGGCGAGATCAACATCAAGTTTGGGTAACAGGAAGACCTGATTTAGATAAGTTTATTCATTTGATTGGTGCAGTAGGTAACTACAAACAGCAAGCTCTAACAGAAATTGCAGAATACATTGAAATTCGTTCTAGCAATACTAATAGAGATGTCATACCGCGTGATGTGTGGAAAATGTATGCTGTTCCTGCTATGCAGCAATTTGGTTTAACTACACGCCAGATGCAAGCACAGCTAGGCAACTTATATTGTGGTACAACCCTTTACAAACACAACCTTGGTCGGGAACGAGCATTCAGATTAGCTACAATTGTTAAATCTGATGAACTTGCGCCCTTATCTAAAAGCGATATTTACTGGGATGAAATCGCCTCAATAGAAGTTGATGGTGAAGCTGAGGTTTACGATTTAACAGTGCCTGCACTGCATAATTTTGTCGCTAATGACATCATAGTTCACAACTCGATCGAGCAGGACGCCGATTTAGTCATTATGCTGTACCGAGATGAATATTACAACCCCGATTCGCCCGATCGCGGAATTGCCGAAGTCATCATCACCAAACACCGAAACGGCCCCACAGGCATCATCAAACTATTATTCGATGCCCAATTTACCTCATTCCGCAATCTAGCATCTCCAAAGCGCTCTTAAGAAGGAAGAAGGAAGAAGGAAGAAGGAAGAAGGAAGAAGGAACACACAGCAAGCTTTTTCGCGATCCGTATTTTACGTTTAATTAGGTCGATTTACTTAAATGAACTAAGACTTACGCAGAAACCCGGTTTCTTAATAAAAAAACCGGGTTTCTAAACAGCGTAAAAGTTTAACACTTAGTTAGGTTGAGCTACCTAGCCAGCAATTTTCAATAATTCCACATCAAAAATCAGCGTAGCATTAGGAGGAATCACCCCGCCCGCACCGCGAGCACCATAACCTAATTCAGGGGGAATAATCAACTTGCGGCGTTCTCCAACTTTCATCGTACCGACACCTTCATCCCAACCCTTAATTACTTGGCCTACACCAATTTTGAACTGAAATGGAGAATTGCGATCGCGCGAACTATCAAACTTCGTGCCATCCTCCAAAGTGCCAGTGTAGTGCACCACAACCGTCTGACCAGTTTTTGGAGTCGCCCCATCACCTTCTTTCAATTCAACATATTTCAAACCTGAAGCTGTGGTGACAGTTTTCTCAGTATTATCAGTCATGTTATTGCCAGCGATAGTAGCTGGTTCCTCCGGTAAATTAGCATCAGCTACGAGCAAGCTATCTTCAGTGAAAGACTTCGCTGAGAGGATCTCAAGCGCAGCATCGGTTAAAGGATTATTCACTTCGGAGGCAACTGCTTTGGGCACATAACCGCTCATTTGAGCAACTATCAAAAACACAAAGCAAACCAGCATTACCCCCAAGCTGACCAGAATTCCTTGCAAAATTAATCCTCCTGATACTTTTTGTAACCGCGATATCTCAGATATCTAAGACATCTTGTACAACAAGAACTACAAAATTTTATCTGAACTTTTCCGCCAAAAATGGCGGATGCCAGTTAATTTTAAACGCAAAAGAAACTTTGAAGTCAGAATGTTTGTAATTCTAGCTTCTGCTTTCTACATAAGTGCCTTATTGAGCCTTCTGCGTTCGGGTGACAATTTTATCACAAGATAGCAGCAAGCGCGCGATCGCCCGCGAGCGCGAAACTTGCAGAAAAGGATCGTGCTCAGCGCCAGTTACGGTTTTCTAAATCGCGCATCTGACGTTCGAGACGATCGAGCCTGCCGCGCAACTCATCCATTTCCGACTGTCGGGGAACGCCCATATCTTGCAGTATATTCCGCAGTTGGCGCTGGAACTGAGTATCCCAACTTCCCTGCTCCGACTTCAGGTGCTCTGTCATGTCATCGACAAAAGTTTTGGCTTGCTCGGGGTTGATTTTGCCATCTTTAACCCATTGCTCGCTGACTTCCTGCAATTTCTCCGCCACCAAGGAGGTAGTACCAATGCCCAGCATCACCAGTTGTTTGAGTAAGTTGCTATTGTTATCCATAGATTTTTCCTACTGTTTGGCACAAAATAGCCGATCGGCTCAGGTCGCCTGCTGTCGCTGCGAAACCATCTGTACAATTTAAGTTACATCAGCGCTGACCTACCTTTCTATTTTGGAGCATTCAGCCGCCTGATGGCGTTCGGAAAACCCGCTAATGAGCTTACCGACAACATTACCCTATCACCCAGCCGTCAATGCCTGATTGCCCCCGCTGTCACCAACCTGTAGACGCGCGAGCCATCGCCTGTCCGCAGTGCAAAATCCCTCTCAAAGCTTTCGGTCATCCGGGTATCCCCCTTTATCGATCACCATCTGCAGAATTTCTGTGTACAACCTGTATTTACCACGAAGACGACACCTGCAACTACCCGCAGCGTCCCTTGGCGAAAGAATGCACGCTTTATCACGACAAAGCCGAGCCTCTAGTGCCGCAGACGAGCCGTTACATCAGCGGCGGCCTGCCGCAATCCATCAAAAATTGGTGTCAGCGCAATGTTATTTGGTTGGCTTTATTTGGTTTAATTATTATTAGCATTGCTCTGTCTGTTTGAAAGAATTGTAGGGAGCATCTCAAAAAATGCAAAAAGTATTATTTTAACGTCTGGGGAGTGTCCCCGCTCGCTTGGCGACAAGGTTTCGCCCATCTTATATGAGATTTTTAGGCTGGCGAGACCACAATACTTTAAATAAAAATTACTGTACAAATTAGATGCACGCCAGCACATCCGCATTGTGTCCCATCCGTCAAGATATTAGTTGACAACATACAATACAAATTAAAAATTTTGCCATGACTTACGTATTCGGCATCGACGGCGGTGGCACTAAAACTATTTGCGTTTTAATGGACGAAAATAACGTTGTTTTGGGACGCGGGGAAGCAGGGCCTTCAAATTATCAAACGCTGGGAATTGAGCAAGCAAAAGAATCGATTCAATTGGCGATCGAGCGAGCAGTTTTTTCCGCGAACATCGCTCCAAATATCAATTTGAAAATAGAAGCAATTTGTCTGGGACTAGCAGGCGTGGGGCGTGCCAAAGATATTGAAATAGTGCAATTTGTAGTGCAAAATTTGGAGTTGGCGAATACTTTACCCGTAGCTCGATCGCTCTTGCCGCGAAATATCGTAATTTGTAGCGATTGCGCGATCGCACTGGTTGGCGGTACTGGCCATCCAGTTGGTATCGCGGTTATTGCAGGAACTGGTTCGATTGTTTTCGGGCAAAACCGTCAAGGGGAAACTAAACGAGTCGGCGGTTGGGGATATATTTTAGGCGATGAAGGCAGCGGATATGACATCGCTGTTGAAGGTTTGCAAGCTGCTTTGAAGTTCTATGACGGACGAGGAGACGTTACGGCGCTGGCGGAAAAATTTCAAGGGCATTTAGGCTTAAATAACCTAGAAGAATTGGTAGAAGTTGTTTACCGGCGCGGTTGGGGAGTCAAAGAAATTGCGGCTTTAGCGCCGATTGTCGATCGAGCCGCAGCAGAGGGCGATCGCGTCGCTGACGGCATTATTGACAATGCTGTGGCAAAATTAACATTTTCAACAAAAACAGCCATTTCAGCGCTATTTAAGCCCGCAGAAGAATTTGAAATTGTGACGGTGGGAGGTGTGTGGGGCGGTGATGCAAATTTTCGGGGTCGGTTTGAAACTGCCATAGGTGCGATCGCGCCAAAAGCTCAGCTAATTTCGCCCCGATACGAACCAGCTTTCGGTGCAGCGTTGTTAGCCTTAAACTCACTCAACCATTAATATCGTTGAGAGAGTGCTTCCCGCTAGGACTTCATCTTCATGACTAAGGCAAAAAATGGCTTGACGCAGTATTTATGGGCGCACCCTATCTGTAGAGGTTTTGCAATCGCAGACTGTTTATCTTCCTTATCTTCCCGATCGCCCCAGTCCAGTCGATTTTTTCAATTTGGCAAAATGTGAAAATTCTTAATTATCTACCTTATCTTCCCAACTTGTCTAATTCCAGCCGGCCATAATAAAAACATCAAATGAATGCAAAACTAGAAACAGATTTAGCAGTAGTGCGTTCCTAAGTAAAACAAAACCGAAAGAAGGAGACAAAATATATGATTACTTCTCAAAAATTGCGTTCGGCAACAGCAGCAATCCTCTCACTGGGCATTACATTTGGAACCAGCGCGCCGCTGGTAGTAGCAGCGCCCGCCTCAGCTCAACAACGAATTTCACAATTTGATAGCATCCGAATTCCAGCGGGCAGTGTCATTCCAGTTAGCTATGAAAAAAACAAAATCGTTGTCACCACCGATGAAACTTCACCTTTAACATTAACAGTAGCGCGAGATATCCGCACGGCTCAAGGCAGAGTATCAATCCCCGCAGGCAGCCAGATTGTCGGGGAATTGCGACCTGTCAAAAGGGGCAATCAAAGGGGTAGTCAATTTGTTGCGAGCGAGTTAATTGTCAGCCGCCGCCAACGCTATCGGATTGATGGCTATTCGGGAATTATTACCAGAACCGAAAAAATTCAAAAAGGTGCTGGAACAGGTTCAGTCGCGCAAGGGGCAGCATTGGGCGCAGCAGCAGCAGCAGCCCTAGCAGGCATTACCGGCGACAAGGCGATCGCCACTGAAGAAGTATTGGGCGGTGCTGGAATCGGTGCATTAGCCGGAGTATTGTTGGGGCGGCGCAGCGTTGACGTGATCGTGATTCGCCCGGAACAAGATTTGGCAGTGAGATTGCGATCGGACATCGTGCTGCGGTAGTATTGGAATCTCGCGATTAATTATTTGCCGTAAAACATTGTCGATCGATAACTTGTGGTCTCCTGATAATTGGCTGGGCATACTGTTGAGGTTGTGTCTGGCCATGTTTGTGGGCGGAATGATTGGATGGGAGCGCCAACTCAAAAACAAACCAGCGGGATTGAGGACTCATATGTTAGTAAGTATGGGTGCTGCAATGTTTGTTTTAATTCCGCTGGCAATAGGTAAAAATGACAACGGACGAGATGGTGTAGAGCGCGTAATTCAAGGCATTGCTGCCGGGATAGGATTTTTGGGGGGCGGAGAAATCCTGCGCGAATATCAGCAGGAAATCGGCAAACCAAAAGTTCACGGGCTCACGTCGGCCGCTGCTATTTGGTTGTCAGCAGCTTTAGGAAGTGCGGCCGGATGCGGGTTGTGGCAACTTGCATTAATTGGTGCTTTCATGTCGCTGTTTGTTCTGAGAGTTATCAAAGAGTTAGAGCGTCGGAGTCGGAAATAGTCGATCGCGAAGGTTTTATATAATTAATATTGAGCTAAATTAGACGTGCTACTTATGACGATAAGGTGCGGTGTTCCCACCCGACCTCTCAAGGTTTTACATCATTAAATGTTTAATAAATTAATCTAGATTAAATTCACAGCAAGCAATAATATTAGAATTACTAGACAATAAGCAGGGTAGATTAAATTATTATTTTAAATTTTACATAAACGCAAATAGATCTTTATATCGCCCAAGAAACGAATCAAAATGATTAATTTTGTTCCGAAAAATTCGGCGAATTTATCGATTCCAAAGACTCTTGCCTTACGCGACCAGCCATCGCGGCTAACTGCAAGCTCATAAAAGCATTTAAATCTTCCAAATCGCACTTCGCCGAGGCAAAAATATCCTGCATTTGATTTTCGGCTTCCCAACTCAGATATCCCGTGGCAATAGCTTGATTTACAACTTCACGAATGACCATAATTTAAATTTCCTTACTAAATTTGAAATAATTAAAAAGCTACTAATTATTAACAGGGAATTTCCGTGGCTGTCTCGCCAAAAATTTCCAATTCTTTTACAAGGCGAGACTCTTGTTTCACCAAACCGGACATGGCTGCTAGTTGCAAACTCATAAAAGCATTTAAGTCTTCCAAGTCATAGTTGGTGGTAGTTAACATCTGCCGCAGTTGATTTTCAGATTCTAGAGTTAAATAACCTAGGGTCAGAGCTTGTTGGGCGAGGTCGCGAATAAGTACCATAATATTTTTGGGTTTGATTGCTTGAATATCCTAAGTATCGACGGTTTTAACTGACTCCGCAGTGACGGCTATTGCTCGGTTTGTGTGACATTTTTAGGGGTAGCCTGTGACAGCCTGACTCGCAGAGTGTGACTCAGTGTTTGCACGGATGTGACGAGGATCACTGGGGCGAGGAGGAGATGCCGAGGGTGGGAGATGCCGAGGGTGGGAGATGCCGAGGGTGAGAGATGCCGAGGGTGGGAGATCGGAAAATATTCCCTTTTCCCTCTTCCCTCTTCCTTCTTCCTTCTTCCTTCTTCCCTCTTCCTTCAGAAGCCTTCTACCTTCAGAAGACGCTCAACGTCTATAATCAGCAAGTTAAATATTTACTGCAAGACCTATGGAAGCAACACATAAAGATTTGTTACAACAGATAGCCCAACTATCGGAAACTTATGGTAATTTAGCCGATCGACTCTCCCAAGCCGCCAAACAACTGCAAGACTCCGGGCTTCCTCCCTCTGACAGCTTACTGAAAGAAATTGCCAGCTACAGCCGCAACTTTGCAGAGGTCCAAAAACAAGCTCTCCAAGTCAACAAATCCGCCCTCGCCCCCGGAGAAATTACTTCCCTCAAAGATATTCAAAACTTAGTCGAGACTGCAGCAGCTTCCGAAGGTAAAGCAGAAATTCGCGACGCAGCTTTGAAAGTGCTCGATCGAGTATTGGCGATCGCCCACCGCGAACAAAGCGACTTCGCCCCCTTACAATCAGTGCATGGCAAAGCCCGCGAACTCCAGCGCGCCATTTCCGAATCAACCGCAACTCAACTGCATTCCGACGCAGAATCCCTAGTAAGCGGCAAACACCCCGTTGCAGCAGTGCTAGCCCTAGTGGAACAGCAAGACAAATTAAACGACGAAGAGTGGGTAATCCTCGAAGAAACAGTCAGCGCCGCTTTTGGCAAACAAATAGCCGTCGCCATTTCCAGAGGCAAATTAACCGTTGTCCAGATAGTAAAAGCAGAACCTGCAAAAATCCAATCCGTAATTAAAACAGCGCCAGAACCAAAAATGGGCGCCGAACCTCTACCCGAAGTGATTATCATCCCGTCGGGGAATGTGGCACCGAAACAAGTTACAGTTGCACCGCAAATCAAAATTTTGGAATCCCCCGCCGCGACGGCCCCCATGCACGAAGTGATTATCGTTCCTAGCGTGGAAGTACCTAAATCTCTCCCAAAAACAGGCTCTGGGAACATTGTTTTTGGGGCACCTCGCGAGATTCAACAAGCGCCTGTAGAGGGCGGTTTGGGATTGAAAGTTTTGGCGCACATTCAAGGAATAGGCGATCGAACTTTCGGTGCTGGAGAATACGCCGGTACTAAAGCGCGCGGGCTGCGCGTCGAAGGATTTCAAATTAATATCGAGCCACCAATTTCCGGCTTAAAAGTTGAGTACATGGCTCACGTCGAAGGTGTTGGGGATACTCCTTGGATTGGCGAAGGAGAATTGGCTGGTTTTCGGGGTCAAGCGAAACGAATTGAAGGATTTGCCGTGCGGTTGAGCGGGCTGCAAGCTGATAAGTATGACGTATTTTATAACGCTCACATCCAAAATATCGGCGACACCGATGTGTCCTCCAACGGCGATTATTGCGGCACTCGCGGCAAAGCTTTGAGAATAGAAGGCATCAAAGTTTGGATCGCGCCGTCTGCGAATTCTCAAGTTGCGGCGGCTGTGGGTTTAAAAGTTTTGGCGCACATTCAAGGAATTGGCGATCGCACTTTTAGCGGTAAAGAATACGCCGGTACTAAAGCTCAAGGCCGCCGCGTCGAAGGTTTTCAAATTAAAATAGAGCCTCCGGTTCCCGGTTTAAATTTGGAGTACATGGCTCACGTTGAAGGAGTTGGTGATACTCCTTGGATCGGCGGAGGGGAACTGGCAGGTTTCCGGGGGAAAGCCAAGCGCATTGAAGGATTTGCCGCGCGACTGACTGGGCAGCAAGCTGATAAGTACGATGTATTTTACACAGCTCACATTCAGAATGTAGGCGATACTCCTGTTACTACTAACGGTCAATATTGCGGCACTCGCGGCAAAGGTTTGAGGGTTGAAGGCATGACTGTTTGGGTTGAGCCGAAAGCGTAAATATTCAGGTTTATGGTCGCCCAAGGAATTTGAGAAACCGGGTTTCTTCCTGAATTTTTGGTATTAACCGAAATTTGTTGCAGAAACCCGGTTTCTGTCTGTCCAACGAATTCAAGAAACCCGGTTTCTTCCTAAATTTTTGGTGTTAACCGAAATTTGTCGCAGTAACCGGGTTTCTGGCCACCTAACGAATTTGAAAAACCGGGCTTAGCAGGTAATTTAAAACTTTACAAAACTTACCATCGGTTACAAAAAACACCGACATCGAATCAATCGACAATAAATCGCCAATAATAGGCCTAAACTGGTGAAATTGATGTTTTTACTGTGGGTGTATTCTCTGTAATTACACGGTTGCGGAACGGTAAACGATCGGCATAGAATATATTTGTATGTTGGATCTGTGTGAGTTGACAGGATGGTATAATTTGAGTTAGCCTCGGCTCGTAGGATAAAAATTTACAACAAAAAACACAACATTTCAGATGCTGGCGATCGCGCTTTGAACTGAATTGTTAATTAAAAGAAGTATTAAAAATCCGGTAACACTTGCTCCAAAGTTTTTAGTTTAATACTCGCAGGTAAGTATGTCTTTGCCAGCAGCAGACCATCCCCAATCTGTAGCAACTGATAGCGAATCTTCCTATCAACTTTCAGCGATCCAGCAGGGGATGTTGTTCGAGGGCCTTTCAGGCCAACAGTCAGGGGTAGATATCGAACAGGTACTGTGCAGCCTGGGCGAAGAATTGAATGTTTCAGCTTTTGTAGATGCTTGGCGCCAAAGTGTCGATCGATATCCAGTTTTGAGAACGAGTTTTAGTTGGTTGGATCGAGAGGTGCCGGTGCAAACTGTACACCAAAAAGTCGAACTGTCAATAGTTGAGGAAGACTGGCGCAGTTTGTCCCAGGACGATCGCACTAACAAACTGCAAACCTTTTTGCAAGCCGATCGCCTGCAAGGATTTGACCTAACTCAACCGCCGCTGATGCGTTTGGCTTTGTTCCGAGTTGCGGAAACCGAATACAAACTCATCTGGACTTATCACCATATTTTGCTTGACAGTACCTCGGCAATAACTGTTTTGCAAGCAGTTTTTACCTTGTACGAAGCCCTGACTGGCGATCGGCAATTAGAATTAACACCGCCCCAGTGCGATCGAGATCCCAGCCATCGAATGCAGCAAGATATCTCGAAAACAGAAGCATTTTGGAGGCAATACTTAAGCGGTTTGGGCGATCGGACCCCTTTGGTTGGCGATTTTTCCAGGACAGGGAAGATGCCCGCCCAACCAGAAAATTTATCAGTTGTGGAACAAGAAAGAAGCCTGTTGCCGACAATTCCCGAAATCCGGCTTTCTAGCAGTGTTACCACAGCTTTAAACTCTCTAATTCACGAACAGCAACTAACCCTGAATACCCTGCTGCAAGGAGTCTGGGCTTTACTTTTGAGCCGCTGTTCCGGTTCGCAAGATGTAGTATTTGGATCTATTTGCAACAGTCGATCGCCAAATACAGAAAAAATAGAACCAGCAGTAGGATTGTTCATCAATACTTTGCCACTGAGAGTAATTGTCACTCCAGAAATGCCAGCCATCGATTGGCTGAAACAACTGCAAAATCAATGGAATGTGCTGCAAGAATACAGTGACGTACCGCTGGCCAAAACTCAAGAATGGAGCGAAATCTCCCGCAGCAGCGCTTTATTTGAAAGCTTGCTAGTAGTTGAAAAGTGCCAGTTCAATTCTGCCCTGCAATCTCTAGGCGATGACTGGAAAAACCGAGAATTTCAGCTTTTAGAACAGACGAGTTTTCCCCTAACAGTTTACGGCTACGGGGGAGACGAATTGCTGCTGAAAATTGCGGGCGATCACCAGCGGTTCGATGAAAACGCCCTTACCCGAATGTTGGGACACCTGCAAACTTTGCTCGAAAGTATAGCCGCGAATCCCCAGCATAAAATCAGCAAATTGTCAATGCTAACAGCAACAGAAATTGCTCAGTTGCAGGCCTGGAATCAAACTGAGGCAAATTATCCCGATGACAAATGCGTTCACCAATTATTTGAAGCCCAAGTCGATCGATCGCCCGATGCCATTGCCGCCGTTTTTCCCCACAATTCCCGACAGCAGCTTACCTACCGCGAACTCAATTCGCGATCGAATCAACTAGCCCATTACTTGCAGCAATTAGGAGTCGGGCCCGATGTTTTAGTTGCGATTTGCATGGAACGTTCCTTAGAAATTGCGATAGCCGTTTTAGGCATTCTCAAAACAGGCGCAGCTTACGTGCCGATCGATCCAGCTTATCCCAAAGAAAGGCTGACTTTCATGTTAGCCGACACCAAAACTCCCGTTATACTCACACAATCTCACCTAGTATCCGGCTTGCCGGAACATCAAGCACGAACCGTTTGTTTGGACGCAAATTGGCAAGAAATAGCCAATTACAGCACCGAAAACCCCGCCAGCACCGTATCTCCCGAAAACTTAACATATACAATATATACATCCGGTTCCACCGGCAAACCCAAAGGAGTTCTCCTCCCGCACCGCGCCCTAGTCAACCTAATTGCGTGGCAACTGCAAAACTCCACCTTGGAAGATGCAGCCAAAACCCTGCAATTTGCCTCCCTCAGCTTCGATGTCTCATTTCAAGAAATGTTTTGTACTTGGTGTGCGGGCGGCACCCTCGTTTTCATCACCGAAGAAATGCGGCGAGATGCGCGGAGTTTGTTGCAGCTAATCGACACAGAAAAGATTCAAAGACTATTTCTCCCTTTCATCGCCCTGCAACATTTAGCCGAAGCCGCCGATAGCTATCAGCTAGTACCAAAATCGCTGCGCGAAGTAGTCACCGCCGGCGAACAGTTGCAAGTCAACCGTTACATTACCAGTTTCTTTCAGCAACTAGAAAATTGCACCCTGCACAATCAATATGGCCCCTCGGAGAGCCACGTTGTCACAGCTTATACCCTCAGCGGCCCGCCGGAAAATTGGCCCGCACTTCCTGCGATCGGCCGCCCTATTGCCAACACGGAAATCTATTTGTTACACCAGAATGGTGAGCCTGTACCGATCGGCGTTCCTGGGGAATTGCACATTGGAGGCATCTGTTTGGCGCGCGGCTACCTCAACCGCCCCGACTTGACTGCTGAAAGGTTTATTCCCAATCCCTTAAGCGATTTTAGATTGCCGATTTTAGATTTTAGATTGGAGGAAGATGCACAGAAACCAGAGATTGCTGACAGCCAAGAAGTATCTAATTATGCCCAACATCTCCTTTATAAAACAGGAGATTTAGCCCGCTACCTGCCCGACGGTAATATCGAGTACATCGGACGCATTGACGGTCAAGTCAAAATTCGCGGCTTCCGCATCGAGTTGGGAGAAATCGAAACTGCACTCGCAAAACATCCGGCAATTAAACAAGCTGTGGTGCTAGCGCGGGAAGACACACCGGGGGACAAACGATTGGTGGCTTATTTAGCAGTCAATCCACAAGAGCAACTAACAATTGCAGACCTCCGCGTCCAATTGCAAGGACAACTCCCCGATTACATGGTGCCTGCGGTGTTTGTGACTGTGGAGGCGATGCCGAAGACACCCAGCGGCAAAATTGACCGCCGCGCCCTGCCGCCACCTGACTCACAGCGACAAGAACTGTCCCAGGGTTACGCGGCGCCGCAAGGCGAGTTGGAGAAAGTGCTAGCGGGCATTTGGTCTAAGTTGCTGAAGCTCGATCGCGTGGGGATTCATGACAATTTCTTCGAGATTGGAGGTAATTCTCTGATGACTCTGCAAATTGCTGTGCAAGTGCGGGCTCTATTAGAAAAAGACTTGCCAGTTGTGAAATTGTTCCAGCATCCGACGATCGCCCAATTGGCCAATTATTTAAACCAAGGAGAGGGTACGAATCAGTCTAGTAATAAATTTCAAGATAGGGCCGATCGACAAAAAGCTGCTTTTAATCGATCGAAGCAGTTTACCAAAAGACGGTAGTCATTAGTCATTAGTCATTAGTCATTAGTCATTAGTCATTAGTCATTAGTCATTAGTTAGTGGTTATTAGTTATTTAAAAGAGGAGGATAGACAGAAGAAAAATAATGTAACGAGCTGTTGAATATTAGGTATTTTACGTTTAATTATAGGGGCTTACTTATGACTAATTCACAGGAAAACTCAGAACTTGACGGGATTGCAATTATTGGCATGGCCGGTCGCTTTCCCGGTGCTGCAAGTGTCGATGAATTGTGGCAAAATTTGTGCGGCGGAGTCGAGTCTACAGCGCTGTTCAGCGACGCAGAACTAGACCCTAGCATTGACCCCAATCTCAGACAAGATCCGAATTACGTCAAAGCTAGAGGAATTATTGACGGTGCAGATCGCTTTGATGCAGCATTTTTCGGCGTGAGTCCCCGCGAAGCCGAAATTACCGACCCGCAGCAGCGCGTTTTTTTAGAAATAGCTTGGGCCGCCCTAGAAAATGCCGGCTGCGATCCGAATACTTTCAACGGCTCGATCGGAGTTTACGCCGGCACGGGCAACAATACCTATTTTCCCAACAACATCGCCGGACGATCGGACATAATTTCCCGCGCGGGCGAGTTTCAGGTAATGGTAGGAAATGAAAAAGACTACATCGCTACCCGCACTTCTTACAAACTCAATCTCAAAGGGCCCAGCGTCAGCGTCCATACCGCTTGCTCTACATCATTAGTTGCAGTTTGTCAAGCTTTTTACGCCTTAATGAGCTATCAATGCGATTTAGCTCTCGCCGGCGGAATTTCAATTACAGCTCCCCAAAATAGCGGTTATTTGTATCAAGAAGGGGGGATGTTTTCCAGCGACGGACACTGCAAACCATTCGATGCTAAGGCTGAAGGAACCGTATTCGGCAACGCAGGCGGGGCTGTGGTACTGAAGCGTTTGGAAGAGGCGATCGCCGACAGAGATACAATCTATGCGGTAATTCGCGGCGTCGGCCTCAACAACGACGGGGCAGCCAAAGTCAGCTTCGCAGCGCCCAGCGTAGACGGGCAAGCAGACGCGATCGCGATGGCCCAGGCGATGGCCGGCGTAGATCCAGAAACGATATCCTACGTCGAAACCCACGGCACGGCAACTCCCCTCGGCGATCCGATCGAAATTGCAGCTTTGACTCAAGCTTTTGCACGCGAAACCGCAGCCAAACAATTTTGCGCGATCGGCTCCGTCAAAAGCAACTTCGGACACACGATCGCCGCCGCCGGAGTCACAGGGCTGATTAAAACAGCTTTAGCCCTCAAACACCAACAAATACCCGCCACTCTCCACTACCAAACACCGAATCCGGCGATCGACTTTGCCAACAGTCCCTTCTACGTCAACGCCGAACTCTCGGAATGGAAAGCAGGCACAACGCCCAGAAGAGCCGGAGTCAGTTCCTTTGGTGTCGGCGGTACCAACGCTCACGTCGTCCTCGAAGAAGCGCCGGCACTCACACCGTCAAGCCCTTCTCGCCCCAGACAGTTGCTACTGCTGTCGGCAAAAACTCCATCTGCTTTAGACGCAGCTACCGCAAATTTGCGATCGCACCTCGACGAAAACCCAGAGATAGAGCTCGCCGATGCTGCTTACACCTTGCAAACCGGGCGGCAAGCCTTTAATTACCGCCGCTTCGCGGTTTGTAGCGATCGCGCCGATGCCGTGCAGCTACTCGAATCGCTGCCGCCGCTGCGTACAGCAACCCGCTGCACCGAAGCCAGAAATCCGGCGGTAATCTTCATGTTTCCCGGACAAGGCGCGCAATACGTCAATATGGGCTTGAATTTGTACGAATCTGAGCCTTTATTCCGCGAAACGGTCGATCGCTGCGCCGAAATTTTGCAGCCGCACCTCGGCCGAGATTTGCGCGAAGTGCTATATCCCGGTAGCGATGAAGCGACAGCCGCCGAGTCGCTGCGCCAAACTTTCTTAACTCAGCCTGCAATATTTACCGTAGAGTACGCGCTGGCTCAACTGTGGCAGAGTTGGGGCGTAACTCCCCAAGGTGCGATCGGGCACAGCATCGGCGAATTTGTGGCGGCAACTATCGCCGGCGTGTTTTCCCTAGAAGATGCCTTGATGCTGGTGGCTGCGAGGGGGCGCTTGATGCAAGATTTGCCCGGTGGTTCGATGCTGTCGGTACGCTTGCCGGCGACGCAAGTCGAAGGGCGCTTGAGTGGGGATTTGGCAGTGGCTGCGGTGAATGCGCCGGATTTGTGCGTGGTTTCTGGGCCGACAGATGCGATCGCACTTTTTGAACAGCAATTAACCAGCGAAAAGATTGTCTGCAAACACTTGCACACTTCCCACGCTTTCCATTCGCCGATGGTAGATTCGATCGTCGAACCTTTCGCCGAATACGTGAAAAAAGTGCAGTTGTCAGCGCCAACTATCCCCTTTGTTTCGACTGTAACTGCTAGTTGGATCACCGCAGAACAAGCAACAGATCCGATGTATTGGGCGCGGCATTTGCGGGCGACAGTGCGTTTTGCCGACGGCATCAAAGAACTTTGGCAAGATCCGAATCGCGTGCTTTTGGAAGTTGGGCCGAGAACCACGGCTGCTACTTTGGCTCGCAAACAATCGAAGGATTTGAAACAGCAAGTTGCTATTTCTTCTCTAACCGATAATCCAGATAACAATGCTGAATGGACTGCTTTGTTAAGCGCCGTCGGACAGCTTTGGCTCTGCGGAGTGGCGATCGACTGGCAGAGTTTTTATCAGGAAGAAACGCGCGATCGCCTCCCCTTACCAACTTATCCGTTCGAGAGCAAACGCTTCTGGATAGAACCCATGCGGAGAGAGGGGGAGACGGGGAGACGGGGAGAGGGGGAGAATTCCCAACTCCCAATTCCCGATGCCCAATCCCCAATTCCCGATGCCCAATCCCCAATTCCCGATGCCCAACTAACAACTATCAACTCATTACCCATGTCAAATTCACAAATCGCAACCCAACAACCAGCTCGCAAAAAAAGACTAATTCCCAAAATCAAAAATATCTTAGAAGAAACTTCTGGTGAAGATTTAGGTAACGTCAGCGACGATCTAACCTTTTTAGAAATGGGTTTGGATTCTCTGTCTTTGACTCAAGTAGCGCTGAACCTCCAAAAAGAATTTAAGGTTAAAATTACCTTCCGCCAGCTACTAGAAACTTTCCCCAGTCTCGAAACTTTATCTGAATTTATCGACGGCTCTTTGCCGCCGGAAGTTTTGCCCGCACCAATTGCAGCACCAATTGCAGCACCAATTGCAGCACCAATTGCAGCACCAATTGCAGCACCAATTCCCGCACCAATTGCAGCCAGCGCCCCGGTAAATCTGCCCGCCCCGCCAGCTCACCTATTGCAACCCTTACAATCCAGCAACCTCGAATACTTGATCGGCCAGCAGTTGCAGATTATGTCGCGACACCTAGAATTGTTAGGTGGCGGTGTTCCCGCACAGCCGACACCGACAGCCCCACCTCAAATGGTGCAGCCCCCCGCACCGGTGCAACAGATCCCGCAATCCCACAATAACGGCAGCACGATCGCCCCAATCGCCCAACCTGCACCATCCGCCGAACCCACCGCCGAGCCCAAAAAAGTATTCGGCGCGGCCGCCCGCATCGACACCTCCGATCGCGGTGCCTTAACTCCATCGCAAAAAGCATATTTAGAAACATTTGTCAAGCGGTACACGGCGCGAACCCAAAAATCGAAACAGTACGCTCAGAGTCACCGCCACCACCTCGCCGATCCGCGCGTAGTTTCCGGCTTTAACCGGACGATGAAAGAGTTGGTTTATCCAATTGTCACAGTGCGATCGTCCGGTTCCAAACTTTGGGATAAAGACGATAACGAATATGTCGATTTAACCAACGGTTTCGGGTCGAACTTTTTCGGATATTCAGCGCCATTTATCACAGAAGCGATCGCCGCCCAAATGCAATTAGGCTTTGAAATCGGGCCGCAAACACCGCTAGCCGGGGAAGTCGCCGAACTCGTGTGCGAAATGACCAAGCACGATCGCGTGGCATTCTGCAATACAGGTTCTGAGGCAGTTTTGGGTGCAATGCGACTCGCGCGCACCGTCACCGGCAACAATACGATCGTCACATTTACCGGAGACTATCACGGAAATTTCGACGAAGTAATCGTGCGCGGAACTAAGAAATTGCGATCGCTCCCAGCAGCACCGGGAATTCCCCAATCCGCCGTTGACAATACCCTGATCCTCGACTACGGCGACCCCGAATCCCTGGAAATTCTCAAAGCGCGGGCGGGCGAGTTTGCAGCAATTATGGTAGAACCCGTACAAAGCCGCCGCCCCGACTGGCAACCGCGAGAATTCCTCCACGAAGTGCGACGAATTACCGAACAAGCCGGTTGCGCCTTCATCATGGACGAAGTGATTACCGGGTTCCGAGTCGCACCGGGCGGCGCTCAAGAATACTTCGGCGTACAAGCAGATATTGGTACCTACGGCAAAGTCGTCGGCGGGGGGATGCCGATCGGGGTAATTGCGGGTAAATCTGCCTGGATGGACGCATTAGATGGCGGATTTTGGCAATTCGGAGACGACTCTTTCCCCGAAGTAGGCGTTACTTATTTTGCCGGAACTTTTGTGCGCCACCCGCTGACATTAGCAGCCGCCAAAGCATCCCTCGAATACTTGAAACGGGGCGGGCCTTCATTGCAGCGCGAACTCAATGCCAAAACCGACAAATTAGTTGCAGAATTGAACGCCATGTTCGATCGCGAGCAAGCACCTTTTACTGTTAAAAACTTCGGTTCCCTGTTCAAAATCACCTACCCGCAAGATTTTGCTCATGGAGAACTGCTGTTCTATTCGCTGCGGGAAAAAGGCATTCACATTTGGGATCACCGCCCGTGTTTCCTGACCCTAGCCCATTCCGACGCAGATATTGCTTTTATCAAGGAGGCATTTAAAAACAGTATTGCCGAATTGCAGTCAGCCGGATTTTTAGCCGGTGGATCGGGGGAAACTGTGAGGGCGATCGAATTCCACAATCACAGTAATATTAATGGAGGAAAGTCCTCAACCGCTTTCGCCAACAATGCTCCCGTACCCGGTGCGAAATTAGGGCGAGATCCTAACGGCAATCCCGCTTGGTACGTAGCAGATCCAGAGCGCCCCGGCAAACATTTACAAGTAGGAGATAATTTATCGAATTGATTGTTAAAGTTGGCAATTAAATCCCCTAAGGGGTTGGTGTACCAACAATTCAACAATCCCCAAAAAAGGTTCGTAGTGCGGACGAACGTCCGTTCTTATACTGCAGATTCAAGTCCGCAGTACGAACCAATATTATTGCGGTAGATCGATCGCAATCCCAAAAAAAATTACAAATAGAAAATAGTTTTCGTTCGTAGTGTGGACTTCAGTCCACTCCCAGAGTCGGACTAAATTCCGCACTACAAACCGTTTGATATCTGATAAGCAACACAGGAAAAACCCAAATGCTCCAAACAGCAAAAACTCTTCAAATAGACCGCCGCACAGGCCTGACTCACCAGGAATTTGTCAGTGAGTACCGCAATCCGGGGAAACCAGTTATTTTTACAGATTTATCCAAAAATTGGCCCGCCCTAACAAAATTTACGCCCGATTATTTCCAAGAAAATTTTGGCGATCGCGAAATTGAAATAGGTGGCAAGATTTACACCCTCGCAAAATTGTTCGACTTGCTAAAAAAATCCACAAAAGAAAATCCGGCTCCCTATCCTTTTAAACTCAATGTCCGCAAAGATTTTGCCGATTTAGAGCCTGATATTTCTCCCAGACCGAGTATTGCCCAACCCGATCGCACTCACAGCCCATTAATCCCGAATATGCTGCTGAATGATTTGTACGACTTAGAAATATTCTTCGGCGGGCCGGGCGGATCGTTTCCTTATTTGCACTACGATTTTCTCGGACTCTATGCGTATATAAATCAAGTTTACGGGGAAAAAGAATTTACAATCTTTCCGCCGGAACAGCAAAAATATCTTTACCCAAAACCCGGTGCTCCTTGGCTATCTGAGATTGAAAACCATCACAATCCCGACTTAAAAAAATATCCGCTTTTGGCTGAAGCTACGCCAACAACAATTACAATCTCAGCCGGTGAAACGCTGTTTATACCCTGCGGCTGGTATCACACAGCCCGATCGCTGACTTTAACAATTTCCGTCGCATTCGACCAACTTTGCGAATCAAATTGGGACTTTTTTACGAACGAATGTTGCATTCCCAGAGGTCAAAATTCGCTCAAAGCCAAGATGATCAAAGCCTATCTGAAAAGTGCAGGTGCCGTGCTTAGTGCTCGCGAAAAATTGACGGGAACCCGGTAAGCTCAGGGAGATTGAATTTATTGGTGCATTCTGCCCCCACTAATAAGTTCAATTACTGAAATTGAGCCAAATCATACTGCGACTATCAGAATAATTCAGATAGTAAAATTGACAAAAAAATCGATCTAATTATATCTAAATCCATCGAAAATCTATGAACAAACAACTATTTGAATCACACAAAAACTTCACACCTGTGGAATTCGATCCGTTTGTAGGTGGAGAGTTGGTTGGGTGTATATCAGCGACCGAAGCGCAAAAGGAAATCTGGATTTCTGCACAAATGGAGGATGATGCTAATTGTGCTTACAACGAGTCAATGTCGCTGCGATTGGTGGGAAATCTCGATCTAGAAGCATTGCGTTATTCGATTCAAGAACTTGTAGCTCGGCATGAAGCATTGCGTCTGACATTTAGTCCCAATGGCACGATACTTTGTATAGCAGCTTCTTGTGAAATTGATATTCCTTTGATCGATTTGTCAATGATGAGTGATAGCCCAACTCAATTCGCTCAGTTGCAACAGCAAGAAGTTGGGCAATCTTTCGACCTCGTGCGCGGCCCACTATTTCGCGCTAAAATTGTCAAGCTGCAAGGGCAAGAATACATAGTGATGCTCACCGCGCATCACATTATTTGCGATGGCTGGTCTTGGGGCGTTCTTTTGCCAGATTTAGGAGTTCTTTATTCAGCTCGTAAACAAGGTGTTGTTGCCAATCTTTCAGAATCAATACGTTTCAGCGAATACGCATTTTTACAGGAACAAGAGGCCGATAGTTCAGAAATGAAGGCCGATGAAGCATATTGGCTCAAACAATTTAGCTCGTCCCCTCCTATCCTAGATTTGCCCACGGATCGTCCCCGCCCCCCCCTACGGACTTACAAAGCAGCGCGAGAAGATTGGCCTCTGGATGCGGCTTTAGTCAAAAATCTCAAACGTCTAGGGGCTAAATCTGGGTGCAGTTTCTTAACTACCATGCTGGCCGCATTTGAAATATTGTTGTCCGACTTGTGCGGACAAGACGATTTAGTCGTCGGGATGCCTGCTGCAGGACAATCAGTGTCGGGATGTACCCAGCTTGTGGGACATTGTGTGAGCTTGTTGCCGTTACGTACTCACATTGAGAGAGAAAAATCGTTTATTGATTATCTGCGAAATCGGCGATCGTTGGTGTTGGATGCTTACGAACATCAAAAAATCTCCTTCGGTAGTCTGCTCAAAACATTGACACTGCCGCGAGACTCCAGTCGTATTCCGCTAGTTTCTGTAGTTTTTAATCTCGATATGGGATTAAAAAGTGAACAGCTAACATTTGACGGCCTGCAAGTCGAATATTTCTCGAATCCCAGAAGTAGCGAAAATTTCGAGTTATTTATCAATGCCTTGGAATCCGGCGGTAAACTCGTCTTAGAGTGTCAGTACAACACAACCCTGTTTGATGCCGAAACCGTGCGCCGTCACCTAGCAGAATTCGAGCAATTATTACTCAGTATTGTTGCCGATCCTACGCAACCTTTATGGCAATTAGCTTTGTTGCCAGCAGCAGAACAGCAATTACTAGCTACCTGGAACAATACACAGAAACCCTATCCCGAAAACCAATGCCTTCACCAGTTATTTGAAGCGCAAGTGGAACGCACCCCAGAAGCAGTGGCGCTGGTGTTTGGTACCGGGCGGCTGACTTATCGGGAGTTAAATACCAAGGCCAATCAACTAGCACACTATTTACAAAAATTGGGAGTTGGGCCAGATGTTTTAGTGGGTATCTGTCTGGAACGTTCTCTGGATCTGATTGTCGCACTATTCGGAATTCTCAAAGCCGGTGGTGCTTATGTACCTTTAGACCCAGCATATCCTCAAGAACGCATTGAGTTTATGCTCTCGGATGCCCAAGTGGCAGTGCTGCTGACTCAGGAGAAATTGTTGGCAGAAATTCCTAAATCGGATGCTCATCCAGTCTGTCTGGACAAAGATGGGAATGCGATCGCAGATCAGAAATCAGAAAACCCGATCGATCACTGTTCGCCCGCCAATTTAGTCTACATTCTTTATACCAGTGGCTCAACAGGTAGACCCAAAGGAGTAGCGATCGAACACCACAGTCCAGTTGCTCTCGTAGATTGGGCGCAAACAGTCTTTACACCAGAACAATTGACCGGCGTTTTAGCTTCTACCTCGATCTGCTTTGATCTCTCAGTCTTCGAGATATTTCTGCCACTGAGTTGTGGTGGCAAAGTCATCCTCGCTGAAAATGCTTTGCACCTACCCACTTTACCTGCGGCTGGGGAAGTTACGCTGATTAATACAGTACCGACGGCGATCGCAGAATTGCTGAAAATGGGTATCCCAAAACAAGTTAACACCGTCAATCTCGCCGGCGAACCCCTCAGCAATCAACTGGCCCAGCAGCTTTACCAGCAAAACATCCAGTACGTCTTTAATCTCTACGGGCCTTCGGAAGACACCACCTACTCGACTTATGCCTTAGTCGAAATCGGCACCAATAAATCTCCGGCCATCGGCAAACCTATTGCTAATACCCAAATTTACATCCTCGATAGTCATTTGCAACAGGTTCCTATTGGTAGCAGTGGCGAAATCTACATCAGTGGTGCTGGGTTAGCCAGATGTTATCTCAATCGCCCTGATTTGACTGCCGAAAAATTTATTCCTAATCCGATTGGTGAAAAATTTCACACTACCAATCGAGTTTACAAAACAGGCGATTTAGGTCGCTATTTGCCTGACGGGAATATTGAGTACATTGGACGTATTGACAATCAAGTAAAAATTCGTGGCTTCCGCATAGAATTGGGTGAAATTGAAGCAGTGCTGGCAGATCAGCAGCTAGTCAAAACTGTGGCAGTGATTGCTAGAGAAGACCGCCCAGGCGATCGCCGACTTGTTGCTTATTTGGTGCTGAATCAAACTAATGTTAATACTGAGCAAAAACAAGCTCTTGTGCAGTCGTGGCGCAATGGGATTCAGCATAAATTGCCAGAATATATGATGCCTGCGGCTTTTGTGATTCTGGAGTCGATGCCCCTGACGCCGAATGGCAAAGTAGACCGCCGCGCTTTGCCCGCAGCACCCTCTACTTTAGAAACAGAAACAGAAAGCAGTTTTGTGGCACCGAGCAATTCTGTAGAAGAGGCGATCGCTAGCATTTGGTGCGAAGTTATGGGGATTGAGCGCATTGGCATTCACCAAAATTTCTTTGAATTAGGCGGACACTCACTAATGGCAGGACAGATCGTCTTCCGCCTCGGCAATCAGTTGTCGGTAGATTTGTCACTCCGCACTTTATTTCTAGCCCCAACCATAGCAGGTTTAGCCACAGAAGTTAGCAAACAGTTAAGGGGTTCAGATTCTGAGGAAACTTCATCGCCTTTACCATCGGTTGTCCGACGGCAGGAATTTCCTCTGTCTTTTGCTCAACAGAGAATGTGGTTCCTACACCAACTGGATCCGGAAAGTGGTTTGTATAATATACCCATCGCTCTGTACCTGGTCGGACCGCTTCAGATAGCTACCCTGGAGCAAAGTTTAATGGAAATAGTGCGCCGTCATGAGAGTCTCCGCACGACTTTTCCTTCTGTGGATGGTGATCCTGTGCAACTGATCGCTCCCACTCTCACAGTAACTTTGTCCGTAATAGATTTGCAGGCACTACCGATAGTTAAGCAGGATGCTGAAGTGCAGCGGTTAGCGCTAGCAGAAGCTAATTATACTTTTGACCTGACACAGTTACCTTTGGTGCGATCGACTCTACTGCAACTGGGCCCAGAATCTCATGTCTTGTTGGTGACATTCCACCACATTGTGTTTGACGGTTGGTCAATTGGGGTGTTGATGCAAGAGTTAAGCACACTCTACATTGCTTGGAGTACAGGTCAACCTTCTCCCTTACCGGAACTGCCCCTCCAATATGCCGACTTCGCTTGCTGGCAGCGTCAGTGGGCGACGGAAAGTGTAATGGAAACTCAACTGCGCTACTGGAAGCAACAGTTGTCAGGATGTCCGGCGCTGTTGCAGCTTCCCACGGACCGACCACGCCCTTCTGTGCAAAGGTTCCGAGGTCGCACTGAACTGTTTCAGGTCAATCCCGAACTGGCTGGGCGATTGAACATTTTGAGTCAGCAATCAGGGGCGACTCTGTTTATGACGCTGTTATCAGTTTTCGCAATTTTATTGTCACGCTACAGCGGTCAGGAGAATATTGTGATTGGTTCCCCAATTGCGAACCGCACTCGCGGTGATATTGAATCGTTGATTGGGTTTTTTGTGAATACTTTGGCATTGCGGATTGATGTGTCGGGGAATCCTACCTTTGCAGAATTGATTGAGCGAGTGCGGGACGTGGCTTTAGATGCTTATACTTATCAAGATTTGCCTTTTGATCGAGTTGTGGCCCAATTGCAACCCGACAGGAATGCCAGTTATCATCCTCTGTTCCAGGTAATGTTTGTTTTGCAAAATGCTCCGACGGAACAATTGCAGTTGCCGGGTGTGGTTGTGACTGCTTTGGAGATTGAGACTGTGACGTCGAAGTTTGATTTGCTTCTGTCCTTGGAAGAGGGCGCGGCTGGTCTCAAGGGGTTGCTGGAATATAATACGGATTTGTTTGATACCCCAACCATGACTCGGATGGTGGGACATTTTCAAATTTTACTGGAGGCTCTTGCTACAAATCCACGGCGGCGAATTTCGGAGTTGCCTTTGCTGTCAGCAGCGGAGCAACAGCAGTTGCTAGTGGATTGGAATCACACGGACACAAATTATCCTCAAGATGCTTGTATACATGAGTTATTTGAGGCTCAAGCAGAGCAAACTCCCGATGCTGTAGCCTTAGTTTTTGGCGAACAACAGTTAACTTACCAACAGCTAAATTCTCGGGCCAATCAACTCGCCCATTACTTGCAAACTTTGGGGGCTGGGCCGGAAGTTTTAATCGGTGTTTGTTTCGATCGCTCTTTGGATGCGATCGTTTCGCTTTTAGCTGTGCTCAAAGCCGGCTCTGCTTACTTGCCTTTAGATCCAGCCTATCCCCAAGACCGTCTGGAATTCATGCTGTCAGATGCCGCCCTATCGGTGCTGTTAACTCAACAGCATTTAACAGAAAAGCTGCCCGATACTGAAGCAAAAATAGTTTGTTTGGAGCAGGTGCGGGAGGAAATAAACGCACAAAGTGAGGAGAATCTTGCCAATCTCGCGCAGGCGGAAAATCTGGCTTATGTCATGTATACTTCCGGTTCCACAGGCAAACCAAAAGGCGTTTGCGTCGTCCACCGTGGGGTAGTGCGGTTAGTTAAAAACACCGATTATGCGAGCTTCAGCGCCGCCGAAGTCTTCCTGCAACTGGCTCCGATTTCCTTTGACGCTTCGACGCTGGAAATTTGGGGGGCGCTGCTTAACGGGGCGCAACTGGTTGTCTTTCCCCCAGGAACTCCATCTTTAGCAGAGCTGGGAGAGGCGATCGGTTTATATAAAGTGACAATTTTGTGGCTGACCGCCGGACTGTTTCACTTGATGGTAGACGAGCGGATTGAGGATTTAAAGGGCTTACGTCTACTGTTGGCTGGCGGCGATGTTTTATCTGTTCCCCACGTCCAGAAATTGCTGAGAGAGGCTCCAAACTGCCAATTAATTAACGGTTACGGGCCGACAGAAAATACGACTTTTACTTGCTGTTTTGCGATCGCCCGTGACAGTCAAATTAGCAATTCGGTGCCGATCGGCAGACCGATCGCCAATACTCAAGTTTACATACTCGATCGCCATTTGCAGCCAGTGCCGATCGGCGTTCCGGGCGAGTTGTATGCAGGCGGTGCAGGCTTAGCCAGAGGCTACCTCAACCGCCCCGATTTAACAGCCGAAAGATTCATTCCAAATCCTTTGATCGCCAACCAAGAAGATGGATGGAAAAATGCCGAAGGGCGATCGGTTTCAAGCCTTCTTCCTTCTGCAAATCACCTTTACAAAACAGGAGATTTAGCCCGCTATCTGCCCGATGGTAACATCGAGTATTTGGGACGCATTGACAATCAAGTAAAGATTCGCGGCTTCCGCATTGAAATAGGAGAAATTGAGGCCGTACTGGCTGGACATTTAGATGTGAGTCAAGTGGCTGTCGCAGTTCAGTTAGATGCTTCGGGGAATAAATGTCTCGCAGCTTATGTAGTCCCGGGCCCAGGCAAAATTCTCGCCGCCGCTACCCTGCGAAGTTTCATGCAAAAAAGACTGCCAGACTACATGATACCCGCTGGGTTTGTGTTCCTCGATGCTTTGCCCTTGAACCCCAACGGCAAAGTTGACCGCCACGCTTTGGCAAGTCAAAAGTGGCAATCTGCCAGCGTTGCACCCGATCAAACAATTGCTGTTGCCCCCCGGGACAAATTAGAACTCCAAGTGAAGCAAATTTGGGAACAAGTTTTAGGCATCAATTCAGTTGGCATCAGGGACAATTTCTTCGAGATAGGAGGGCATTCGCTGTTAGCAGCGCGTTTGTTAGCTGAAGTTGAAAAAGTATTCGGCAAAAAACTGCCACTATCTGCAATTTTCCAATCGCCAACAGTCGAACAATTGGCTGATATTCTCCGCGAACCGGAATGGTCGTCTCCCTCTCCGTCAATGGTAGTGATTCAACCGGGAACAGGGAGTTACAAACCTCCTCTTTTCTGCATTCACGTACTCGGTAGGGGATTGGAATTTTACCGTCCTTTACTGAATCATTTGGAGCAATCGCAGGCTATTTTGGGACTGTCTACCCAGATTATGGATGAAAATCTGGCTCCCCCAAATCGAGTTGAGGAATTGGCAGCTTATTACATCAAAGAAATGCAAGTTTTCCAGCCGCACGGGCCTTATTTTCTGTTAGGAGTATCTTTTGGTGGAACAGTAGCTTTTGAGATAGCTAGGCAACTTCATGCCAAAGGTGAAAAGGTAGCTTTGCTGGGATTGTTGGATACCTACGGCCCGGATGCTTTTAAAAATTTGCCTCAAGTAAAGCGCGGTCAACGGGCGATGAAAGTTTTACACATGACTCCCGGTGTATTTCTGCGAAAAACTCAGAGCAATCTGGCGGGAAAAGTCGAAAGTATTACTAATCAAATATGGAGGATTTCTTCTAAGTTTTACCAAGCGATCGGGCGTCCCTTGCCGATCGATCTGGAAAACTTCACTCATCGAGAACTCAATGAAGAGGCATTGAGACACTATGTAGCAGGAGTTTACTCGGGTGGAGCGACTATCTTCAAAGCGGTTGAGAGTGCCATCTTGTTTGATGCCGATCCCGAATTGGGTTGGGGCGAGGTAGTTACAGGAGGAATAGAGATTCACGAGATCCCTAGCGACCATTTGGGGATGTTACAAGAGCCGCACGTTCGTATACTGGCGGAAAAATTGCAGGCTGCGGTCGATCGCGCTCGGCAAATGAATTGTCAATAATGTTAAGTCTTTTGGTTATTGGTTATTGGTTATTGGTGATTGGTGATTGGTGATTGGTTATTGGTTATTTGTTAACAGTTAACAGTCACCAGTTAGCAGTCACCAGTTAGCAGTTAACAGTTAACAGTCAACAGTCAACAGTCAACAGTTCACCCTTCCAAAGCCACCAAAAGACACAGCAACAAAGCCTCCGTCCACTCAACTACAGCACCGTAAGTATCGCCCGTATGGCCGCCCAAACGGTGGTTAAACCAGGCTCCGACAAAAATTCCGATCGCACTTCCGCCCAAAGCCATCCCCACCGCCAACAGCCACCGATCGCCATCCAAGACAACTTGCAGCACGCTCAAACTCACCAACAACAGAACTCCTGGGATAAAATCAAAAGGTGAATAAATCGATTCTTTATGAAAAGCTCCCTTACCCTCCGGGCGGAGATAGGGATAGCGGGCGATCGCCACCAGTTGGCCCCACCTCCCCCAACCCGCCACACCCATCAAAGCCAGCCACCGATAGTGATTCAAATCCGAAAGAGCGACAGTTTTCAGCAGGACGATCGCGATCGCAGCCATTGCCCCAAAAGCCCCTGTAACGCTGTCCCGCATCACTTCCAGCCGGCGCACGGGGTCTGGTACGGCAAGCCCGTCCGCCGCGTCCATTGCCCCATCTAGGTGCAGCCCGCCAGTGATGGCGATGCCCAAAACTACCACCAAGGCCGATCGAGTCAGGGCAGGCATACCCAACAACTGCAACCCAATATCCGCCAGTCCCAGCATCCCGCCGATCAAAAGCCCGATCGCCGGAGCCAAACGAGCAATGCCCCGGAACTCCAAAGTCCAAGACACAGGCACCGGCAAACAAGTATAAAAAGCCACTGCGGCTGCAATGGCAGCGCCTTGATTCCGGAAAAAGTCGATCGTAGAGCGAACCAATTTATCATCCACCATAAGATAGAAAATTTTTCATTTTGTATACAGTTGTCAATTCATTAGCTTGTGCCAGAATTGGAACTGTAACACGCTAGTCCTTTGGATCGGGCATTCCTCCTGTCCGAGCAATTTTCCCCGGAAAACCTCTGCCGGCAGCGCTCCCGAAGCTCCCTATCTAAAATGACTAAACTCAAGATTCTGGTTTCCCGTATCCAGAATTCTAGCTAACTCCCCGATTTCCAAAACGGGAAAATACTACAACAGAGGCTTTTGTTCCATGAGTCACGACCAATCGAATAACAGGGTAGTTGCTCCTTGCATCATTGATACAGGCATTGTCGTCAACAAGCGCGATATCAAAAGATTGCTGTTTGATTTAGGACGTGTGCGCTACCTTCACATCCAAGATGGCAAGATTTACAGCGAAGGCGAAGGGTACGTGCTCGAAGTCTTCGCCAACCCCCATAGGTCTACCCTGATTGCCAACCACGGGCTTTATTTGAACGTGTATAGTTTTGATTACCTGGAACTGAAACAGTCGCCTGAAGATGGTGCTTATTTTGACCTGATTCAAGACGGCCGGCAGTTGCGGTTAATTCCCCTCTCCAATCCTTTACAAGAGCAAGTCTCCCGGAATTTAAATGCTGCGGCTTTGGATGCGGTTGTCGATCAGGTACTCTCAGGCCACTGGGATCTGCAATTGGATGAGGATGATTCTCAGTTTTAACCGTCAGTCAGTCAGTCAGTAGATTTTAGATACTTCGGCTTCGCGAGCCTACGAGTTTTAGATTTTAGATTTGAGATTTACTCGCAGCTTTGAATCTGGGAGGTAGAACTAAGGTCTAAAATTTTTGGCCCTCCACGAGAATTGTCGGAAAATTGTCTCCGTTTTTGGGTGGGGTCATGGTTTTTTTTGTCGCGATGTCAACAACAATAGATTAAATAACACGGACGGCCGAGTAGCGGTTAACGAGCATCGGGGACTAATGACTGAGGACAAGGCGAAATTTTCTTTTGAATGTAAGGCTAACTGCAGCCATACCCAAGCGCGTGCAGGGGTTTTTAGCACTCCCCACGGTGTTGTGGAAACGCCAAAGTTTATGCCCGTGGGCACTTTGGCTAATGTCAAAACTTTGACTCCGGCACATCTTGAAGACGCGGGATCTCAAATGGTTTTGGCCAATACTTATCACTTGCACCTGCAGCCGGGGGAACGGATTGTCGCAGGCGCGGGCGGATTGCACAAATTTATGGCTTGGCCGGGCCCGATTCTGACGGATTCGGGCGGCTTTCAGGTGTTTAGCTTGAGCCAAATGCGGACTATTTCGGAGAATGGGGTGACTTTTCGAGCTCCCCGCGACGGCCGCATCATTAATTTAACGCCGGAAAAATCGATCGAGATTCAGAACGAGTTAGGCGCTGACGTGATTATGGCCTTTGACGAGTGTCCGCCTTACCCCGCTACACGGGACGAGGTGGAGGCAGCGACAGATCGCACTTACCGCTGGCTGCAACGCTGCATTCAAGCTCACTCGCGCCCGGAACAAGCTTTGTTCGGCATCGTGCAGGGGGGTGTTTTCCCCGATTTGCGATCGCGCGCGGCGAACCAGTTGGTAGACTTAGATTTGCCCGGTTATGCGATCGGCGGGGTTAGCGTCGGGGAATCGGGGGATTTGATCGCAGAGATTGTGAGAGTTACTGCGCCCCTGTTACCTGCAAATAAACCCCGTTATTTGATGGGGATTGGCACCTATCGGGAAATGGCGCTGGCGGTGGCGAGTGGCGTAGATATGTTTGACTGCGTGATTCCGACTCGGCTGGGCCGCCACGGGACGGCTTTTGTGCGCGGGGAACGCTGGAATTTGAAAAATGCTCGGTTTCGGGAGGATTTTGCTCCGCTGGATGAGTCTTGTCCTTGTTATACCTGCCAAAAATTCAGTCGGGCTTATTTGGCCCATTTGGCGCGGGCTAAGGAAGCTCTCAGCTATACTTTGCTGGCGCTGCACAACGTCACGGAGTTGATTCGCTTTACTGGAAAAATGCGGGAGGCGATTTTGGCCGATCGATTTACCGAAGAGTTTGCTCACTGGCTGACACCGACTGTCGATCGATGGTGAGTTCCTTGGGTGAAGATATGCGACAATTATTAAAATTGTGTTGGATAGGTAGGTTGATTCATGGAAGCTGCATTACTGTTGGCTAAACTGCCCGAGGCTTATGCAATCTTTGACCCTTTGGTTAATGTTTTGCCAGTGATTCCCGTGTTTTTCTTGCTGCTGGCTTTTGTCTGGCAAGCGGCTGTCGGGTTCAGATAAGTCTGATTTTAGTAAAAGCAGGGGCTATTCACAAATTAGCCCCTGCTTTTAGCTGTTGAGTTTTTGGTTCGATCGGGTTTGCGGTTGTTTCGGATAGATTTAACCGCAGAGTCCGCAGAGTCCGCAGAGTCGGAGGAGAGAGAGTTGAATCATTAATCGGTGTAGCGCCTTTCTTCAGTTACCGCCGATCGCCTTTTGGAATGCCGGTCTTTCCGAGATCCGCTTCATGTAATCTAAAACAGCCGGATAAGCGCTGAGGTCTAGTTTCAGCATCATCGGGATGTAGCATAAAATTGAGCCGACTGCTGCGTCGGCGACGCCGAATTCATCGCCCATTAAAAACGGCTGTTTCTCGAAAATGCGATTTAACGGTTGTAACATTTTCGGGGTTTCGCGATCGCGACTTGCTTCGACAAATATTCCCGGGCCGAGGGTAGCGTTAGCAAACATCACCCACTGCACGATTTCGGCTTGCTGCTCGACACTTTCGGGCATTTTACCGTATTTTTGAGCTAAATACAGCAAAATTGCGCCGGATTCCCAAAGTTTAAAATCTCCATCCACAATTGCCGGTACTTTGCCCATCGGGTTAATTTCCAGAAACTCTGGCTGCAAGTGTTCCCCTGCTTGCATATCTAGGGTGACGAATTCGTAGGGAACCGCTATTTCTTCAAGATACCACTGGACAATTGAGGCCCTGCTGCGGGCTCCGCCGTAAAGTTTCAGCACGGAATTTTATCCTTATAATGCAATATTGCTGTTATAGCATCTTTGGGGAATTGGAAATTGGGAATTGGGAATTGGGAATTGGGAATTGGGAATTGGGAATTGGGAATTGGGAATTGGGAAAATAACTAATGACTAATGACTAATGACTACTGACTACTGACTACTGACTACTGCCCTGTAATTATTGTCGCTTCTGTTAAGTGCACAAACAAGATTCTACTGCCAATAAAAATCAAAATTGATCCACCCAACATTTCGATTTTATTAGCAAACAAGTTGCCACACTTGTGTCCGATAAACACGCCCGCAAGGGCTAAAAAGAAAGTAATAAATCCGATCGCAGTCACCGCCTGAGCAATAGAATCTTTCAAGACAGCGAATCCGACTCCGACTGCCAGGGCATCGATACTCGTCGCCACCGACAGCGTTATCAAAGTTCCAGTATGTAAGGGATTGAACTTTTTTTCGCTTTCTTCGCTCTGCAGCGATTCGTAAATCATTTTACCGCCAATGAAACTCAACAGCCCAAAAACGATCCAATGGTCTATCGGTGTTATCCAAGAACTAAAACTCAGACCTGCCAACCATCCGATTACGGGCATCAAAGCTTGAAAGCAGCCGAAAAATAAGGCAATTTTTAAAGCTTTGTTGAGCTTCATGTGTTTGATTGCTAAACCGCTAGAAATCGACACAGCAAAAGCATCTGCTGCTAGTCCCAAGGAAAGAAAAACGGTAGTGGCTGCATCCATTTTTTTAAAGTGTAAAACGTTACGATTAAAGGTTTTTTTAGACAATTTTAGTCTACACTAAACCTCGATAAAATAACGTTTTTATCACAATACATTCATTTTTAAATCACATTTATTTCATAATTTGCAGGGTTGAAAAATGCCGGGATTAGTTGTAATGTACGATCGGGAGTTTTTCAGTACCAAAGTTGACAATGCCGCAATCTAAACCTTACCAGCCATTGTTGCTCAGATTACTGCACGGGCTTAACGGTGCGATCGCCCTTTTAGCAATTTTGACCGCATTTTTGGTGTACAACGCCTATGACGGGCGGTTGGGCAAAATCCCCGCGCCTCAGATTGCTGATATTATCGGGATTCACGGCACTTTCGGCAAATTGTTGCTGTTAGGAGTCATGCCGGCTTTTGCATTGTACAGTTTCCACGCAGGTCAACAACGCTTGGTGCAGCCGGATTCTTTTGGCAAACTAACTCAGTTGGGAAAACCGATTTGGTGGTACAGTTTGCACCGGATTGTGAATACTTTGATGTTGTTAGTGCTGACTTTTTCGATCGCCTCTGGAAGTATGGTTAAGGAAGAATGGCTTCCGGCGGGGGATTTGACGCAGATTTGGTATTATTTGCACGCTTCTGGTTGGGCGGTATTAGTGTTTTGTCTGCTGATGCACTTGTTGATGAGTGCGAAAGTGGGGGGTTTACCACTAATTTTGTCGATGTTTGATGTTGCGTACCGCCGGGAGGATTCGCCGGCTGCTTGGTGGCGCAAAATTCGCTCTTTTGTCGATCGCTCTTAATATAAAAATGAACAAAAATATCCTATTAATTGTTGTGGAAATCGTGGTAATGGGAGGCTGGTTATTTGCTGTTATCGCACCTTTATTGTTTCCCTAATCCGCTCGCGATCCGCTTCGCAGCAACGAATTTCTGTTTTACGGGCTTTATATCAAACGATCGGCAATTCTACGATAAACTCAGCACCGCCCCCAGTTTGAGATGCAATTTCAGACTGTACTGGAGATTGAACAGTAAAAATACCGCCGTGCAATTCTACAATAATTTTATAGCAAGCCGATAGTCCCAATACAGTAAAATTTTTCCAGGATTTAGTATTGCCAAATGGTTCAAATATTCTCTGTTGAATCTCTGGCGAAATCCGGCAGCCGTTGTGGGCGATCGATACTGCAACAAACCTGCCTGAAAAATGCTCTACTATATCTGTTCTAATTGTAATGATTGGCTCGGAGTTCTCAAGACTGTTAACAGCATCAATCGCATTGCTGAGGATATTCGTAAATACTTGGCTGAGTTGACCGGGATAACACAAAATTGGTGGCTGGTTGTTATATTCCTTGACTACTAATACTTTGGGAGACAGCCTGTGAGCGAGCAATAGCAGAACATTGTCGATACTTTCGCGAACGTTGGTTCGTTCTTTGTTAGCTTCGTCAGGAAGTGAAATTTTCCGAAAAGCCACTACGAGCTGCCGAATGCGATCGGTTCCTATTTTCAGAGAATTGAGAGTTTCTGGCAAGTCTTGGCTGATAAAATCTAGGTCGAAGGTTTCTATTTCTCTGGCAATTCGCGGCACTGGTTGAGGGTACTGTTCGCGATAAAGGTGAATTATTTCGAGCAAATATTTGATATAATCGTTGACGTGAATCAGGCGACCGTAAATAAAGTTAATTGGGTTATTAATGTCCTGGGAAATTCCGGCGGCGAGTTGACCCAAAATTGCCATTTTTTCGCTTTTTACTAAATGCTCTTCGGTTTTTCTCAGTTGGGCTAATACTTCTTCTAAAAGTTTGAGTTCTTCTTGAATTTGCCCCTGGAGTTGAGATTGAGAAATTGCGATCGCCAGTGAATCTGCTATGGCTTCCAAAATTTCTAATTCGTTGGGATTCGCACACTGCCGATTAGCAATGGCGAACAGATATCCCAGCCGATTAGTCTGAGTAAGTACGGGTACTGTTGCGTAGCGGCTGTTTGTGAGTTCGAGATGGGCTGGTTTTTGAAATCCTGCGACATCAGAGGCGGAGGTTTTATTGAGAATTACTGTTTCGCACCGGTGCAGCCGTGCAGCTAAATCTCCCGATGGCCCTCCGGTAGCGCCGAAGATTCCCAAGCGCCCCGATAAACCTTGTCGGCAATATTCCCAGCAAAATTCTACTGTATCTTGTCGGGGGTCGTACCAGCCGAATATTGCTCGATCGAGCTTTAACAATGTACCGAGTTCTTCTACTGTTGTTTGCAGGATGCGATCGAGCGGCAAGCCAGCGCGAATGCGGCCGCTCAAGCGGTGAATCAGGGCTTCTGAGCGAGTGCGGATGTAATTTTGGGCAAACAGCTTATGTGCTGCAACTACTGCGACAATAGCTGCTGCTAAGAGTATGGTGGCTGCTGCTGCTAATATGTTTAAGGCGATTAGTTCTTTTTCGATGTTGTGAGAAGGAATTACTAGGGCGATCGACCATTCAGCTTGCTCTAAGGGAAGATAAGCAACATAAACTCTGGCATCGTTGATTTTGGTCAACAAAATGCCCGTTTTTTGATAAACCATCTCCCTGGCTACATTTGCCAAATTAGTATCTGCGGACTCCAACAAACTCGGAGTCGGCTTGTCGATATTTCCGATTAACCGAGCGTCGGGATGGACAATGGGGACTCCTTGAGAATTGAGAACAAAAGCATAAGTTCCTGTTTCATATTCCAGTTTTTTTACTACTTCGGCTATTCTGTCGGTGCTGATTATGCCGTTCATTACTCCGATCGGCTTGTCGGCTGTTTTGTCCAGAAAATTTGCCGAATTTGAGCGCACCGGAGCCGAAATGGGAACAATACTCTGTTGTTTTAGCGTGCGAGAAATTGTAGGATCTGAAACATAGACTTCGCCAGCCATTGCTTTTTTGAAGTGTTGGCGATCGCTGACATTAATCAAAGCTCTGCCGACTTTTGTAGTGAAATAAAAACCGTCGGGATCGATTAATGCCAAATGCTCGAAGTCTTGTAGTCGATTGACTTCCGATTTTAAATAAGGCCCAGCCACTGACCAATTCATCGATCGCACCGAAGGAGTGTTTGCGAGGAGTTCTATCTCAGCCTTTTTCGTGCCGATCCAGCGATCGATCTTGTTCCCGCGCTGCTTAACCTCTAACAAAGCATTTCGTTCTAAATTGTCCACAATCAAGCGGCGCACGCTTTGATAGCTGATGTAGCCAGCGATGCTAGCTGCCACAATTGCTACGCCCACAATTAACAGCACAATTTTGTAGGCAAGATCGTATTTGCCCTTAAATCTCGATCGCAATATTCGGGTTAATTTCCACCACTTCACTTTCGCAAAGCTTCGCATGGTTTGACCAATTTGTGTAAAATCTTCAGCTAACCTGCGATGCACTTGCTCGCCTGCGAGTAGTCTGAAAAACTACTAGCATTCAATAAGTGCGGGGATTTTTTAATTTTTTCCCCTGGCCGGCTCACTCTGTTAAACTGGAATCAGATTTTACCATATTTTTGATAAATTAAAACATTTCAGCGACTACTTAAGTATAAGTCATCAGTCATCAGTCATCAGTCATCAGTCATCAGTCATTGGTCATCGGTCATCAGGAAGAAGTATTACACAGTAAGCTTTTTAGCGATCGGGCTTTTGCTTGTTACCAGTTCGAGCGAAAGCCTCGCCTATAGACGAAGATGAGCCTCTTTTGACCTCCCAACTTATACCAAAGAGGACTGTAGAAGCTGTTTGAGTTATTAAATTTTTCTTCTTTAATTGTTTTGTTAAGTCTTGTTAAGAGTCATATAAAATGCGTATTCCATGCTTTAGGTTGAAATTTAGTAAGGTACGGGCAAGGACACACCCTAAGTTAATGTGTTTGGCGTTTTTTTTAATAAAACATTAAAAGTTTTGAGTTATTAATGAATGAACTAAAAATGTGTTATATCAATTCCGGTTGCACTCATACATGATGTGAACTGTGAACTGTTAACTGTTAACGGTTAACAGTCAACAGTCAACAGTGAATTTACTATTCCCATGAAGAGAGGATTTGATATTAAATATTCAATTCACATTTCAAAACTCAAAACTATTTTCGGTGCTAAATTGCCGCAGTTTGGCGACTTAATTTAAAGAACCTTGTGAGTGTGATCGTGCTGTTTCACATTATCTTCAGTGCGAACGATGCGCTCGGAATTGAGGACTCTTTTGCGTTCTAAGGAATAAGTAAAGTCATTGCGAACTGTTCCTGACGGAATGTGAACTTGAGCTTGGGGGCGGATTTTGTAAGTGCGGGCTGCGGCGATCGCCCGAAAGCCGAATTCGTCGCTAAACTGAGCTTCCGAGGGAAATTCCGGCAGCCTTTTGGGTGAGTCGCCCTCCAGCACCTCTCCTAAAGTCGTACCCCAAGCCATTTCATAAGATGTGGGAATGCCCTTGACAATTGCTTCCAAAGCTGCTGAAGGGATAGCTTCGATGATTTTTACTTGATGAACTTCGCCTTCTTCTTTAATGAAGCAGGTGGCCAAGCCCACTGCGATATAGTCGTCGGTGCAGAGATCGGGGGCGGTGGGATAAACTGTTGCAGTTGTCATAAAAAAATCTTTTGAGTAGGAGTTGAAAACCGTTCGCGAAAAATCAAGCGATTTTAGATTTTAGATTTTTTGCACGGATTTTTCTGGGGGCTTTGACTTGAAAAATCTCAAACTGGCTGTATCTAATATCTAAAATTGTTGGGGTAAGCTCCAAAGAGCCGATCGCGCCAGCGAGTTGATCGTACCACATCAAGGCAAATGCCGAATGATGCGGCAAGGATTCCCGGCCGCCACGACATTTGCGGGAATATCTTTGACCACAACGCTACCTGCGCCGATCGTGCTATTATCGCCCACAGTCACTCCGGGACAAATAATACTGCCGCCACCAATCCAAACATTATTACCAATATTAATTTCTGCGGCGAGTTCGCGGCCAGAAAGTCTAATTTCTGGGTCTGTGGGGTGAAAAGCGGTGTAAATTTGCACATTGGGGCCGCATAGCAAATTTTCACCAATGTTAACTCGATTGCAGTCAAGAATTACGCAGCCAAAATTCATGTACAATCCGTTTCCAGCATAAATATTGCTGCCATAGTCGCAGTAAAAAGGCGGCTCGATTTCGACTTTGGGGCCGATGGCACCGAACCATTCGGCGAGAATTTCTAACCGTTTGTCGGGTTCGTCTTCGCGCGTAGAATTGTAAGTTCTGGCGAGGCGGCGGGCTCGGTGGCGTTCGGCAATTAATTGCTCGTCAGCACCTAAATACAATTCGCCAGCGAGCATTTTTTGTTTTTCGGTTTGTTTCATAAAAATCGGCGGGATCAGATAATAGGGCGGTTGAACTTTGGTTGAAACTGAGATGTTGCACCTGTGGCAAAAACCGGGTTTCTGACCGCAAATTTAACATCAAAACCTATATTTATCGTTCAGAAACCCGGTTTTTAAGAGCTTATGGAGAATGGTGCAAGATGTCAGTTTCAACTGCCGGGTATGCTTAATTCTGCAAACAAATGGTTAAATCCAGATTGGTTAATTGCTCAAAAGCTCGATCGATAGATCCTTTTTTCCGCAAAAAACCAGTATTCGCAGCGGGGCAAATATACTGTAAAGTCGAAGGGGAAAATCCATCGATAATTGACTTCACGCTGTTAATTTGTCTGGGCCAGTGAAAAGTTTTTGCCGTCCGAATGGGTACTGGAGCGCCTTCGCGGTTGGGGAGCAAGTGTCTGCCGGAAAACAGGACTCCACCGCTGCCACTATCATAAAGACAAGAGGAACCAGGAGAGTGACCGGGAGTCCAAAATGCTTTCATTCGATCGCTCAAAGTAAATTCTCGCTCAAAAACCGTCACCCGCAATCCCGGCAGCAAATAAGCTTCCTGCTCTTGAATCAGGATATCGCACCCCGTGGCTTCCTGAATCTCCCGCGCCTTGGCCATAGCGCCGCGGTGGGTGAGAAACAGCAGCCGCACACCGCCGCATTCCTCCAAAAAGGCTTGGTTAATCTCATCCCAAGGGGGACAATCCACTAAGATGTTCGATTCGTTTTCTACAATGAAATAGGCTGTCGCACCCAGGGTATCCCGGTTAGGCGCGAAAGCAAAGATATTTTGCAGTACCAGCCTGGGCTGTTTGGAGACGGAACTCTGTTGTTTCAAGGAAGTAATAAATATTATGTTTTTTTTACTATGGTTGTTGGTTTTGGGCCTGATATCTTACTACTTGTTGCAGAGCAGCATCAGCCGCATCACCAGAACTCCGGTATGGCTGCTGTGGCTGGTAATGATGACGCCGGCGCTGATTTGGAGCGGTTGGGTTTTAGCTAACGGCGCAAAAAAAACAGCACCGCCGGAGTTGGTAATTATACCTTTTTTGGTTTGCCCTGTCTTGTATTGGTTTTTGGTGCAGTTGGGACGCAAGGAAATTACCCGATCGGATTCCGAGCAAGTAACAGATTCGGGCGCTGAACCTGCCAAGCCAAAACCGCCCCTGCGCCCGATCGATTCAGCGGAAGAAGCAAGTTTGCGCGATTGTTTTCCTTGGTCAATTTACTTTTTGCGGGATTTAGAATTTCGCCCGCAGGCTGTGATTTGTCGCGGACAATTACGCACCAACCCGGAAGCGGCTTATCAAACAATTCGGGACAATGTAGAACAGCATTTTGGCGATCGCTTTTTAGTCATATTTCAAAACAGTTTGAGCGGTCAACCTTTTTTTGCCATAGTTCCTAACCCCAGCCGCCAATCAGTAGAAACTCCCGTCAAAACTGCACCTGTTACCAGACCATTTTTCGCCTTAGCTTTGCTGCTGATCGCCGTGTTTACGACTACGATTGTCGGCTCACAAATTGCCGGAGTTACTGAAAAAGTTTTGCAGTCTAACCCGTCAATGTTGCTCCGGGGTTTGCCTTACTCGCTGGCGCTAATTACAATTTTGGCATTTCACGAATCAGGACACTATTTAGCTGCCAGATTCTATAAAATTCGCACGACTTTGCCTTATTTTATTCCAATTCCATTTTTCTTGGGAACTTTGGGCGCTTTTATTCAAATGCGGAGTCCAATTCCCCACCGCCGAGCTTTATTTGATATTAGTATTGCCGGCCCGTTTACGGGTTTAGTTGCGACAGTGCCCTTATTAATTTGGGGTTTGCAGCATTCAACCATTGTACCGCTTTCTGAAAAGTCGGGAATGTTAAACTTTGACTCTTTTAGTCCAAATTTTTCGTTGCTGATGACTTTGTTGAGCAAGTTAACTTTGGGCGGTGCTTTGAATGTGGAAACTGCGATTAATTTGCATCCGGTGGCGGTGGCGGGTTATTTGGGTTTGATCCTGACGGCGTTTAATTTGATGCCGGTGGGACAATTCGACGGTGGGCACATTGTACACGCGATGTTCGGCCAGCGAGCAAGTATGGCGATCGGACAAGTTGCTAGAGTTTGTATGCTGCTGCTGGGTTTTTTGGAACAGGGTTTGCTGTTGTGGGCAATTATTTTATTGTTGACACCTCTCAACGATGAACCGGCGTTGAATGATGTTAGCGAATTGGATAACCGGCGGGATTTTTTGGGGTTGCTGGCGATCGGGCTTTTGTTAATTATTTTGTTGCCGGCTCCCAAGATACTCGTTCAGTGGTTAAATGTTTAGAAGGAAGTTCGGCAGCGATCGGGGTACAAGATGTAACGGATTTAGGCAATCACGTTTGAGGGCCTCCCTATAACCTCTCTGGGGCTCATACTCATTGATGAATTGACGACCACATTGGACACAAATGTGATTCTATTTTCCTTTCTTCTTGCCATTTTTACGGATATGGGTTGATTTACATTCGCTTGCGTTGCATAAATTATTCCTCCTATTCATACTCTAACTCAGCAACGCCAACGATTGAACAATAGACCTCTTGCAACGAATTTCGCGATTAGTCAGGAAGACGTTATCGTTTTCTAAAAAGTTGGAGAATCACTCATAGTGCTATTTGGAACTTCATTCATGACTACAATCACCAAATCCGATTAGAAATACTGAAAGTTCAACCGCGTCAATTTTCTCCATCCTTTACATAAAAGCACTACCGACATTTTAATTGTTAGTTTGGCATACCAAGTAAGGAAGATCCTAAATTTTGATAGCTTCCAAAGTCTTCAGTGCTTCCGAAACGTGAGCCTTAAAATCCAACATCGAGTCAAAAATATGCTTGACAACCCCTTGTTTGTCAATCACATAAGTTACTCTACCGGGCATAATCCACATAGTAGCCGGAACCCCGTACAATTGCCGAACCTTATTGCCCGTATCGCTCAACAGTGTAAATGGTAACTGATATTTTGACGCAAATTTCTCGTGGGATTGTTGCGAATCATCGCTAATTCCGATCACTTCCGCACCTGCATCTTTGAAAACTTCATAACTATCTCGAAAAGCGCAAGCTTCCGCCGTGCATCCCGGTGTATCGTCTTTCGGGTAAAAGTAGACGATGACATTTTTTTGACCACGAAAATCCTTGAGGCTGACTGATGCCCCAGTTTGCGACGTTAAGGTAAAATCCGGTGCCGTATCTCCTACTTTGACTGCCATATTTGTTTAACCCTGTTTGCTGGAAATTTTCATTTTTGTTATTGTACAATTTTTTATGGAAAACCGGGCGGTTTCAACCGCCGTCTTGCTTCGACAAAATCAAATTGAGTACGTTCAACTCATTAGAACTCAAAAGATACTTATCGGTAAACATCTTTTCCCGGCTTTGCTCTAAACTGTAGCTTCTAAACACGATAAACGGGAATTCGTGGTACTTATGCCCGATCGGCATTACACTGTCTATCGGATAGGTCGATCGCACGTAAGCCGACAAAATATCCCGAAACCTCCTGTCATCCGGTTCCTCCAGCTTCGTCTGTGCAAAATACTCCTGCATCTCCTCGCCGCTGACAAAAGCAAACAAAGGTATAGCATAATAGCGATCGAACTGCTGACTCTGCTGCTCAAAATACTGAGTTTTCTCGATTTCGCCGTTGAGAATGTGCAAAAGCTCGATCGCACCACCCCGAATAGCCGATTTTACATTCTCAGGAGAGGATTTACTATTTGCGATCGTCTCCATTTTTTTCAGCAACTGATTCTCCAAACATTTCTTAATTTCCCCATTCAGCCGCATCTGATAGTTTTCCTTCACACTTTTATCAGCCAAAGGAACTAATAACAAACTCCCCAAAACATGACCAATCTCTAAATGATCGTAACCCAGCAAACCCTCAAGAGGATTGCACATCTGCAAAAACTTCCGATTAAAATTCTCCCGCATTTCCAAGTAAGAATTGCCCTTTGCACGAGACTCCTCAGAATTTGGCAAAACCTCATACTCTCCGCGACTCAAAAGCTCCTCCAGCCCCTCATAAACCTCCTTAAAATACACATTTTGGGGGCGACTGCGATGTTCGCTTTTCAACGCTTTAATCAAACTCGCTATTTTGCTGCTAAAAGTATCGCCCACAGCAGAAATTGACTTCCCGCCAATCGGAATCATCAAAAACTTTTCCCTACCCAAATATCCATATCCCACAATCCGCGTCATCACCGCAGTCTTCAAAATCAGCAGCAAATTCAACAAACTCAACTTGCTTTCCTGTAGCGAAAGTTCCGCATCATCAGCATAGTAAACCGCCGTATCAGACAAGTAAAAAACCAACTCCTTAGCTTCACCATCCAGCGTATTACCATCATCATCTTCCCCGCGCCCCCGATAAATCACCTGAATCACCTCCATCAGATTTTTCTCAATCTGAAAGCGGGGAATATCTACTAAAATATGCTTAGTTTTCGGGAAAGACAAGCCGCGACTTCCCGATGCAGTCATGAAGATTACTTTAACTGTGTTTTTGCACTTATGTATTTGCTCTTTTTCCTCTTCCGAAATGTTCGCGTGGACTTCCAGATAATCGAGAAACGGATCGAATCTGTCGCGATTCGATCGAATTCTCATAATTAATTCAGTCAATCTTCGCTTATCCTGAATGTAGACGATAATTTGTTCTACACCAGGGATTGCTAACCGCTGATTGATATCTTCAATTATTTGAGACTGTACCCGTTTAACTAAATCATTCTTTGGATTTAAAGCAGTATCTTCTATGTATTTAACAGTCTCTACAAACACCTTATAATTTATTTCTAAACTGCTAGCGGGATAGGAATTTGTATTAATAACTTTAGCAGCTAACCGTTTGAATTCAAAAGGTATCGCTTGCAATGGCGGGATTTCTTCAAATTTTTTGGGTAATTTTTTGAAATATATTTTATCTGGTTCCGGCGAGGTATCATTTAGGTGTTGTTTAATCACATCCGGGTCAACAATCGAAGCGTCCGCTACAATAATTTTAGTATTAAAACTATGTTTTGAGTTGTGCAACTCATATTTTTTTACCAGCTTATCAATTCCATGCAGAAACTCAACGCCGCTGTCGTCTCCCGTGATTTCATCAATCATAATGAAAATGTGTTTGATGCGGCTAGAAATTTCTTGCATTCTAGCGGGTATGACATCTTTTTCCTGCTTGTTGTAAGCATCTTGAAAAATCTTCTCTAAATGCTGGAGGGTATTTTTCCCATATTCTGTCACCTTCAAAGACTGAATAGAAACTGTAGCCACAATATTGTTCGATTCCTTGCAATTAATGCGTGCATATATGGCCTCACAAACGCTATTTAGCACTCCATTAGTTTTGCCAGTCGTAGGTTTAATTACCGTTTCTCCCTTCCTTTCAAGTTGGGGTTTGTGATATTCTTTTCGCTGGATTTCTGCGCTATCGTTGATGAAGTGGACTGTTTTTTGTTGAAAGTTTTCGTAATAGTTATTAGCTACGTAGTTGACGGTACATTGTCCTGAATTGCTTTTGATGATATCGGAGTTTGAGTTGATACAAAATAATCTATTGTCGCACAACAAACGAGTCTCTTGATCTCGGAATTTCTCGATAATATCTAAGTTAACTTGCTTGCGGGGACTGACATAAAAGAATAAAAAGCCGTCGTCTATATGGGTTTTGAGGAAATTTGCGATCGCAGTTGTTTTCCCAATTCCCGGATTTCCCGTCAAAAATAGGTAAGTTTCCTCAGATTCCAGTGCTTTGACAATTAACTGAGCGTGAGCATTTCTCAGGTGTAATGCGCGATCGATTTGCAAATCATCAGCCAATTTATCTGATATAATATCAATGGAATTGACAAAGTTATCTACCCGCTCTGTATTACACACAGGTGTAGAAGTTTTGCCAATAGTCAATAAATCTTTGACAAACTTTTTGCCATTCTGAAAACTGCGAGCGGCGTTAAGCTGGGTTGCATCTAAAACTTCGCCGCGAGCATCGTTAATCTCTTTACCTTTGGATTCCTGCTGGTAGATTTTGGCACAATTCGCCAAGATGTCAATTTTATCACTGCGGAGGGAAATTGCGTTGATTGTGCGATCGCTATAACCGACAACATTCAACAAAACCTCAGCATCATCAGGAATCATCCCAGTCGTTTGCAGAAAACCGTAGAAACTGTGAGCGTAGCTACCAGCCTGAATCAACTTAGCGCTTTCCTTATCCTTATACTTAAAAGCCGTAAAATAGCGGTTTAAACCCTCGGAAAAATCAACCCCTAAAGTGCTAGTATCGATTCGCAGATTAGAAAAAACACTTTTCGATCGCAAATAGCTAATTTCTCTGAGCAAAGACTTCCGCATCACCTCTATTTCGTTGATATTATCGACTTTTTCCGAAGTCAACGGGGGAGTAAACACAGACAAATCAACGCACAGAATCCTAAAATCTCTACCATTCTGTAACAAAATCAGAGTATCAGCTTGCAAAAATTCGCCTTTTTTCTTGTAGCGGCGGATGTACGAGTTAATCTCATCGTCTGATAAATTTGGTTTCGCAATTTTAAACTGAGATAATACCTCTTTAAACGCTACTTTTTTATCCTTGTTATAGGTTCTGATACTGTTAGCATCACTAAAACTGCACTGACAGTACAAAATTTTCGACAGCTTTAAATTCCAGCCTGTCGATTTGATGTACTCCCGGAAGAAATTTAACCCACCCAGAAAGCCTTTTTGAACAAAAAACAGGCTCCATTTTTCAACAATTTTAGCATCCAAACTACCAAGCAAATTAGCTTCTCTAGTTATTTCCGCCGTCATCTTTGGTAAACTGAGCTTATGCAAATCTAGGCGGTAAGAATTGCCGAAATTGTGAGCTATATTTTCCCGCTGAATATATGCCAGAATCCCGATGTTGAATCCAACCTCAAACAGCCGTCCAAAATCTTCACCAATCATGATTGTGTAGCTCCTGTACTGACATTCAATACTTCTCTTACCTTATTCAAAAATGCCAGGGAATTAAAATCTGCACCGCCAGCATGACTAAATATAGACAAAGCACCAACCGAGTCATCGCCAATAATCCGCTCGTAGGGGTCAAGTTTTAAACTAATATTTTGACGAGCTTCATACCGAAAAAAGTGGAACACTGTTAGATAGTTTAGCAAAGTGTTTTTGATTTCACCATCATAAATCAAACCTTCACGAATATCTTGATCGTCTAGAATACCTTGATAGATATTCAACAGCGTCGAGTAGGAAATCACACCGTTGTAAAAGTTTTTTTCTCCTGACTGCTTGACTTTAATCCCGTTAAACAAGTTGAAAAACATCACAGCTTGCTGACTCGTATCTGCAAACAAGCTTTCCAGTTCCATTGTATCTTGAATATAAAAAGATTTTCCCTGATCACCTAGAAAACTGCGGACATAGTATTTGTCAAAAAATATCGGATAAATCTTGATATCTCGGCGCTCTCCTTTCAAAGTTCGGAGCAGTTTTTTTGACATAAAAGACAATTCCTCGTCTTCCTCTGTCTTGGTAATATGCAGTGTACTCATGTAAGGTGCTTGCGAAATATATGCGAAATTCCGATATCCTTGTCGATAAAGCTGACTCATTACATCTTCAAGGATTAACGGCTCAGAATAAAGACGGCTGACACTGTAATTCTCGGAAAATGTTTTCAGCATTTCGACTTGAATTGTGCTGTCGTCTAGGCGATTGATTCCGACAACTTCTCCAATTAAGCTGGCTTGTCTTTGGAAGCGGTTTTGATTACCTCTTTTTGCATCACTATCTCGGCTGGAAACAACAATAATTGCTAACTTGTCTAATTCTGGAGCTAGCTGTACATTGTCGTCGAAGCGAAACTTTTTAGGAAGTATTGAATACATCGAACTCAAACCGTTACGAATTGTGTAACCCTTGGGTTCTTTTTTAATCCGAAATCCTTGAGAAGTTGAGCGTTGTTTTTCACTCAAAATATGAGACAAGGTTTTGGAAAGATTAGCCATAAACTTTTCTGAGGGCGAAGGGTTTTTTTCGTCGCCTTCATGGAGTCTCACCATCGGAATAAACAAGTTGTCCGCAGCATTTTCGAGCAATATTTTCAGACAGATATAAGACAGCAGCAGCATGGTAAACTTATACACAAAAGTCGCCGCAGGCTGCAAACCTTTATCACCACTGTCTAGTCGTCTGTCGTCATAGGGAAACAAAACTAATTTGGTCTTAAAATGCTTGTTGTAGATTGCTCTAGAGCGATCGGCTTTAGGTGCAGAAAGTACAGGCAAAACATCGATACCTTTAATATTGTACTCCATGCTAAAAGTTTGGCGCTCATCAGTCGGAAAATAGCGGACATCTTCTATGGTAATACTGACTGGTAGCTGGCAAATAGATTTTTCATCGACACTAGGATCTTTGACGGTAATATAATGAAGCGTTTGCTTATAATTTCGCTCCATAATGTCATTAAAAAATTTACCAGTCGTCAAAATATTCTCAATATCCTCTACCAAGCCCATTTTGAGGTTTACGTGTCGCGTTTCTGTGCGGCTTGGCAAAATTGTCTGCCGCTCCAGAAAGCCTTTCAGCATTCTTTTCAGATGCGTAATTTTGTGCTTAACATTGACTTCTTTAAATCGCGTCAGAAAATTTCGGAAAAGTCTTTTTTTTATTTCGTCATTGTCACGACTCAATACATTTTTGATTAGTTGATCAAAACTAGGAATAGGATTAAAATCAAGTTCTAATTCAGGGTTGTAATTTTCCGTCTCTGGGGTGTGGGGAGATGCAAATGCAAAGTGATACAATAATACTATTTTTAACACTTTGCGTACAAATGTTTCGGTATTAGAATACTCTTCAAATTCTGCTTTGTGTTCTTCACTATCTGGATTTAGCAGATTTAGATAATATTCAAATACTTCTTTCCCACCGCGCGCTTGAACTGGGTTGTCAAATTTAATTTTTAGTCCAAAAATAAACTTACGTTCGTTACGAGAATTGTCCGTACTTTCTCCCAAGTAACCTTCTACAATGGGAATAATTGGCAGTGAATCTAGGACTTCCGCTCTGGCAAATATCTCTCTGTAATTAACTCTAATCCCACCATAATTTACCTCGTAATCGCCATCAGATTTATTTGGGTCGTTGATATAAGCTTCTATCAATCTGAGGCGACGAATCAAGTCTTCTAAATAGATGATTCCTACCGCATCTGTAGTGTTGCTAGCGCGAATGTGTTCTAGCAGATAATCTAAATAAATAATCTGAGCTTCTTTGTTGATTTTCCCCAGAGTTTCTTTATCTACCAGTCGGATTAATTTGTGAAAATCAGAGTCGGGATTTTTAACCATCTCATCAAGACGATGGTTAAGGTCTTCTTTTTCACTGCTAGTCTCGGCATTTTCATTGATATAATTTTGCAAACCCTGCTTGAGTTCTTGTTCAAAAATATCAGTATTTCGCACATCAATCGTCAATTTATGCAGTTTTAAAGTCGCATGACTACCAGAATCTCGGCTTTGCAAAGTTAGCTTTTCTTTTTCTAAAGAAGTGTGGCGTTTGCCAAAATCGTATTTGAAGCCTAACTCTTGGCCACTTCCCAGAAAAGAGGGTGAATCTAAAGGACTAATCAAACTAGCGACAAACCTTTCAATAGAAGTATTTTGTGGCAATTTAGATGCTAATTGTTGTCGCAAAGACTGTTGAATTTGCCTGACTTGAGTGCCAAAATGCTCTTCTACTTGCTGCGGAAAGTTAACAGTGGCAGAATGTGCTTGAGGTTCAAAAGAACCCAAGGGTTGCCGTACTTGCATTTGGGCAACATCAGCGGCGATGGTGTCAATATCAATTAACAAACGACGGCGGTCTTCTGATACGTTAAACGGGTTCTTTCCCTGCAAAACTTCTAAAATCTTGTCCAGTAAATCGCCATAGTCTACTGGAACCAGTTCCTCGTCGCCTAGTCTTAAGATATTCACCCTGTTAACTCCTTTAAAATGCTTGAATCCACTCTTTGACGTTGTACTCAGTCCAAATCCCATTGAGCCAATAAGGATCGGTTTCAACTAATTCTCGCACTGCCGTTTCGTCTGCAGCTTCGTAAATCGCAAAAACTTTTGTTAAGTCTTTTGTGGGGCCGATGGTAATCAATACACCCGATTCTTTTTGTTTAGCAAGTCCGGCTAGGTGCGCGTCTCGAAATGGTGCGCGTTTTTCGAGAACGTCTTCGCAGTAACTTCCCCACATTACATATTTGGTCACGGTTTTGAGCCTTGGATGAATTTGTTTAAAATTTATTGTACAATGAGTGTAGCAGGATTTAAAGATTTTTTTTGGATAAGATTGATTAACCGCAGAGGGCGCAGAGGGCGCAGAGGGAGAGAAGGAAAGAAGAGAGATTTTTGTTAGAGGGGATGAGGTAACTATGACTTTATTGGATATTCGGCTGCTGAATATTTATGAATATCACCGGATGGTTGAAGCTGGTATTCTTGATGGAGATGAACGGGTAGAATTATTGGCAGGGCAGATAGTAAATAAGGCTGCGAAAACTCCCCCACATTGTGCAGTGGTGAAACGTACAATGGAACTACTGCAAAAATCTTTGGGAAGTTTGGTATTTCTGAGTATACATGATTCTGTCCGACTGAATAATTACTCTCAACCTGAACCGGATATTTCTGTAGTGATACCAGATCCACTTTACTATGAAGACCACCATCCAACTCCTTCAGAAATTTATCTGATTATTGAAGTTGCAGATACTACTCTGAGAACGGATTGCGGCATAAAAGCGAAAATTTATGCTGAGTCGGGAATTGCAGATTATTGGGTTTTGGATGTTAATCATCGGCAACTTCACGTATTCCGAGAACCGAGTCAGGATGGTTATGAGAGTATAGTAGTTCTTGGAGATGATGCGAGTATTTCTCCTTTGCAATTTCCTAATTGTTGTTTTTTTGTATCGGAGATGTTGCGTCCACTAAGTTATTAATGTTATGTCTAACTTTTGAGGAATGAAGTCCTCAGTACAAACGTGGGATTTAGGTTCGCACTGAGGACTTTAGTTTTTCTTGAATGCGGAGGGTCGTCCTTACTACGAACAGTTAGCTTCTCAGACTAACGCCGAATTTCTCAACTAAAACATCGCGGACTTTTTGTTGGACTGGTTCGACATCTGTTTCGCTGAGGGTTCGATCGCCCGATCGATAAATCAACCGAAATGCTAAACTACGTTGTCCCGCCGGTACATTGTCGCCGCGATACTCGTCGAACAATTCCACCGAAGAAAGCAAACTACCAGCCGCCTTCTTCATCGCACTTTGCATCTCCACAACCGGAACCTCCATCGGTGCAAAAAAGGCAATATCCCTGTCAGAAGCGGGGAAACTCGAATAACCCGCGAATTTGCGAGTCGAATTGCTCGTTAGCGAAGCCCTCGTAGAGGATCGCCCTAACTCATCCAACAACACCGCCAAATCTAATTGAAACACGTAAACTTGTTCCGGCAAACTTTTTTCCTGCTGCAATTGCGGGTGTAACTGTCCGAAAACTCCTAACTGTTTCCCGTTTAACGATAGGGCGGCCGTGCGCCCCGGATGCAAGCGCCCATTAGACGAATCGCTGGCATATTCCACCGCCAAATCCAACCCTTGAAACACGCTTTCTAGGACACCTTTAGCCTCAAACCAAGTCAAAGGTCGATCGCGCCCGCCCTGCTGCCATTTCCACGCCGTCGGGTCGCCGCCAATAATCCCCGCAACGGCATCTGACTCTTTCATTACATCCCCGTCTTTCCAGAAAATGCGGCCTACCTCAAAACCGTTAAGCGCGCCGTTTCCCTGCTCCAAATTGTACCCAAAAGCATCAATCAAACCCGACAGCATCTCAGTCCGCAAAGCTGAATACTCAACAAACAGCGGATTAGCCAGCACAACCTGATTTTCTCCCTCGGTTTTCACCAAAGAATAGTGCATCAACTCCGTCAAACCAGCGGCTCGAAAAGCCGATCGCACATTCCGCACTTGCGCGTATTCTAGAGATAGATAACCCGGTTCTGTTTCGCTGGGTAAAGTATCGCAGAAATTGTCGTAACCGTGAAGTCTGGCCACTTCTTCAATTAAATCAATTTCCCTTTCTAAATCGCGGTAGCGGTAAGCAGGAACAGTTATCGCAAAAACCCGTGCTTTTTCAGTAGCAACAACTTCGCATCCCAAGGCTGTGAGGATATTTTTCACCTCTTCCGGTTCCAAATATTGACAACCGCCCGTTTCTCCTCTTTTTAACTGCCCTAAAACCTGATTAATTCGATCCAGACGCAATTCAATCGTCCGCGAAAAACTCAAATCTTCCCCGGAACTCGCCGTTTTCTGCACCGTCGCAGCACCGCCCGCCCACTGCAAAATTAGGGCAACAGCGCGATCGCACGCCGTCGTCAAAGCCGCCTGATTCACCCCCCGTTCGTAGCGGATCGAAGCCTCGCTGCGCAGGCCTTGAGCGCGGGCAGAACGGCGAATCGTTGCTTGGTCAAAAATCGCTGCTTCCAAGACCAAATTTTGAGTTTCTTCGTGAACTTCCGTGTCTTCGCCACCCATTACCCCAGCCAAGGCTACGGGTTTGTCGCTAGCAGTAATTAACAAATTTTGCGGTTGCAAATTGCGGTTTTGTCCGTCCAATGTTTTGAAGGATTCCCCGGTTTTGGCAAAGCGCACGCCGATGCTGACATCGGAATTACCTGTGAAAGATTGTAGCCGATCGCGATCGAAAGCGTGCAGCGGTTGTCCCCATTCCAATAAAATGTAATTAGTTACATCAACCACATTATTAATCGGCCGCACTCCCGCCGCCTGCAACCGCTGCTGCAACCAAGCTGGAGACGGTGCGATTTTCACACCTTCAATTTCCGTACCGATGTAAATCGGGCAGGCTTGCGGTTCCGATATTTCTACTGCTAAACCGGCGCTTTTTTTGTCCTCAATTGCAACACCACCGGCGGCGGGAATTCTCAAACTCGCCCCAGTCAGCGCCGCCACTTCCCGCGCCACGCCCACCATACTCAAAGCGTCTGCACGGTTAGCAGTTGCTGTTAAGTCTAAAATCACATCATCCAAACCCAAAAGCGGGCGAATATCGCTGCCCAATTCGGGATTTTCTAGTTCAAAAATGTGAATTCCGGCAGATTCTTTAGACAAGCCTAATTCCGCTAAAGAACAAATCATGCCTTCGGAAGGAACACCGCGCAATTTAGCAGGTTTAATTTTTAAATCAATTGTTGACAAAAAAGTGCCGACAACGGCGACGGGTACGTAAATATCTGCCCTAGCGTTGGGTGCGCCGCAAACAATATTCAAGGCTTCTGATTTGCCGACATCGACTTGACAAACTCTCAATTTGTCGGCGTTGGGATGCTGTTCGCAGGCGACTATTTTGCCCAATACTACGCCGTCGGCCCAAGTACGGCGGTCTTCAATTTCTTCGACTTCAAACCCGGCCATTGTCAGGGTTTCGGCTAATTCTTCTGGGGATATTGTCACATCGACCAATTCCCGCAGCCAGTTTAGAGAAATACGCATAATTTTGTCAGTAGTTAGTAGTCAGTAGTCATTAGTCAGTAGTCCGTAGTCAGTAGTCCGTAGCTAGTAGGGGCGGTGGATGGTGCGTGCCCGCCCTCTTAGTCTTAGTCGCCATTAGTCCGTGGTCCGTAGTCCGTAGTCCGTAGTTATGAAGAAAAATCAAAAATTCTGACGGATGCCTTCTGACGGATGCCTCCTGCATTCTACCTTCTGTTGAATGCCGTTTGATGACTCTGCAGTCCCAGAATCAATTATGGGAACCCCTTATCACACTTGTTAAATATTGTCAATACGATTGCGGTATAGATAAGCACAAAAGAGCGATCGGTCTAAAGCTTGATGGCGGCTGGCGGATGAGTAGCATTCTCATTCAGAACATGAGGTATGCTAGGGATATCTAACAACGCCAAAAGCACCTAAGTTTAGAAAGACTTTACACATAAAAGGGCAACTTTAGCAAGTCTTTAAACTATCTTCCAGAATGATCTACCGAAAAAACTCACAGCAGCGACATAATCAGAATAGAGAAGAGATATCGGCCTCAAAGACTTAGGTGCAATTCCAATTCGCAACCGGATGCACAGCCCGCCAGCAACTGTATAGATAAGTATTTCTAACAGAGGCGCTGTCAGGGAATTTGTGCAGTCGAGCGAAGCTGACAAAATCAGAAAAACATAGGCAAACTCAATCAATATGAGCTACTGCGTAAATCCCGGCTGTCCCAATCCTCAAAATCCTGCTGACTCTATTCTCCAGTGTCAGACGTGCGGCGCGCGGCTATTGCTGCGCGCTCGCTACCGAGTTATTGAACCTTTGGGACAAGGAGGTTTTGGAGCTACATTTCTGGCAAAAGACATTTCTTTACCCGGTCAACCGAGTTGCGTGGTTAAGCAATTGCGACCCAGCAGTTCGTCACCGCGAGTTTTAGAAATGGCGCGGGAATTATTCAAGCGAGAAGCGAAAACCCTCGGCCAACTGGGCGACCACCCGCAAGTACCGAGGCTGCTAGATTATTTTGAAATCGAGCGGCAATTTTACTTAGTTCAAGAGTATGTTAAAGGCTCGACTTTGAAACAAGAAGTCAAGCAATCAGGGCGTTTTAACGAATCAGACGTTAAAAATTTTCTATTAGAAATTCTGTCAGTAGTGCAATACATCCACAGCCAAGGAGTAATTCATAGAGATATTAAGCCGGCAAATATTATTCGCCGCAGTCAAGATAATCACTTAGTTTTGATTGACTTCGGTGCGGTAAAAGACCAAGTTAACCAAACGCTATTATTAGACCCCGCTGACCAAGGGGCTAACACGAAATTTTCAGTCGGCACGTTTAGTTTTGCTCCCCCGGAACAAATGGCGCTGCGGCCGATATTTGCCAGCGATATCTACGCCGTGGGAATGACTTGCTTGTACTTGCTGACAGCAAAATCGCCCAAGGATTTAGATTTCGATGCCGTAACTGGCGAAATTATTTGGCAGCCCCACGTTCAGTTGAGCCCAAGTTTTTCACGGATTCTTGAGAAAATGCTCAAGCCGCTAGTCGGCCACCGCTTTCAATCTGCTGCAGATGTCATCAAAGCTCTAAATGGCGAACATGAAGACGCTGACCTTTACAAGGGTTTAGCAACTGAATTCAACTCCTCTATCCGCACGGTGGAAGAACCGACGATCTTTAATGAAGAAGGTTCTTCGTGGTCGTCGCCGAAAAGCAAAATCAATGAAGATTTGCGAACAAACCACACTATTCGCGGTAGAACTGGATTCACCCAGTCTGGAAATACGGGGATGCAGCCGAGAGTTTCCCGTAGTCTGGCAGAGTCCGGCAGAACTTTCGGAACTGCGGCATTTTCCAACAGCAATTCAGCAGCGCCGAAGGTCACGAAAGCTGTTGTTAAGTGGGACAGCAGCAGCTTGCGAGCGGCATATTTTAAGGGGAAGCGCGATTTTGCTGACTGCGAACTGTCGGGTTTGCAACTGCAAAAAGCGCAGTTAGCGGGGGGAAATTTTTATCAGGCTAGATTGGTCAAGGCCAATTTGCAAGCTGCGGATTTGTCGGGTGCGAATTTGGGTCATGCGAGGTTCATTAATGCGAATTTGCGATCGGCAAATTTGACTGAAGCTTATTGCAGCACTGCTAATTTTGAATGCGCGGATTTTCGAGGTGCTGATTTGACGGGCGCTTATTTGAGTAAGGCGAATTTGCGGGGTGCAAATTTGTGCGGCGCGAATCTGACTGACGCTACAGTTAGCGATGAACAACTAGCAATGGCAAAGACAAACTGGTTGACTACTAAGCCGGATGGTAAGCGGGGTTTTGGATTTTAAGAAATCATTTGGCATGGGGCATGGGGCATGGGGCATGGGGCATGGGGCATGGGGCATGGGGCATGGGGCATTGGTCATTGGGCATTAGTCATTGGTCATTTGTTAGGGGTAATGGGTCATTAGTCATTGGTCATTACTAATTACTAATTTTCCCAATCTCCCCCTCTCCCAATCTCCCCCTCTCCCACTCTGCCAATCTCCCACTCTCCCCCTCTCCCAATCTCCCAATCTCCCCCTCTCCCAATCTCCCCCTCTCCCCCTCTCCCAATCTCCCAATCTCCCCCTCTCCCACTCTCCCCTCTCCCAATCTCCCCCTCTCCCAATCTCCCCCTCTCCCACTCTCCCCCTCTCCCAATCTCCCCCTCTCCCCCTCTCCCCCTCTTCCGACCCTCCTTCTCCCCCGCTTCCAACCCTCTCCCCTCTCCCCCTGTCAGGTGATTCCCTAGGAGGAAGTTCGATCGCCCGTCATCCGCCTAAATTAAAGAGTAGCAATGGAGGATTCGATCGCACAAACCATGAAACTGCTCAACCACCGCACTCGACTGCTTCTTTCCGCCGGCATCCTCGGCCTGGCCTACTTTGTCACCGGAAAACTCGCAGTGTCGGTACTGGGACTGGTAAAAGCCGAAGCCTCCCCGGTGTGGCCGCCCGCCGGTATTGCTCTGGCGACATTGCTGCTGCAAGGGCGGCGGATGTGGCCCGGAATTGCCCTCGGTTCGGTGCTGTTAAACTCAACCGCCGGAGCTAGTGTACCCTTCGCCGTCATTGTCACGTCAGCCTTTAGCGTCACCGTACAAGCGCTGGCTGGGGAGGCCGTGCTCAGTCGCAGCGGATTTTCTACTAAGCTCGATCGACTGCGGGATGTTATGGCTTTAGTAGCGGGCGCTGTCATCGGGTCTACTTTGGTGGGTTCTACCCTCGGCAATTTGGGCACTTGCATTTTTGGTTGGGCTCAGTGGAGCAATTTCTCTCGCAACTGGTGGACTACATGGCTCGGAGACGGTATGGGAATCTTGATCGTCACACCGGTGCTGCTGACTTTAAATCACGCCTTTAAAAGTTTTCATGTTTCAAGAAAAGATCGAAGTATTTCAAGTTTTTTAGCATTTTTTAACTGGGCAAATTACCGCTTGCCAATTACTAATTATTTATCAATATTTCATAACAAGAATCGCTATAAAGTACAAAATATACTTTTAAATTATTCAGAAATAGCTCTATGGCTAACTTTATTACTGAGTGTTAGTTCGATAGTTTTTTGCTCGAAAGCACAGGCGGCGAGCGCTCTGTATCCACTGGAATATTTGCCTTTTCCTCTGATAGTTTGGGCCGCTTTGCGATTTCGTCAGCCGGGAGCGATTTTTGCTTATTCGATCGTGTCTTATATCGCGATTTTGGGAGCGGTACAGGGAGGCGGCCCGTTTTTGGTCAGAAGCGAAAATCTGCAACAGGCGGTTTTATGTTTACAAGCTTTTACTGGTACGATCGCCCTTATGGCCCTGATGTTGGCTGCAGCCGTGGCTGAACGCGAGCAAGCGCTGGAGTTCCTGGGCCGCACGGCCGCTCTGTTGCGCGATCGCGAAGCCAGTTTAGCTAACGCTCAGCGCATCGCTCAGTTAGGAAATTGGGATTTAAATTTCACCGCCATCAAGCAGGCCGATCGTTACGAACAATCGGCAGAAAAAAATATATCATCCAATATCGAACTGCGATGGTCGGACGAGCTTTATCGCCTCTTGGGCTTGGTTCCGGGAACTGTCAAACCGACACCAGAAGTTTTTTTGCAAGCCGTACATCCAGAAGACCGAGAATTGGTGGCGCGATCGCAATGTCAAGCGATGTTTGAGCGCAAACCCTACTCCATTAACTATCGAATTGTGCTCCCTGACGGCGGAGTGCGCGCTGTCTGCGAACAGTCAGCAATTCACTCAAACATCATAGCCGCCACAGTCCAAGACGTTACCGAACGTCACCGCGCCGAAGCTGCTTTGCGGACATCCTCCGAGCGCGATCGGCTGCTTTCAGAAATGGCCCTGCGAATTCGCCACTCCCTCGACCTCGAAGAAATTCTCAATACTACTGTTGCCGAAGTCCGGCAATTTTTCAAGGCCGATCGCGCTTTCATCGGTATTATGGACGCAGGCGGGGCAAATCTTCCCAGCCCGGTGTACGGTAAAATTGTCGCTGAGTCTGTCGGTGTCCAATACCGTTCTATTGTGGGGCTGGTGCTCACTGACGAGAATCACCTCGAAGCGCAGAAAACTTTTTATGCTAACAACCGCGTCCGAATTGTCTCCGATGCTGCTACGGTGCAAAATGGCGATCGAGTTGTCCAATTATATAGCGACTATCAAATTCGGGCGACGTTAAATGTGCCGATCGTCCTCGGCGATGAACTTTTCGGGATCTTGGCCGTCAACCAGTGTTCTGGGTCCCGCCAGTGGCAGGAATTTGAAATTGATTTGTTAGAAAAACTCGCTACCCAAGTGGCGATCGCCCTCCAGCAAGCCGAACTTTTGCAGCAAGTAAAAGAACTCAATGCCAACTTAGAATCTCAAGTCGAAGAACGCACCAGCCAACTGCAGCAAAAAATGCACGAACTGCAAGAAAGCAACCGTCTCAAAGATTTATTTTTGCACGCAGTTTCTCACAATCTCCGCACTCCAGTGATGGGAATGTTGATATTGCTGAAAAATTTGCTCAACAAATCGTCCTGTGAGTCTCTACAGGATGTTCCGGTTTCGCGATCGATTTTGCAGCGCATCGTTCAGGCCAGCGAACACCAATTGACTATGGTTAATTCCCTCCTCGACGCTCACGCTAGCGAAGTAAAAGGTATTTTTATCCATCCCGAACCGCTGGAATTGCAGCCTTTAACTTCAGCAATTATTGCCGATTTAGCACCGATGCTAGCCAAAAATCAAGCAATCTTTACTCACAAAATTCCGCTAAATTTGCCGCTAGTATGTGCCGATCGCAAACACTTGCAGCGGGTGCTGGAAAATCTGCTAACTAATGCGATCAAACACAATCATCCGGGAGTCAATATCACTTTTAAAGCTGAGGTAATTGAATTTGAAAAAACGCTAAATTTTGAAGAAAATTCACAATTTTTAACATCTTCCAATAATCCGATCGCCCGCTGTATCGCTAACCAGATACCTGCTGCGGGCGATCGTCCGGGGATGCGCGACACCGCCCAGAAAAATCGGGAAACCCTGACCGAACTTCACCCCGAAAGCAGTTGTCAAATCCCCCCGTATCAGGCTCAAATTGGCAATATCGGCGACAAATTGCCCGAAGCTACCGTAAAAATGGTTCGCTGTACTGTAACAGATAATGGAGTAGGAATCAGCCCCAAACAGCAGGAATCTCTGTTTGAACTTTACGTTCAAGACCCCAATAGCCGACAATTAACAGGACTGGGTTTGGGACTTTACCTCTCCAAGCAAATTATCAAAGCTCACGGCGGCGAAATCGGTGTCGAGAGCACTCCCGGAGGCGGCTCGACTTTCTGGTTTTCGCTACCTGCTGTCATTCGATTTTAGATTTTAGATTTTAGATTTTAGATTTTGGATTAATTCCACGGATAAATTCGGGGGCTTGAGGATTTTAGATTTTAGATTTTGGATTAATTCCACGGATAAATCCGGAGGCTTGTACCACCTTTGAAATTCGCTTGTCAATTCGGGCGATCGATCTTTCCCAATTCTTTAATCTCTAATCTAAAATCCGCGCTTTCTCATCTTTCCTGAAAGTCGAGTCAAGCGACAACCAAAGCATAAGCGCAACGGGTAAGTTTTTCGACTCACAGTCAACAGTCCACAGCCAACAGTCAACAGTCAACAGTCAACAGCTAACAGTCAACAGTCCACAGTCAACAGCCAACAGCTAACAGTCAACAGTCCACAGTCACCTGACGGTGCAACCCGAATTAATATAATCTCAAATCTAAAATGGTATGAACTATTTGGGCAATGCAAAATCAGTTCAAGCGTTAACAGCTTACGAGGTGTGGCGCAATCGCTTCCTCCAAGATCGGCTGCGCCCTGCTGTCGGAATTGCCATCTTTTTTGCCTTGACAATAACTGTCTATTTTATGGGCGAAGCATTCTTCGTCCGCCAGGAATTTAAAAGTGTTTATTTGTACACTAGCGCTGCTGTAGAAATAGGTTTGCTGAGCTGTTTTGTGCTGCAAAAAACCTCCTTTGGACAGCGCTATCCCGGCTTGCTGTTTTTGGGATTTTCGTGGTCGCTGACGGTCATTATACAGCTTGGGTTAGCTGTAGCAGGATCCGGAGAATTACCGATTTTTACCTGGACTTTAGCGTTTCTGATCCAAGCTACGCTGATGCCCGTCCGCTGGCGACTTCACCTAATTTCTCAACTCGGCGTTTTGTGCTGCCACATCGGGATAAATTTGGTTTTAAATTTAAGTTTTGCTAAGTATAGTGCTTTTAGGCTGACCGGGTTTTACTTGTATTTATTTTGGTTTTGTTTGATTTGCGATTTGTCGGTTTATTGGTACGAATGTCTGCAACGAAAAGAGTTTAGTACCAGACGCAAGTTGGAATCTGCTTACCAACAATTGGAGGTGGCGGAGGCGAAGTACCGCAGCATTTTTGAGAATGCCGGCGAGGGAATTTTTCAAAGCACTCCCGATGGACGCTATATTACTGCAAATCCAGCTTTGGCGCGGATTTACGGCTGCAATTCTCCCGAAGAGGTGACGGCAAAATTTACTGATATCGATCGGCAGTTGTACGTCGATCCCGATCGCAGAAATGAGTTTTTGCGATCGATCGAGGAAAGCGGCACAGTATCGGATTTTGAATCTAAAATTTACCGCTGTGACGGCAGTATTGTCTGGATTTCCGAGAAAGCGCGGGCAGTACGAGATAGCAGCGGTTCCTTGCTTTATTATGAGGGTTTAATGGAGGATATCACGCAGCGCAAACAGGCACAAGAATCGCAGCGGTTGTTTATTCACGCTCTTTCTCACGACTTGCGAAACCCGGTAGCGGGAATGTTAATGGTGCTGAAAAATTGGCAAACAAAAACTGGAGATTCGATCGCAATTCCCCGTTCTGTTTTGGATCGGATGATTCAAGGTAGCGAACAGCAGTTGCGCTTGATCAATTCGCTGTTGGAAATTCACGCCGGAGAATTGGGCGGTTTGTTTCTGCATTGCGATCGGGTAGATTTGAGGGCGGTAGTGGAAGCAGCGGCGGCTGATTTGGAGCCTTTAATGAATGAGGCTCAAGCTACTTTTAAAAATTTAGTGCCGGATGATTTACCCGCCGTGAATGCTGATGCTACTCAGTTGTGGCGCGTGTTTTCTAATTTAATTTCTAATGCTTTGAAACACAATATGCCCGGATTAAATTTAACGGTTTTCGCTCAAATAATAACGGCAAAACAAATCAAAATTAATCAAAGCAAAACCAAACAAAATATAGAAAAATTACCCATTACTAATTACCAATTAGCAATTACTAATTCCCAAAATAGCATGATTTACTGTACGGTTGAAGATGACGGGGTGGGAATATTGCCGGAACAGTGCGAACATCTGTTTGACCTTTATGTGAGGGGTTATCAATCCCGACACTCGGTGGGTTTGGGTTTGGGTTTATATCTTTGCAGGCAAATTATTGGCGCTCACGGCGGGGAAATTGGGGTAATTAGCAGTCCCGGTGCTGGGGCAATTTTTTGGTTTACTTTGCCGCTGGCTGAGAATGGTAGTTGATTTTTTGGTATTTTTAACTAAATGCGATCGGTTTGTAGTCAGTCCACCGGACATGATATTACATAGCAGTTAGATTTCTCCTATGAGGTATCGATCGCTCAATCCCTCAATCTCCAATCTCAAATCGACTAATTTGTCACCTTTTTAAGAAAGGCTAGATCGGAGGGGCTTCTAACACGGTGACATCTACCAATGGTGTTGCCTTAAAATCTTCTTTCAACAAGCGAGTTTGGATGGCTCTGGTGAGATCGGTGCGAATTTGTTGAGCCGATCGCGTGACTTGTGGCTGACGCTGAACGTAAACTTGACACAGCAAAATATCATCCCCCGGATTGTCGGCTCTGGTGAAGCGAACGTTGGATTCTACCAGCTTGGCTGAATCGCTTTGCTTTACAACCTCCTGCAGTTGAGAATTTGCCCGTTGAGCGAGACTAGAACGCTGGAGGTTAGGCCGATTGGAAAATTGCCAGATCATTAATGCCGTGAGTACGATCGCACTAACTCCCACCGCCGCCGGGAACACACCGCGTTTCCCCCGCGCGTAGCGACTTCCTTGAGTCGATAGCCCAAACAGACGAAACATCAGCGCAGCAGCTAAATTAATGCCGCCGAGTTGCAGCAGCAGTAAAAACACGCCGTTGACGGCCAGATCCCAACGACCAATTGCCGCCCCCATGCCAATCAAACCAGCAGGGGGAGCTAGCGAAGCCGATACCAGCATTCCGGTAGCGGCTCCTGAAACCAAGCTGCTGCGATCGGACTGAACCAGGGATAGCGCTCCGGCGGCTCCGGCTGCAAGGGGAATCAGCACCGATACCGAGGAAATTTGGCTGCCATCAATCATCAAGCTGGTGGGGTTTTGCTGTTGCAGAATCAAACTCAACAATCCCGTAGTAACGATCGTGACACTCAGGGCCGCAAAGTAGCGTAAAATGCTGCGCCCCAAGAGTTTGAGATCGCCCCTTGCGGTAGCCAAGGCGGTATTCATGGCAGGCCCTGCAAACGGCGCCAGCAACATAGCGGCAACTAACAGGTAGCTGGTATTCGTGTATAAACCAATCCAAACAATGATTCCCGCGAAAAAGGCATAGCTAAGAAATCCTTTCCAAGAACCTGTACTCTGCAAACCAGCCAGAAAAATCTCGATCGGGCTGCGTTCCTCAACATTGGTAACTTGCTCTGCAGCGGCACTGGCTGGGGGATGCAGCGACATCACACCTGTGGGAAGCAGAGTAACACTTAAGTCCGGCAAATCTTCCAGTTTTCCGAGAAGTTCCTCAACCTCGCCATTAGAAACGTGGATCAGCACCAGATCCAGTCCTCGATCGACTCCCGTCGCTTCAATTTGTGCTAAGTTCGTGCCTTTACAGGCTTTCGCTATCTCTAAAACTGTTTTTCCAGAACCCCGAGGAACTTGTACAAATAGTTGGCGCATCGTCTTCACTCATCTGCTAATTCGATCGAGACCTTCTCTCTAGAGAAAGCAGCTTCAACAAATCCAGGCAAACCCGGAAAACCTAGAATGTTTAAGTTGAGACAAGCATTCTTCTAAGCGTGCTTGCGCTTCCTCACTGTTGAGGTTAACCTAGAAATATCTGTTAGAGATATCATAATAACATAGCCTTTCTCAGGTTTCTGGAGGTACGGATTTAGATACTTCGGAATCGCGATCGTAAAAGTTTGAGATTTGAGACTTCGCCGTCAGCGCCAGCATCGAAGGATTTTAGATTGGGGGGATTTAGAAATTGAAGAATTGTTAATTAATTAGATTTTTCCAATCATTCTTGTCGAGCCTGCTATTCATAGGCTTTGAGAGGATTCGTCTGTTGGGCAATACTTCACTCACTTGAGAATTGCTATATGTCTATTTGTTCTATTGATTTTATTTGAAAATAGTGTTATGATAAGCCCAATATTTTTATATTCAAAATATCCCTTCACATTGTCTCGATCGACAGCATTTAATCCATAAGATTGATCAAACATAAAATAAGTGTAATTTATGGTTGAAAAACACTCAGAAAATACAGCCAAAGACGATCCAGCTAAGCAGGATGTAGCTAAATATAACGAGCGGTCATTCTCAACCTTAATTCGAGCGATCCATCTTTCCCAAGGTTACTTTTCTTTCGTTTTAGTCAACTGCAACTCCCTGGAATTGCGGCAGCAAATAGTCGATCGCCTGCAAGCAACTTGTACCCATAAACCGCAGCAAATGCTGTTGTCAAAATCGGCGACAACTCTCTACACGACAATCGCAGCAGAAGTAGACAACAAAACGCCCCCAGCATTAATGATTCTCGGCTTGGAATCAGTGGAGTCGATCGATCGACTCCTCGTTTCTACCAACCTAGTCTGCAGCGAATTCAGCAACAAGTTTTCCTTTCCGGTCATCTTTTGGGTAACAGATGAACTTCTGAGAAAAATCATTCGCACCGCCCCAGATTTATACAATCGGATGACAACAATTAGATTTGTTAGTTGTTAGTTGTTGGTTGGTAGGGGCGGTGGATGGTGCGTGCCCGGCCTCTTAGTTATTAGTTAGTTGTTATTAGTTAGTTGTTATTAGTTAGTTGTTATTAGTTATTTGTTATTAGTTATTTGTTATTAGTTATTTGTTAGTTGTCAACAGCCAACAGCCAACAGCCAACAGCCAACAGCCAACAGTTAACAGCCAACAGCCAACAGCCAACAGTCAACAGCCAACAGCCAACAGTCAACCCTTAAACTCAGCTTCCCAAAGCCTGACTAACTCCCGCGCCGCCGCACTTCCCTCAGCCGGAAAACCGGGTAAAAAGTCTTTATCTGCAGCTACGTCATAGGGCCCTTCCTTGAACTCCAAAATCACAGTATCCGCAGCCAAAGCTACTAAGGTGTGAATAGTACCCTCGGGAAGTTCCACAGCGCGAGTGGGCCCGGCTGCACCCACTTGCAACGATCGCAAGATTTGACCGTTTTCGTTCAAAATAAGAATACCTACCGATCCTTGAATCACTACAAAAAACTCAAAACCGTTAACTGCAGGCGGGCGGAGGTGTCGGTGAGGGCGCACGTAGGTACCCGGTTGCAGCACGTTGACAAACCGCTGCACCTTTTCTGACAAATCGTGGAAATTGTAGTTTTGTCGCTGACGCGGGCTGCTGCGGGAGGAAGCTGTAACTTCGTCTAGCAATTCCTGCGTCAAGCACTTAATCGGAGGGGATTGCACAACAGATATCCTGTATTTAATACTTTGTAAACAAATGGGCTAGTCTGAGATCGTACTTACCAGCATCTCTTGACATATGAAAATCGCAAATCAGGTGCGTATCACTAAGGCAATGCGTTTGTCAAGTATTTTTAGAGCAAGTATTAGCCCGATCGCCTTTTCGACTATTCTAGTCTGCGCCTGCAGCGTTTCTGCTTCACAACCGAGGACGGCAGGACTGTTGGTGCAGCAACAATTGCCAGAGCAGCAAATTAAAGCAGAAATTCGCGATCGAGTTCAAGAAGAAGTTGACACTGCTTTCGGGCGCACGGCGACACTGCTAAACGGGCTGGTAATTGCTTTAACTTTGCTTCCGACAGCAGCCGGAGTCGGGGTTTGGTTTCTGTTTAATAAATTGTCCCAGCAGACAACAAGTGCTCGCCAAGAAATCGAAAGTCTCCATTACGATACCATCTCTCAATTAAAACTATTAATTTCCGATGCTGAAGGCATTTTAGGGGAAATTAAACACCAAAGTCACCAAGCGGATGCAGAAACAGACTTGTTATTGCCCGACGCCCAAATTCAAGAATTTACTCCGGTTAACTACGGCAATTACCAACAGTTATTGACGGCGGGAGACTATGCCAAACAGGGAGATGCTTGTTTCTTTGAAAACCGCTACGAAGATGCGATCGCAGCTTACAATCTCGCCCTGCAAATTCAGCCGGATTTAGCAGATACCTGGAACAACCGGGGAGTAGTGCTCACTAGAATGCAGCGCTATCCAGAGGCGATCGCCTCCTACGAACAAGCTACGACAATTCGCCCGCAGTATCCCGACGCTTGGAACAACCGAGGCGTAGTATTGTTGGAATTGCAGAAGTACCCGGAGGCGATCGGCTGTTACGAACAAGCCATCCAAGCCAAACCCGACTACGCCGATGCTTGGAACAACCGAGGCGTTGCTTTTTCCAAAATGCAGGAATACGAACAAGCAGTAATTTCCTACAATAAAGCCCTACAAATCAAGAATGATTATACTGACGCTTGGAACAATCGAGGCGTTGCACTCTCAAAACTGCAAAAATACGAAGCTGCGATCGCTTCCTACGACAATGCTGCTAAAATTCGACCAGATTTTTACAGAATATGGTACAATAAAGCCCGATGCTATGCGCTACAAGGTAAAATTGAATTAGCAATTGAAAATTTAAAGCGCGCCCTCAATCTCAATCCTAATTTGTGTAAACAGTTAGCAAAAACTGAAGCTGATTTAGAAAAAATTCGCGAACACGACGCATTCAAGCAGTTGATTAATTAATACCGTCTGGAACACCAACATTGAGAAACCGGATTTCTCTCGAAAAATCTTTGGTAGGATGCCAAACTAATCTAAGAAACCCGGTTTCTGGTTCTAGCGTCTGCTCTATAAATACTTCTGCAACAACAAACCCATTTTATCCTTGGTTCTGGCAGGCACTCGATCCAGCCGAGTCAGAATTGCATATTTCAAAGCTGAATGTGCATCAGATACTGGGGGATTTTCTGTTAGTCTACGGACTGTTTCTTGAATGACTTTTTGAGCATTCTCTGCATTGCGGTGCAAATTTGCTATTACCATTTCTACGGTTACGCTGTCGTGATCTTCGTGCCAGCAGTCGTAATCGGTGACTAATGCTAAAGTTGCGTAGGCAATTTCTGCTTCTCTGGCTAATTTTGCTTCGGGCAAATTTGTCATCCCGATGACTGTCGCCCCCCAACTGCGGTAAAGGTGGGATTCTGCTTTTGTGGAAAATGCGGGGCCTTCCATGCAGACGTAAGTGCCGCCCCGGTGCAGGGTAACATCGGGGATGTTTAAGGATTCGATCGCACTTGCCAACACTTTAGCCAATTCGCCGCAAATCGGGTCGCCAAATGTAATGTGAGCAACAATTCCTTCTCCAAAAAAAGTAGAATCTCGATTTTTTGTGCGATCGATAAACTGATCCGGCACTACCATATCTAAAGGTTTTGCCTCTGCTTTCAGAGAACCAACCGCCGACGCTGAGATTAAATACTCAACTCCCAAACTCTTCATTGCATAAATATTTGCCCGATACGGCACTTCTGAAGGCAAAAAAGTGTGGTTGCGGCCGTGTCTTGCCAGAAATGCCACGGGCGTACCGTCCAAGGTTCCCACAATTGCGGCATCCGACGGCGTTCCAAAAGGTGTATCAATTTTTACCTCTTCCACATCTTGGAGGGCTGCCATTTTATACAAACCGCTGCCACCGATAATTCCGATCTTTGCTTGTGCCATTTTTTACCTTCTGCCTGAGTTTCACAACAGTGATTATATCGGGCCACCGTTAAATTAGCTTGACACACTCCCGGGCCTGAAGGCGTGGGAATTCTAGGATACTAGCAAAGGATGCGGAGCAAGCCCCGTCTGACACCTTCTCTCCTACTAGACAATCCCCTGCCTAGTTGGATTTCTCCAAACAACCAGAACTGGTTTTCTTTCTTTAGGTCTGACAGACATTTTGAACCCCGGCTTTTACCCCTGGCAATTCTTTTTATACCAGTTGAACTGCTTCGACTACATTCTCGCGGTGCGTTTGAAATTTTACCTACCCTACTTCTGGGCAGAACCTCTTACCTCAAGTCTGTTGAAAAACTTGTATTGAATCTTACTACAAAATTTCAGGGATATTACGTAGTTCAATATTGCTTAATTTCCTTAGAGATAGAAAAGCTGTCGAGCTTATGACGGGGCTCTTACCCCAATTTTTCGGTAAATATTCTTAAACATTTCATCACAATAGTCACCAGACACACACTATAGAACGCATTTAACATCTATTCCCGACTTATTACCACAACTAGGTTTGGGCGAATCAGTAGAATCCTAGATTTAGGCTAGAATAGTTGCCCTGTAAGGAAGGATTTTACAAAAGATATCAAATGGATTCTATAATACTTTGGATACTACTCTAAGGTAAGCAACTAGCTATGAATATTTTTATACTCTCTTCACGGGGTTTATCATCTAGCGTTTTCTGGGACACAGTTTTTGAATTAGAAAATATTCTGGTACGAACCTGCAACGCAAAACTTTTGATACCATCGGGTCGGGACTTACTAAAGTGGTCATCCGAACTGCCTCCACTAGCTAATCGAATTGTCCGTAAAGCTATCAAGTCTACTACAGGTTTCTATAAGTTAGCCTCTTTTCCTGAATTGTCGAACAAATCCAATGTTTTACTGACTATTGGCATCTCAGGCTCAGATTTAGAACTACTATCAAGCATACCTAAGTGGCGGCAACGTTTTGATCTTGTTATCGGTTATGTGTTCGACGCCTGGGATCCTAATATTTACTCGAAAAATGTTTATCATTTAGATCGTTTATTTGTTGCGCTACCCGAAGTTATAGATGAACTCCAGCAATATTTTAACATCCCAGTATCGCTGCTGCCTTTTGGCGCTGATGTTCTTGGTCAAGGTTCGTGTCAAGTCAAACGTTCCATTGATTTAACTAGCTTTGGGCGGATACCCGAACAGTATCACAAGGCTTTTTTTAATAAATTCAATCAACCTGGTTCCGAAAAAATCTACTATAGATCGACACCCCGGAACCAAGTAAAATTTCCGAAATTGCCTTACGAAAAACGTCAAGATGAAGAAGATACTCTCCTACTATTTCATATTTTGAGAAATAGTAAAATTACCTTAGCATTTGACACGATATATCCTGGTATGCGTAAGTTTCCTTACTCATTTATTACGCTGCGGTGGTTTTACGGTGCTGCGACTGGTGGCGCGATTGTTGGGAAACGTCCAACTACACCTCTGTATGATGAGTTGCTGAACTGGGAAGATGCAACTATTGAGTTACCAGACAATCCACAAAAAAGTGTGGAGTTAGTTGAAGAACTTTTACAAGACACGCAGCGCCTTCAGTCGATATACAAACGCAACTATGTTGAGAGTTTAGCTCGTCACGATTGGAGATATCGGATTCAGAGTATGCTGGAGAAAGTTCAAATTCCCTTACCTCATCTGCTGGGTGAAGAATTATTGCAACTGAAAATGCTTCATAACAAGTTGGTCGCAAACTAGCTAGTTGTCAAAAAATAAAAGCTATAGATTTGAATAGTATTGAATTTCAACAGGATGACGCTTAACTTTACGGTGAATTTATCGCCGATATTTAGTAATAGTTTATTAGCGATGAATTCCCGAACGGAGTAGAGATAATTTTTTTTTATATAATGAGAAATAAGTGGATAATTTGAAAATTAACCCAGTGTTTATACGGGTCTTTACACTGATTCGTATTAATAAACAAAAAATTACAGATATCCATGTCAGGGAACAAATATGAAAATGGGAGGCAGACAAAACCCAATCTTTTTAATCTGTTTACAATTGTGTGAACTTCCTCAGCGTTCATAGAACCTGGCATAAAATTGTGAAACTCGATAGTTATTTGCTTAATATTGCGGAGCGTGGCATCGCTGATCGAGTTAAAAAGGGCTTGTTTGGTACCTTAAAATCTACTTTCAAGACATCAATTAATTCAACTTTATGGTTATTTAAAAAAGTGTCGAGTGTGATTCCCTCGACTGATATAATGTCATGTCCAGTCTAGTAAATTATAATCGTAATATTTGGTTTTTGTTGTCGAAATCAACCGGACATGATATAATTTGATGAAGACCGCTAACTGCTTAGTCGCTAACAATAGGGCATTTCTAATATTGTGAGAAATATAAATTTAGAGGCTAATTTTGATCTGAAAAAACACAGTTAACTTTTAAGAATTAGTTGTTTGTATGATTTAAAAATGTACAGCAGGAAAGGCTTTTATGAGTAAATATGACAATTAAATTCACGATTTATCTATTCGCTGAATGGATAGAAGTTCGCCCATGAAGTGATATTTAAAGACTAAAAGTTTATTAATTTGGCATGAATAATATGAGCTTTAAGATTTGTCAATCCTGAATGTTTTTGTCAGAAGTCGATAAATTTTGTTAGAAAATTATAAAATATTATAACCTAGCTAATAAATTATATTTTGTAAATATAATGTATATTCTGTGCTGGAGTTTACTAGAAAAACTGATTAAGTGTAACAACACCTTGGTAGGATATAGGTAGCTAAAGTCCAACATCTTAAATCTAAAACCTCAAATCGACATGAGCCAGAATTTAGACCGCATTGCCCCTCACGGCGGCATCCTGGTCAACCGCATTGCCACACTAGACCAAAGACAAGAATTTTTTGACAAAGCAGAAGTATTGCCGCGAGTTCAGCTTTCGGATCGATCGATCTCTGACCTGCAAATGATCGCCATCGGAGCCCTGAGCCCCCTCAAAGGGTTCATGAACGAAGCTGATTATCGATCGGTCGTCAAAGAAATGCGCCTGTCCAACGGCATCCCTTGGTCGGTTCCCATCACCCTCTCAGTCAGCGAAGCAGTCGCCGACAACCTCAAAGAAGGCGTGTTAGTGCGCCTCGACTCCCCGGCTGGCGAATTTGTCGGCATCTTGGAACTCGCAGAAAAATACCGCTACAGCAAAGAAGAAGAAGCCGTCAACGTCTACCGTACCGACGACCTCAAACACCCGGGCGTGCAAGTAGTAGACCAAGCCGGGCCGGTTAACCTCGCAGGCGACGTTTGGCTATTGGAACGCGAACTAGACGCCCGGTTTCCTCAATATCAGATTGACCCGGCGAAATCGAGACAGATGTTCAAAGAAAAAGGATGGAAAACTATAGTCGGTTTCCAAACCCGAAATCCCATCCACCGGGCCCACGAATATATCCAAAAATGCGCCTTAGAAACAGTAGATGGCTTGTTTCTGCACCCGCTAGTAGGGACGACTAAAGATGACGACATCCCGGCTGACGTGCGGATGCGTTGTTACGAAATTTTGCTAGAAAAATACTATCCAAAAGACCGCGTAATTTTGGCAATTAATCCGGCGGCGATGCGCTACGCTGGGCCCAGAGAAGCCATTTTTCATGCTTTAATCCGCAAAAACTACGGGTGCACTCACTTTATTGTAGGGCGCGATCACGCTGGAGTTGGCGATTATTACGGCACTTACGATGCCCAACACATTTTTGACGAATTTGAGCCGGGAGAATTGGGAATTGTGCCGATGAAATTCGAGCACGCTTTCTATTGCAAGCTGACGGAACAAATGGCTACAACTAAAACAAGTCCCAGCAGTCCCGAACAACGGGTGCATTTGTCTGGAACCAAGGTGCGGGAAATGCTGCGGGCTGGAAAATTGCCACCGCCACAGTTTTCTCGACCGGAAGTTGCAGCCGAATTAGCTAAGGCTATGAATATTTTTAGTTACGAGATTTAAGTCTTGAACTTTGGTATTGGTGGCATTCTGAAAAGTTTTAACTTTTGAGTTTCAATGTGAAATTTGAAAATTTCACCTTGAAACTCAAAAATTTTAACTTAAAACTTAAAAAATATCTGAATAATTAACAGTCACCATCTACAAAAATTAGGCGAAAAGTGGTTTGATAGGCTAGTTATAATAGTAAGGTGTGGTGTGCATCGCCGGCGAGGCGTGCCGCACCGGAACTCATTAGCCAAACGGTGGTTGTACCTGCTAATTATAGGGTTCTCGGCGTGCGGTGCAAACCTGCAATATAAAGGTTCTGCATCAGCCCGGATATAATTAAATTCCCAAAAAATATTGAGGGGCATTTAAGTTAAAATTAACCGCATCAGCAGGAGTCCCGCACCAAACACGGTACTCCGTTGAGTGACGCGAGGAATGCGCGTGAGGCTTACCCACCGAACAAATCTTTGATTCCCGCTATTGCAGTATTAGTTTTCACGAGATACAATAAAACCAGAGTTTGTGAATGTAATGTCCCAAGTAATCACCGCCAAGCTAAAACTCAAACTGACTACCGAGCAAAAAGCTTTGGTATCTCAGACTGCTTTAGCCTACCGAGATGCTTTGAATTATACTTCACAAGTTGCTTTTGATGCAGGCAAAACCAGCAATGGTGCTAAGCTACAAAAAGCGGTCTACAACGAATTGCGGGTGAAATTTGGGCTGGGAGCGCAAATGGCTTGCAATGTACCCAGACAAGTTTCTGGGACTTACAAAACGTTGTGGACTAAGGCCAAACAATCTAACGATGCTATTGCTTCATGCTACACCACGAGACGATATAAAGCGTTAGACAAAGCCCCCAAATATATCTCTCGAACTTGTACCTTAAATTATCAACGTGACTACTCTTTTAAAGCCGGGAGGCAAGTGAGTATCATCACTCTCCAAGGTCGAATAGTAGTGACCTATGAGGGCTACAATAAGCATTTAGATTTAATTGCCAATGGTGCAAGGATTGGAACAGCTAAAATTGTCTATCAGCGTTCCTCCAAGATCTACTATCTGATGGTAAGCCTTGAAGTAGAAACGCTTGAAATTGACCCACTAAAAATAACTAGAATTTCTGGTGTTGACGTGGGTATGCGCTACTTAGCGGTAGAAACAGACTTACAAAATAAGTCTAAATTCTACTCAGGGAAGAATGCTAGACATCAAGCTAATCGCTATCATAAAGCACGGATGACTCTTCAGCGTAAAGACACTCGTTCAGCGAAGCGAAGATTAATCGCTCTGTCTGGGAGAGAGAGACGGTTTATCGCTGATGTGAACCACCAAATCAGTAAGGATATTGCCAAACCTAACACCCTAATTGGACTAGAAGACCTCACCGGAATCCGGGACAGGACTAGGACGAAATCGGGCAACAAGGCAAGCAAGAAGAGACGAGTAGCTAATCGAAACAAAGCTAAATGGTCTTATGCCGAATTGCACGGGTATATTGACTATAAAGCCCATCGAAATGGTTCGTTAGCGACTAAAGTTCCGGCTCATTACACGTCGAAAAGTTGTCCTAAATGTGGACATACTTCGGATGCTAATAGACCAAACAAAGGACTATTGTTTCGATGCGAATGTTGTAGTCATGAGCTTCATGCCGATTTGATTGGTGCACGAAATATTGCAATGAGAGCGTTGCTTGTCCGGCAAGACTGGATGAGCACGGGGAGCTTGTCAGCATCCCCTGATGTATCGAAGGATGAAACCAAAGCCCAAATCCTGCAAAGGTTTTCGGAATTGCGGTGGACTTCAGATGCAAGCCTGCACGCTCGGCGGTACTCCGCTTAGTGTCGGGTAGTTGACAACAGAAAATTCACAGCTATTTAAAAAACAGCTATTTAAAAATGGGACTGAAGCGGCGGGAATTTTTACAGCAAGCTGGCCGGATGCTGGCAGCGATCGGCATCAGCGAAACTTTGTGGTTGCGGTTGGGCGATCGCTACCTCCAAGCCTTAGCCCAGCCGACTGCGCGTAAATTGGCTTTGTTGGTGGGGATCAATAAATATCCAGACTCGCCTCTGTATGGCTGCGTGACGGATGTGGAATTACAGCGGGAATTATTGATCGAGCGGTTTGGATTTGCGCCGTCGGACATTCTGACTTTGACTGACGATCGAGCTACGAGGGAAAATATCGAGACGGCTTTTGTCACTCATTTAACCGAACAAGCAAAACCAGGCGATGCGGTGATTTTTCACTTTAGCGGCTGCGGTAGTCGAGTCGGTTCGATCGACACTCCAGGCAAATTGCACAATAGTTTGGTGCCGGCGGATGACGTTGTACCGCTGTTAGCAAACCGAGCGGTGAATGATATTTCAGAGGAAACGCTGCTGCTGTTGATGCGATCGCTCCCGACAGAAAAGGCGATCGCCATCCTCGACACCAGCTACACCTATCAAAAATTGCCCAAAAACGGCAACTTTCGCATTCGCTCCCGTCCGCGCTCCACCATCGGCCAGCAAAGCATCGGAGAATTAACGTTTGCCCAAGGCCTCAGATCGAGATCAAATCTCCGTCCGGCGGCCGCGGTACTTGCTGCTGCTGCGAATTCCCAACTCGCCGCCGAACAACAGTGGAACGGATTTACCGCTGGTTTGTTTACCTACGCCCTCACCCAAACTCTGTGGTTAGCAACTCCCGCTAGTAGTTTCAGCGTCAGTTTCAGTCGCGCCGCAGGTACTGTCGAGGAAATGGCGGGGTTATTGCAACAACCGCAAATTCGCCATGACAATTTAACGGCACCGCCTGCAGTTAATTTTTCAAATTTAATGTTGAATTCTGTGGCGGCTGATGGCGCTGTAACGGCGGTGGAAGATGGCGGCAAAACTGTGCAGTTGTGGCTCGGCGGTTTGTCGGCGGGGGTTTTGGAATGGGCGGGGAACTCGGTATTTGCTGTGGGTTCGCCTGCTGCATCGATCGAGGGCGATTCCCTAGGCGATGGGTACACTTCACTACTTTTGGTGCAGGCTCGCACGGGCTTGACTGCTAAGGCTCAAATTTTAGACGGGGGCGATCGCCCAAACAGACAATTAACCGCCGGCGAACTCGTGAGGGAAGAAATTCGGGTATTTCCGCGAAAAATCGGTTTGACAGTAGCTTTGGACTCTGGTTTGGAACGCATCGAGCGGGTAGACGCCACGAGTGGCTTTGCGACTGTGCCGCAAGTTTCGGTGGTAGGGAGCGATCAACCCGCTGACTATCGGTTTGGCACAGTCCCGGAAACGATTTTAGCTGAAACTTCGTCGGATCGGCCTGTTTTGTATCAACGGCGCTACGGCTTGTTTTCTCTGGCCCAAAGGCCGGTTCCCGACACCGAGGGCGACGGGGGAGAAGCGGTGAAGGTGGCCGTGCAGCGGTTGGCTCCGCAGTTGAAAGCGTTGCTGGCGACGAAGTTGCTGCGGCTGACTGTCAATGAGGGGTCTTCGCGACTGAAGGTGCGGGCGGTGCTGTCAACTATGGCCCCGCAAGCCAAGGTGATGGTGGAGCGGGAGCCGGTGCGAGCCGATCGCACTTATCGCTTGGAGCCCATGAGCGCAGACAGCGAGAAATCGGCAAATATCGATATGCTCAGCGTCAACAAGGGCGATCGAATTCAGCACAGACTGTTTAACGAAAGCGATCGCCCAGTGTATGCTGCGGTGTTTTCGTCGGATAATGCCGGACACCTGTTGGTAATGAATTCTCAGATCGAAAATTATCCCGGAGCGATGTCGGTGGCGATCGCCCCCGGAGAGAATTTGACTGTACCGGGCGCTGGGACTTTCGGCTGGGCGGTATCGGGCCCGAGCGGACTGGGGGAAACTCTAATTATATTTAGTGAAAAACCCTTCACTCGAACTCAGACGGCGATCGAGGAAGGAATGCAGCAAGTGAGGAATGCTTCACCAATCCGAGAATTGTTGAATCCTTTAATTGTCGCGCAGGCCGTCTTGGAAGATTTGCACAATGCTAGTATTCCGGGTGTGGAGAAGTTGGGGATTTCCACTGATGATTTGGCTTTGGATGTGAATATTTGGGCAAGTTTGAGTTTTGTTTATCGGGTAATTTAATTGTAAAATTGCGAAGGTTTTTTATGGGAACATCTGTGCATGAGCTTTATAATAGGGCTTTTTAAAATGCCGGAGATGCACCCGTTTTCTACAACAGATTAGCTTCCTAAATCATATCCAATCCGGTAGCATCAGAATAAATTCACTGTTGACTGTTGACTGTTGACTGTTAACATCATGAGGAGTGCTACCGGATTTGATATCACAGATCGATACAGAAACCGCAGATATCAGGCAGATCGACGCCGATTAATATCAAATCCGGTAGCATCGGAATTATAAAATCGAGTCAGATCAAATCCGCGTTTCATAGTTCTGTATTCATCTCTCTCTTGTCTTCCTCTGTGTTCTCTGCGCCCTAGCGCCGGTTAAATCACCTGACGATGCTACCGGAAACGATATAACGCAGACAATTGAAGGAATTGAAGGCGATTTAGTGCCAGAAGTCTAATATCATGTCGGGTCGATTACTATAATGCAAAACGGATCTGTGCGGTCGATCGACCGGACACGATATAACCTATAATCGAAATCTACCGGAGTAAAACATCGATATTCATATGCTTGTTTCCGCTAACTGGGAAACTATATGTTCGAGCGTATTCCTATTAGCCGCGATAAACTTTTTCCACGAGTTGAGCCAAGCGTTTCATCGCAGTCTCAATTTCATCATTTGTCGCAGTCAAACTAATTCGCAAACATTCGTGCTTGTGCTGCCAATCTTCCCGCAAACCGGGGAAGAAAGAACTTCCCGGCACGACTATTACGCCGACTTCTTTCAATTTTTGGTATAGTTCCCAATCCGTCATTGGCAAATCTTTCAGCCACAACCACGCAAAAATTGCTCCTTCGCCTCGGTGCAAGAACCACGGCAAATCCTTCGGCATCGATTGTTCTAAGGTGGTTTCTACGATCGCAAATTTGCTTTGATAGTACGGGCGAATTACGTTGAAGGAAATGTCGGCAAGAGCGCCGGAATTAATGGCGCGTGTGGCGATCGCCTGTCCGTATCTCGGCGAATGAATGCACATATTGGTCTGAAAAGATTCTAATATTTGAATAATGTTTCGATCGCCGATCGCAATTCCGATTCTTTCTCCCGGCAATCCCGCTTTTGACAAACTCATGCAATGCACGATGTTGCCGCCGAAAATCGGTGTCATTTCCGTAAAATTCAAGGAGGGGAAAGGAGGGGCGTAGGCGGAATCGACGAACACCGGCACGTCGAAAACAGCGGCTAAATCTGCTATTTTTTGAACTTCGTCGTTGGTGAGAACGTTGCCGGTGGGGTTGCAGGGACGGGAAAAGATGACGCAACCGGTGGTTTGGTCGATCGACAGTTGGCTGAAATCCGGCCGGTATTTGAATCGGTGCGCCGCTGCATCAATATCGAGGGTGGGTTTGCAAGCGATTACCGCTTCGGGAATTAAGCTCACGCCGCCGTAACCGGTGTAGTCTGGGCTCAGCGGTAGGACGATCGATTTGAAATTTGGGATTTCCGAATTAGGATCGGCAATCTGTGTTCGCGGTGCAGTGTAGCCGCCGAAAGCGTTGGCTGCGTAAAAGTAAATTGATTGACTTCCGGGAGTAATTAGGACATTGCGATCCGTCAAATTCAGTCCGTAACGCTGGTTAAAATCCGTCACTACAGCATCGATTAACGGCTGATAGCCTTGACTGGAACCGTAGCGGCAAACCACTTCGCCGTATTCCGGGCTCGCCAGAAGTTCGGCCGTGCAATCGCGCCACAATTTCTCGACTTCGGGCAAAATCACCGGATTTCCCGCGCTCAAATTGATAAACTCCTGCCCGCTGCCGGCTCTGAGAGTTTCAATAATATCTTTCATGATCGCCCGCACGCCGGTGAGGTGGGACATCTGAGCGCCAAACTGAGTAAGGGCAGGGTTCATAAATGCAGCGACAAAGATAAAAGTTTACAGCTTATTATAATAACTCTTGTTGCAGGCATTAGCGTAGCTTGTCTGGGCGATGGGTTGTCGATCGCCCAAACTGCCAATTAAATAAACTAGATCGCACAGCATTTTGTTTTTTCCCTTCTGCGCCCTGCTGCATCAGATGAGCTCGAATTTGTAGAGTTTGATCGGGCGATCGAACGTAGTGTTTTTTGCCGGAAAATTCGCGAACCTGGCCGTAGTATCCAATTCAAGAGTTTTGCTGAAATTTCGGGTAGTGCCCTGAAGGAAAGGATCGGAGTAAGCTATGATTAGAGAGAAGTGTTTGCCATTAGTGATATGACAGTAGAAATTAATTCTTGCCCCAATTGTGGCTCAAAAGAAGTTAGTCGTAACGGTCAGACTCGGCATCATAAACAAAACTACAAATGTCGAGAATGTGGCCGTCAATTTGTTTTGAATCCGGCATGGAAAGCCATTACCAAGGAACAACAGGAGTTAATGTCACGGATGCTACTTGAACGTATTTCTCAGGCTGGGATTGCTCGGGTATTGCAAGTATCTGAAGATACAGTACAGCGCTACGTAAATGCCGCTTCTGTCGTTGAAAAGAAGCAAGTGGAGGTAAGTGCCAAGCCAAAAAAGCGCCTGAATGTTCAGATGGATGAGTTATGGTCGTTTGTCGATAACAAAGGAAATCAGCAGTGAGTATGGCTTGCATTGGATGCCGAGACTAGGGAAATTGTTGGTGTACATATTGGGGATCGTAGCGCGGTATCAGCTCAGGCCTTATGGAATTCAATGCCACCAGTTTACCGTCAATCGGCAGTAATTTATACTGACCATTGGAGTGCCTACGATTCTGTATTCCTGGCAAACGTCATCGTAGTGTAGATAAAGATAGTGGTTTTACTAGCTATATTGAGCGCTTTAACTGCACTATTCGACAACGAGTATCTCGGTTAGTAAGAAAGAGCTTAGCTTTCTCTAAAAAATTAGAAAATCCTATAGCTGCTATTTGGCGCTTTGTGCATCATTATAATGCTAATTTACAACTTTAGATGCCTGTTTAAATTTGAATGCGGTTTTGTTCTCCGCTCCTTTCCTTCAGGGCGCTACCAAATTTCGCCCCACGCGCGCGATCGACTGCCGGTGCTTGACTCTAGCTCTTGAGACAGTTTAATATTAGTATCAGACGCGATCGTAACAGAGTTTTATTTGCTCCAAGCATTGCTATAATAGTAAGTTTAATTGATCCTCAAAAGTTAGATTTGTTGCTAGCTCATTTTCAAAATTCGCGGTTTGTTGACAGCGGTGCATTTTATCATCAATCCTACTAAAGCCAAAAGATTTGGTAACGTAACCCTTGCGGTGGCGTTACATAACAACTGCGACAATCCCAACCACATCTAACAGTCGTAAACTTCAATAAAACCATGACACGCTTTCCACTTATCGAATACGAGGAAATTACAGATCCTAAAGCCAAGGAAGTCTACGAAGAAATCTTGACAGAATTGGGGTTTGGTATCGTCCCCAACCTGTTCAAGTCAATGGCAATCAACCCAGACTTATTAGAAGCAAATTGGAAAAAATTTCGGGGAACAATCCTGCAAGGAGACTTACCCAGAACTCTAAAAGAAATGGTCGGTGTCGCTATTTCCCAATTCAATAACAGCCAGTACGCTCTCCAAGTTCACCTGCACGGATTGTCTGCCTTGGGGATGAGCGAAGAAGTCCTGCGAACCCTAGTTTCTGACTTTGCCAACTGTCCTCTGCCAAAACGCGATAAAGCTGTCATTAGCTTTGGCTTGCTGGCGGCTATAAAACCCCTGGAAATGACAGAAGTTCATTACCAAAATCTGCGGGATTTAGGGCTAGATGATGCGGAAATCTTTGAGATTATTGCCACAGCAGATTTGTTTAGCTTTGTCAATCGATATACCGATGCAATTGCCCTAGAAATTGATGCTTTGTAATCTATAATCCACTACGGTTTACTTAAGATTTTTCCAAGAGAGGAACGAAGGGGGAGCATCTGGTGTTTTGCATTTATAGTGCGAGCATCTCAAGAACTTGCGTATTGTACAACTCGCGAGTTCTTGAGGTGCTCGCACGCTCAATAAAAAAATGCTTTTTGCAAAACTTCAGATGCTCCCGGAACGAAGAACGAAGCAATCGCAGTATTGATTAATTTTTCATAATCTTTTACCGCCTGGATCGTCTTAAGTAAACCGTATTGATCTATCATCTCATACCCCTATTATGGGCGAACGGCTAGAAGAGCAAGACCGAGAAGAACTTTTGTTAACTGCCCGCCGTTTGTTAGCAGAAACTCAGGCGCTTTCTATCCGCATTGCAGCCGTCAACGAAATTGCCACTGCCATTAATCGCACCCTCGATCTCAATCAGATTTTGCGGGTAGTAGGCAAGCAAGCCAAATGGCTGCTAGACTTTGAACACTGTAGCGTTTGCCTGCACAGCTCTAGCACTTGCACGACTTTATTTGGCAAGCATATCCCTATAGAGATTGCTGCCCTACCAGACAGCAGCCCAATTAACAAAGCCTTCAAAACACGTCAACCTCAATTAATTCAAGAAGCCGGTGCTACTGCTATTTTGTCGCCCTACGCTTCGCAAATTATTCTTCCTTTGGAAAGCGAAGGTAAGGTTTTAGGAACAATTAATTTTGCCACAACAAAGCCGCGAGCTTACACTCAAGAAGACCTACGAATTGGCTATCTTTTGGCTTTGCAACTATCCTCGGCAATCCGCAATGCCGAACGCTTTAAAGAGATGAATAATCTGTATTTGGAACTCGATGCCGAAAAGCACAAATCCGACCAGCTACTGTTGAACGTACTCCCGGTTGAAATTGCCGAGGAACTCAAAAATAACGGCAAAGTGGAACCCGTTCATTATGATTGCGTATCGGTTTTATTTACGGATTTTCAAGACTTTACTAAGTTATCTGAAAAGATGACTCCGCGAGATTTAGTTGACGAACTAGACTATTGTTTTTCTTATTTCGATCGCGTGATGGATAAATATTGCTTGGAAAAATTAAAAACTATTGGCGACAGCTATATGTGTGCGGCGGGAATTCCTGTCCCAATGGCAACACACGCCTTTAATGCTGTACTCGGAGCTATAGAAATTCAACAATTTATGGAGTTGCGAAAAGTGCATAAAGCTCAACACAACATTCCTTATTGGGATATCAGGATTGGTATTCATTCAGGCCCAATACTTGCTGGAGTAATTGGGAATAAGAAGTTTGCCTATGATGTCTGGGGAGATACAGTTAATACTGCATCTCGGATGGAATCTTCGGGTGTGCCTGGAAAAATTAATATTTCTAGTGCAACGTTTGAATTAGTTAAGGATTTTTGTGAATGTGAATATCGAGGGAAAATCCTTGCTAAAAATAAGGGCGAAATGGATATGTATTTGGTTAACCATCTTAAATAATACAGTGCGCGATCGCATCAACATCGAAGAAACTGGTTTTTTTATACAGTCTCGGATGCACTCCAGGCAAAGAAGCCAGTTTTTTACCCTTACTGCGGATTACCGTGTAGGATTTTCGTAAAAAAAATGCAGTGTTCCCTGGTTATATTAAAATTATTGAGTTGTAGATTTTATTTTTTAACTCCCATGCGTATTTGGCAAGCCGATTTTTACCGCCGCCCCCTGCAAGACGAAACAGGTAAACCATTGTGGGAATTATTAATTTGCGACGGGGCACAAACTTTTCAATTTAGCGCTTTTTGCAGCCAGTCGGAAGCTAATTCTAATTGGCTGGCGGCGCAGTTGCACCAGCAAGCTCAAATTCAGAATTTGCCGGATTTGATTCAAGTATTTAGGCCTCAATCTCTCAGTTTGATCGAAGCTGCGGGCAAGGTTTTGGGTATCAAAGTAGAAGCGACTCGCCGCACTGCAGCTTTGAAATTGCTGCTGCAAAAACGGGCAGAAGAATATTTGAGTATGCCTAATTATACAGCCGAAAATTACAGCCCGATCGCCCTTGAAACTCCGCCGCCGGTTCCTTTACCCCAAAACCTTTGGGGTGATGGCTGGCGTTTTGCTTCCCTAGCCGCAGGCGATATTGTAGAAGCTTTTCAAGAACGTCCCATACCAATATTGGAAATGCCTGAATTGCTGCTACCGCTGACTTTGGGCTTAGCTTCCACAGTACCGGTGCCCGGTGTTGTGATTGACGGCGGGCGACAGTCGATGCGGTTGGCTAAATGGCTTCAGGATGTGAAACCTTTTGCTTTGAATTATATTGCTGGTACTCCAGATGGATTGATTTTGGAAGCTGGATTGGCAGAGAGGTGGGTTGTGGCTACTTTTGAAGATAGCGAGGTGAAGGCGGCTGCAGAAATTTACCAACAGCGCCAGCAATTAAGTAAAGGATTGCATTTTTTGTTAGTGCAGCCTGATGACAGCGGTATGACTTATACAGGTTTTTGGTTGTTAAAGTTCGATCAATAATATTTAAATATGATTATTTCTGATGTGGATCGATCGCAAAATAAAAAATACTGTCCGAACTGAGTTCCAGCAGATACAAAATCAAACATAAATTTTAGAATAACTTCTCAATCTAGTCAGAGATAGTGCAGCCCAGTTATTCCACAACCAGAATCAATCCGTTTTGGATGCCCTCACACAATCGGTTAATGTAAAATTGATCCTTTTTGTCTAGCCCGTTGAGGACTGCTGAGTGAAGCAGTTGTCTGTCGAGGGGAGTAATTTGGCGGAAGGCAAAGATGCGCTGGGCGATCGCCTCCACAGAGATTTTGGGGAGGCTAGCAGAACTTACTGTCATGGTCTTCATACCCTGAAAATAGGTAACATAACTCTGTACTTTTATTTTTAAAGATTTTGTAAAGTTATTTTGTGATTGAAATCACATAGCTTTATAAATAATATAGAACCCATTTGAGATCTTTCATTCCTTACAGCTAATCCTATGAGCATCAAGCGGATAAAACCAAGCTGGAGCTTGGCATTGGCCCGTTCAAATGTCCGGTCAAAGTTTTTGACTAAGCTTTTACATCGCTTGCGAGCCAAGCATTAGATCTCTAAATCACCCACCTAGCCTTAACTGGCACAAATCCTGACTTGCCTTTGGCTGCCTTTTCTGCTTTCGACGGTTTAGGTGAGAGTTGAAATTGTAGCTTGGTGATGATTGCAGGGTAAATCAGTTCCAATGCTTGGGTCAGCTTGTCAGGATGATAACCATTATCTAGCAAGATGGTAATTTTTGGAAGTTCCAGCGGTTTAGATTTGAAGTAATTAATATTTTGGGAGAGCATCTCAATCAATACGTAGGTCATCAGATACATTGGCAGGAGTGCAGTGAGTGAAGAAAGGAAAGCCTAATATATCTACAGCTAGATGTCTTTTCATCCCATTTGTCGCTTTGTAAAAACAAAAACATGAATGATTCAACACCCTTCATTACAAGTGTTCTTCACTGCTGGTGAATCGATCGTGATCAAGGTCGTCCACTGTGTTTTTTTTGACTTGTTCGCGCACTCTTCCATGTAAATCTGTTCGGACTCACCTCAGACTCAATATATTGTTCGGCTTGCAAGACATTAATTTGTAGCCCTCGCCGCGCGTACCGCCAAAGTTCCGGGATTCCGAGAACTTGATAATTATCCAACTGCGTGCGATAGGTGAGATAGATTTTTATAGCTAAGTTTGGTGGCAGATCTACACTCATATCCAGGCGATTTTTACCGATAACTGCTGCTTAATTTTGAATGTAAAAATAGGTATCCGGTTCTACAGCCTGACTCATGCGTTCGTTTTTCAACGTTGTCGAACCCAAAGACTCAAATGCTATTTGTCGTGCTTCCAATAAAAATTTTACCATGTCGCCAATTATTTCCTTGGCTTTTTCATGTTCGGGTAGGGGAACCATAATTTCTAAGAGTCCGTTACTATAGGAAATTCGGGAAGCACGACTTTCTCCCAATTCCGCTAAAATACTTTCCAATTGTTGCCAGTTCACATCTTCCACCAGTAATTGCTGACCCGGTTGAATCTTCAGTTGTCTTAATTCCAATAGCATAATTGTTCATCATATTGTTTGTAGCTAGGATTTCACTTTTTCCTTACTGTCTAAAAATCGGGAGCATTTCAGTGTGGCATTTGAGCGTGCGAGCGTCCCCGAATAGCGAGTTTGTACAATACGCGAGCGAGGACGCTCGCACTAAATAGTGGAACACAATGAATTCACAAAAATTTGGCTACAAGCCTTCCTCCGTAAAGAAGCTGTATGTAATTAATTCTGTGCGATTACTTATAATAAAAAAATGCTTTTTGCCAAACTGAGATGCTCCCTAAAAATCCAAACCAAGAAAGGACTAAAGTCCTTACTACAAACCTTTCGTTCGTAGTGAGGACTTTAGTCCTTTTTTGCTAACGACTTGCAGCCATTAACAATTAGAAATTATCTAGCTTTTCCCAACACTAGATTTTTAATGTGCAGCGCTTTCGGCTGTTTTGCTATGTTTGCTATTACCGTTGCCGTTGCGCGGTTGGATAACTCCATAGCCACCGTGAGTCTTGCGTTCGTAGAGCACGTTAATTTCGTCTGTTTCCGCATTGCGGAACATATAGAAATCGTGATCGATAACCTGCAATTGTTCCAAAGCATCTTGCACCGTCATTGGAGGCATGGCAAAATACTTAGTCCGCACTACCTCGGCAGGAAGTTCGGGAGTTCGATCGCCAATCAAATCCGCTGCTACAGGATGTTCATCAACTACCGCAATTGTTTTGGGACTACTCTGGATTTTGTTGTCGTGGCGTTTTTCCTTAAATTTCCGCAGTTGACGAGCGATCTTGTCGGCAACCAAATCGATGCTGGCATAAAGGCTTTCCGTGCTTTCTTCAGCTCGAATCACGCTACCGTTAGCATAAATTGTCACCTCAGCAGTCTGCTTAGGATTGATCCTGGGGTTACGAGCCACCGATAGATGAATATCGACTTCTGTAGTCAAAGTTTGAAAATGGCTAACTGCCTTTTCAATCTTTTGATTGACGTACTCGCGAATCGCATCGGTGATTTCTATATTTTTACCCTGGATAACAAGCTTCATAGAGCTCCCTCCCTTCTGTAACTTGGGTATAGTTTATACAATAGCATTATGTATTAAACAAAACACTTTTCTTTCAAATCTTTTTTATATGTTGACAATTCTTGATTTAAACTGCACCAATATTCCGTAAAAACACTATTGATTTTTTTCATGCTTTCCCCTATTATCCCTCAAAACCTAAATGCACAACCCTGCTTGCTCTTCGATTGGGGACAAGTACCTTACTCCCAAGCTTGGGAAATCCAGCAAAAACTGGTGCAAGAGCGCCGGGAAAATCCTGATTTGCCTGATGTGCTGATTTTGCTGGAACATCCGCCGGTTTACACTTTGGGGCTGGGATCGAAGTTGGAATTTCTGAAATTTGACCCCGATCGCACTCAGCCGGAATTGCACCGAGTTGAGCGGGGCGGTGAGGTGACTTACCACTGTCCGGGCCAGTTGGTGGGCTATCCAATTTTAAATTTGCGCCGTCACCAGCAGGATTTGCACTGGTATTTGCGCCAGTTGGAGGAAGTGCTGCTGGGAGTGTTGGAAGTTTGCGGGCTGAAGGGTTCCCGGGTGGCGGGTATGACTGGCGTTTGGGTGGATGGTAGCAAGGTGGGGGCGATCGGGATTAAAGTCAGCCGCTGGATTACGATGCACGGTTTTGCTTTAAATGTTTGCCCGGATCTAACAGGTTTTGGACAAATCGTACCTTGCGGGATTCCCGATCGACCGGTTGGCAGTTTGGAGCAATTTATACCGGGAATTGAGGTCGATCGCGTGAGGGCGATCGTTATGGCAGAGTTTGCTCGCGTTTTTGGAATGGAAATTGTGCGATCGTCGGAGTCATAGATAGATGGTGCGTCACTCTCAACATTCCGGCGGAGTCTCGAACAACCCGAAAGTGACGCACCCTACGGCTGTGATTAAAACGGAATCGGATCGTAATCGGGATTATCAGCTTCGTTAGACGAACCCGACTGGCGATCGGACTCAGAAGAAGACTGATGCGAGTTCCAATCCGAGCTAGACGTGCGGTTAGCAGGGCTTTGAGGGCTGCTAGAACTGCGACCTCGGGAACTCATGGGAACCACATTGCTCGGCACATTAGCCGGGGCTGTATCGCGAATTTGAGTCGGTTCCGGGGCAGTTCTAGCTGCTGGTGCAGCACTCATCGCATCGGCGCCGAGAGTGTAAATTCTTTGGGCGGTTAGTTCAGCGCGCTTTTCTTTAATACCATCTCTTTCGATCGTATTCATACCCAGCCGGCCTTCAATAATCACGCGATCGCCCTCGCGATATTTTTCGTGAATTTCTTGAGCCAAACTTCCCCATCCTATCACCTTCAAATGCTCAGGCGGATCTTCAGGTTTTGGGCCGGGAAACTGAATCAACATTTCAGCGATTTGAAGTTGATTATCTGGAGTATAACGGAGTTGCGGTTGTTGAATTATTTCCGCCATTAAAATGCAGCTATTCATCTGTTATCTTTGCGTAATTGGGAATTGAGAATTGGAAATTGGAAATTGGAAATTGGCTCGGATCGCGTACTGTAGATTATTATAACAAAAACGGTTCGCACTACGAACGACGACGACGAATATTATTGCGCTCAATCGAGCGGACAAAATATCGTTGGTATTTGTTAATTGGAAATTGGCGATCGGACTGGCGAATTCAGGATTGTTATACTAACAATTGCCTAAATTTTTTACAGGAGAATAAAGCAGCTTTTTAACGTAGATAAACGCAGAGGCATTTCTGAAGAGTTGGTAATTTTAACAATCTTATCTGTTAATTTTTCTGCGCTATTAGCTATTAGTTGTTAGCAATTTCCAATTTCCAATTTCCAATTTCCAATTTCCAATTTCCAATTCCCCACTACCAATTATTCATTACGACCAAAGGTATCTTGGAGAACCGCAGCCTCGGTTTGAGTGACAAAATCGTGAACGAAGGCGCGGTACTCCTTCAAAGTTTCCGATACCCAATCTCGGTCTTCGCTGTTCGCGAAGATATGAACTGTGGGTTCGCTAGCATCGGGCAAAACTAATACCCAATTGTCGTCGCTGTAGTTAAAAATCTTCACTCCATCTACTAATTCTAAACGATCGGGCGCATGAGTTTCTACTAAATGCCGCATCAGGGAACCTTTGACAGTCCAAGGACAGCGGACGCTGTAACTGCGGTGGGTGACGCGGGGAAGTTCGGCTTTGATCTGTCCGAGCGATCGCTCCTGAATCGTCATCATTTCTATCACTTTAGCAATGCAGAACATTCCGTCAAACCCCGGATGCAACTGCGGGAAAATAAAACCCATACTGCCACTACCGCCCAAAACTACATTCGGGTTCCTGTTAGCGGCCTCCATCAAAGCAGTTGGGTTCGCCTTAGTGCGGATTACCTTGCTTTGATAGCGGCGGGCGATCGCCTCCACCGCCGAAGACGCATTCACCGGCACTACTACTGTACCTTTCGGATTAGCAGTAAGCATCAAATTTACCATCAGCGCCGTCAGCATTTCCCCACGAATCGCTATCCCAGACTCATCTACCAAAATGAGCTGTTCGCCATTGGCCGACACCTGCACCCCAAAATTAGCGCTGAGTGCTTTCACCACTCGGCCGAGTTGGTCGAGCAAATATTCCCGTTCCCCGTTGCTCAGAGAAGTCTGCTTGAGACTCGCATTGAGCACCACCGCATCGCAGCCGAACTTAGCGAGCACTTGCGGTAGAATTGCCCCAGAAACAGCGTAAACGTAATCGATTACCACCTTAGTATTGCTGTAGCGTATTGCTTCAACATTCATCTGCCGCTCAAACATTCGGTTGTAAATTTCGAGAGCTTGGTTAAAGTACGACATCTCTCCAATTTCGGGAATTAGAGCTCTGCGTAAATCTTCCTTAAAATAAGCGCCCTCGATTTTTTTCTCAGCCGATTTAGTAATATTGATGCCTTTGATATCAAAGAATTCAATTAAAATGTGGTCGGAGCGATCGGGCGAAATGCGAACGTGAATCCCACCGGCAATTGAGATCGTAGATGTAACCGTGCGGGCGATCGGAATAGCCGTCGATTCCAAATTGACTACATTAATTCCCACCGACATCAAACCCGCAATCAAAGACCTCGAAACCATCCGCGAAATACTGCGCTGATCGCGAGAAACCGATACCGAAGTCCCCGGTTTCAAAGTCGAGCCGTAAGCCGCACCCAATTTCACCGCAAATTCCGGGGTAATATCCACATTGGCCAGTCCTTGAACGCCGCGCTGACCGAATAAATTTCGCTTAGCTTGTTCTCCCCAAATTAAATTTTGATTTAACAAAGCGCCGGATTCAATATTTTTGCTCGGCCAGACGCGCACGGAAGGGCCGATTTGTGATTCTTCTCCCACGATCGACATTGAACCGACCACAGCACCTTCGAGGATGTGGGCGCGCCTGTCTATCCGGGTACTGCGGCAAATCACGCAGGCTGTTATGTGAGCGTCTTCGCCGATAATTGCTCCGTTCCAGACGATCGGACGTTTGAGGTTAGCGTCGGCCCCTACTGTCACGTTATCTCCGATTACTGTACCCGCATCGATTTTAACTCGGGCTGCAATCCGGCAATTATTACCGATCATCGCCGGTACTTCGACGATCGCGCTATCGTCAATAAAAGTATTTTGACCTACCCAAAGCCCCGATCGAACTTCGTTGTAGTAACTCAAATCCAGCTTGACTTTTCCTCGCAGCGCGTCGTATTGAGCTTCGCGGTAAACATCAAGCTGTCCGACATCGCACCAGTAACCCTCGGCCACGTAACCGTACATCGGCTCGTTTTTTTCCAGCAGCAACGGAAACAAATCTTTCGAGAAGTCGCACTCCTGATTTGCCGGCAGGTAGTCCAAGACTTCGGGTTCTAAAATGTAGATTCCCGTATTGACGGTATCGGAGAAAATTTCGCTGCTAGAGGGCTTTTCCAGAAAGCGGCTGATGCGGTAATTTTCCTCGGTAATCACCACCCCGAATTCCATCGGGTTAGGAACGCGAGTTAAAATTAATGTGGCTTTGGATTGCTTGCGGTGGTGAAATTCGATCGCTTCTGTCAAGTCGAAGTCTGTGATGCTGTCGCCGCTAATCACCAGAAAAGTGCGATCGAGCAATTCAGCAATATTTTTGACGCAACCAGCCGTACCCAGCGGTTGGTCTTCCTCCACAGCGTAAGTCATTTGAACGCCAAACTCTGCCCCATCAGTAAAATATTCGCGCATCACATCAGGAAGGTAGTGCAGGGTAGCAATAATTTCCGTAATGTGATGCCTTTTTAGCAAATTGATAATGTGTTCTGCGATCGGGCGATTCAGAATCGGCACCATCGGTTTAGGCAAATCGCACGTCAGGGGTCTGAGCCTCGTTCCCGACCCCCCAGCCATCAGCACTGCACGCATAAAATCCTCCTTGCTTTGAAAGCTATCTACCGTCATTGTCCGCTAGAAAAAGTTTGCCTGCTGTAACCTGTGGGGCACCGCTATCAATTCTTAGTTAATTATCTTTAAGTAGTTGCACGCCTGCGAAGTCCCAAAAAGCGAAGTCGTCCCCCAACAGCAACCGAATTTCAACCGAATCAGGATTTGCCACCTCGACTTTTAGCAAAAGTCGCTTCTTGCTTGCACCCTGAAAGCTCTTTCCTGGCTGTTATAGCAACCGCGCCCGACCTTTAGGACGTTCTCAATTGCTCAAACCCTTACTGAATATTGCTTCTTTCTTCTTCCTGATGACTGATGATCGATCGCAGCGCTCGATCGAGGATACAGCACTGCTGACTAATGACTAATGACTAATGACTAATGACTAATGACTAATGACTAATGACTTCTGCTATATTTTTAAGCTTCCCACCATCAGCGATTTTGAAGTATCTAGCTGAAGGTGGAATTGCTACGGGTATCCCTGCGCCAAGCCGTCCGATAAATGATAGATTAAGAGTAGAGCCTTGCCTCGCTAACTCAAAATCCAATCAGTCGCTTAGGGGGTTATTTCATGGAACCGTTAATTGGATTGGTGTTGCTAGTCGCTTACGGCGGCGGTATTTGGAAATTTTGGAGCGGTTTCGATCGCACTAACTTCGACAGAAATTTTGCCAACCGCATGAAACTGTCTTTGTTGTGGCCCGCGTTAATTTTTAATAAGCCTTACCGTCAAAACTTTACAAAAGCACTCAAAGGCTCTAGAAGGTAATCCAAGAATGTCTAAAAAGTCGGAGCACCCAGTTGCAGGTCAAGAGCAGACTTGGTTTGCCAAAGGAAAATCAGATAGCTGGCAAGTTTTACTGTCGCAAGTAGCCACTCGGTTCGATCGCGAATATCAAGGAGAAGCATTCGCCCTACCCGAAGAAGTCGAAGCAATGCCAATTTTCCTAGAATCAGTCGCCGGAACCCTCCAAGCAAAAACAGTATCTCCCTTCTGGAAAATTGCCAAACCTCAAAAAAACCAGCGCTGTCTAGACATTGGCTGCGGAGTCAGCTTTCTCATCTACCCTTGGCGGGAGTGGGAAGCATATTTTTACGGTCAAGAAATCAGCAGCGCCGCGCGAGACGCATTAAACGCTCGCGGCCCCCAGCTCAATTCTAAGCTGTTCAAAGGCGTAGAATGGGCACCCGCCCACAAGTTGAATTACGAAGAGAATCAGTTCGATTTATGCCTTGCTACAGGCTTTAGCTGTTACTATCCCATAGACTATTGGAATATTGTTATGGGAGAAGTCAAGCGAGTTTTAAAACCGGGCGGTCACTTTGTATTTGATGTTCTCAACCCCAATGCACCTCTAGCAGAAGACTGGGCAATTTTGGAAACTTATCGAGCAGGGGAAGTATTTTTAGAGACAATAGAAGACTGGGAAAAACTGATAAAAGCTGCGGGCGCTAAAGTAGTAAAAAAGCAAAGCGGCGACTTATTTCAAATGTACAAAATTCAATACAATTGAGATGTAAGAAACCTCCCCAATCTTCAAAAATTATCCAACAGCTATGGGGGTTTAGAGAAACTTTCCACAAACCGTTTTTGAAGATTGGGGAGGCGATCCAGGTTTCAATTTCTGCCATAGCTAACTTGTAAAGATTCAGGTTCTTCTGGGTTTGCGGCGATCGGAAAAATTAATTAGAAAAGCAAGCTAACAGTCGAGATAGAAAATTTTCAAAATTAACAAATCCATAGGCTTGACGCTTAATCACTTTGAGATGATTGTTGATTTCTGACCTAACACCACTAATTGTTCGGTTCAAGAAATAGTTACAAATTCCATCGATATGATTGCGAAGCATGGTTAGGGTATCACTGTAAATCGGTTGTGCTTTTTTAATCCATTCAAGCAGTGATTTTCCCCCTTTTTCCACACTATGATGACTTTCAGAAATATCTCTTAATGCTTCTTTAAATTTCTAGACAAGCTTAATCCGCTTAAATTGACTTAAAACTGTAGCCGATTTAATCCGCTCCTCTTCTTTTAAATCTACACCATTCCTCAGAACAATAAATCTGCTACCTTTGCCTTTGAGCTTGCTTTGGATTCGGATTTTATCCAATTCCTCGTTTACAAAGAAATTTTATTCTAGTTATTCGATCGCCCACAATCTAAAGGATCTGTTGCTATACTGGGCCAGGATTGGGCTTGCCGAGCAGTTTGCCACCAGCCAGCCAGTGAATTACCATTAAATTGTCAAAATGTTAAAAAATGTAAATTATAGTTAAGTGGGGTGTGTCAGTATTTTCCACGGGATTAGGAAGTGGACAGCAGAAAACCCTGACTTTTGCAGGCACGATCGGGAATTTCACATTTTATGACAACTTCAAGATTTGACCTTCAAGACTTGAAACACCGCTTTTGGGCGATTTCGCGAATGCCAGCGGCAACCCTAGTCGTTTTGGGGGCGGTTGCTTTCGCAGGCGCGATCGCCGGAGCCTGGTTTGCCCGTGAAGGCACGGTCAGCGGCATTTTTGCCACAATCGACACTTGGCAGAAAAACCCGCCTGTGTGGCTGCAAGTACCCGCTGCGAGCAAGATGTATTTGTTAGTGCCTACTGTCGTGCTCGTCTCGGCCGCTTTAGCTGCAATGAAAATTTCGCCTCAACCGCAGAAACGATCGCGGGCTGTGGTAGTTGCAATAGTTTTGGCTTTAACAATTCGCTACGTTTTGTGGCGATCGCTAGCCACCCTAAATTTAAGCGATCCCCTCAACGGTATATTTAGTTTAGGGCTGTTTTTCCTAGAAATGTTAATGGTTTTCACCAGCAGCATTCAACTGTATTTAATGCTCGGAGTCAAAGATAGGTGCCGAGAAGCCGATCGCATGGCCGTTGCAGTTGCAGAGGGAAAATTTGCGCCAACAGTCGATATTTTGATTCCAACTTACAACGAACCAATTTTTATTTTGCGGCGCACAGTCATCGGCTGTCAAGCTTTAGATTATCCCAACAAAAAAGTATATTTGCTCGACGATACCAAGCGCCCAGAAATCAAATTGCTGGCAAAAAAAATGGGATGCGAGTATATAACCCGACCCGATAATCTGCACGCCAAAGCGGGAAACATCAATCACGCCACATCCCTAACAGATGGAGAATTAATTGTTGTTTTCGATGCCGACTTTATTCCCACTAAAAACTTTTTAACCAGAACAGTAGGCTTTTTTCAGAATCCCGAAATCGCCCTCGTTCAAACACCGCAAAGCTTTTATAACCACGATCCCATCGCCCGCAACTTAGGTTTAGAAAACGTGCTGGCCCCGGAAGAAGAAGTATTTTACCGACAAATTGAAATAATCAAAGACAGCGCCGACAGCGTGATTTGTTGCGGTACATCTTTTGTCGTGAGACGCAGCGCCCTACAAGCGGTGGGAGGCTTTGTCACAGATTCAGTCTGCGAAGATTACTTTACCGGAATTCGGCTCTCAGCAACCGGCTATCGCTTAGTTTATTTAGATGAAAAGTTAAGCGCTGGTTTGGCGGCTGAAAATATAGAGGCTCATCTAACCCAAAGGGTGCGCTGGGCGCGAGGTACGCTTCAGGCATTTTTTATTAATTCCAATCCTTTAACAATTCGCGGACTCAGATTCGTACAAAGGCTGTCTCATTTGGAAGGATTGCTGCACTGGTTTACCAGTTTAACCAGGGTTTTGTTTCTGTTGATGCCTTTAGCTTATTCGTTTTTGGGTATAATTCCTTTGCGGACAAATGCGCGGGAATTGCTGTACTTTTTCCTACCTTATTATTTGGTGCAAGTTACGGTTTTTTCTTGGCTGAACCGCAGATCGCGATCGGCTTTACTTTCGGATGTATACTCGTTTGTTCAGTGTATTCCTTTAGCAGTAACGGTGGTGAGTGCCATGCTCAAGCCCTTTGATAAAGGGTTTAAGGTGACACCGAAGGGAATAGCGAGCGATCGCTTTAATTTCAACTGGAATTTGGGATGGCCTTTGATTGTTTTGTTCGCCGCAACAGCATTCAGCTTGTGGCACAATTTAAACATTAATTTAGTTAGAAACTGGAGCAGCGTACAGACAGTATCCGAGACTGCTGATTTGTTAAAAGGCGTGAGTTTGGGCTGGATTTGGAGCGTTTATAATCTGTTGATGCTGGGGATAGCGCTGCTGATTTTGGTGGATATTCCTAAGCCGGATATTTATGAATGGTTCAATTTGCGGAGGGTTGTACAATTGAATGTGGGCGGTGAAACTTTGTGGGGAATAACTACTGTAATTTCGGAAAGTGGCGCTGAAGTTGCTCTGACAAAGCGACCGAGTTTTGCGGTGAAAGGTAAAGAAGGTAATGAGAGTTTTGCCGCAGCAGAAATGCTCCCCAACTATGCTGTTCAAACAAGTTTATCGCAGGGTAAAATAAGAGCGATCGCCCCCACAGCAGTCAAAGCGAGAAATTGGGTGGCACCGCCTGTTCTCAAGTTGGACACTGAGGCTAGTTTGAGAGCATTTTTGATTGATTGCGAGTCGGCGACTCTGGAAATTATGGAAGAGAAATGTTTTATTCCTGTGGCTAAAATTGAGTTGGTTAGCGATAAATCTCAGTTGGAGTCGAGTTTTCGGGATGCTGCTGGGTGCACTGTTGTGGAATTTCCGACTGTGCGAATTGCCTTCGATCGCCTGAGTGTTAGTCAGCGCCGCTGTTTGATCGAAATGCTGTACTGTCGCCCCGGCCAGTGGAAGCGGCAGGAAACTCCGGGAGAATGGCGATCGCTGTGGCTGTTGTTGAGAATTGCTTTGAAACCGAGGGCTATTTTTGAGAGAAACAGATCGGTTAGGGCGATCGGGGTTTCGCAAGTTTAAATCACTTTTTCTATCGAAATTTGTCTTTCTATGTCGGGCAAAATAATCTCTTCGCCCAATCGGTTACACCTAATTTACTTACCCGCAACTGAGGGCGAGATCCTCCCCTGTGCCAAAATCAGTAAACTGGCGCACCTCTGGTTCGTGGAATGCTAAAACAATATCTTCTTTAGGCACTCCCAATTCGACGAGTTGGTTCGCAATTCCGACTTCAGTACCGTCATGCTGAATCCAAATTTTCCCATTCTTGATATCAAGATGCAGAATACAGCCAAAATCGCGTTTATTTCCACGCCAACCAACATACAGAAGTTGATAATGATCTTGCTCAGCATCGAAAAGAGTTTGCACTTCGTATTCTTGCGCGTTGCGTTGTATCGAAGTGCGCGATCGCCGTTCTGAAAGCAGATGACGAATGTATTGCCTATATTGCTCTACAGCCATTGAACAATAACCTCCTGTTGCACATCATAAATTATTAATCGTAGTTGATATCGCTGAACTGCAGCCACAATAAACCGTTGTTGAAAGAAACTTTCATAAATTGGCACTCGCACCGCTAGATAGAGGCGGCGATCGGGTTCAATAGTTTCAAGTGCATCGCGATAATTAAGGAATTGTCCCAATGCAGTATGAAAATCTGAAACATTGGATGGCTGATGAAACTTTTAACTTCTACAGCAATTTTCTGACGATCTCGCTGGGCCGCTAACAATTGTTCCGCAGCTAAATCAATCTCAAAATCTACATCATCAACATTAATTTGATATAGCAATCCTAAATCATTTGTGAATTTCTTACTCCCTCCCCGAACTCGCGGGGAGGGTTGGGGTGGGGTAAAAATATTTACGACTCATTTAGGATTGCTATAGGGGTCAGCCGTAATCTGCCAACCTTCCTTTTCTAAACCAGTCTTAACAACACCATGAAACCGATCTTTTACCATACAAGTTTTCTAGTTGCGGATAACTACTCATCTTGTAAACATTTCTGCTTGACCAGCCATAGAAGTTACCAATGAATATTATAATCTACCTTTCGCGATCGCAAATAGTTTACAAAGCGGGTAGCGGCACAAAATCGTAACCGTAACTGCTGCGATTTCCGGGTTTAACAATTACTAACTGAACGGCTCGATTGCGATCGCCCGAAGGTAAAAATCGAATCGGGCCCGATGCTCCTGTTGCTGAAAAATCTGGCGCTGATAAAGCTTTTTGAATGCCTGTACGAGTCGGATCGCGCTCTAAACCGACAATTAATGCTTTTGTCGCATCGTAGGCTAAAGCCGTGCGCCAACTCACTTCTGCATTCCAAAGTTGTTTGGATGTTTGGGGAAAATTTGACTGCGGATCTGCGAGAATATGCCAAGGAACAGCCAGCACCATACCTGTGGCTGCCGCACCACCGACTTGCAGTGTTTTAGCAGTATAAACGCTGTCTCCTGCTAGTAAGGGCAGGCGTTGGGCGTTTACTTGCACTACTTGCAAAGCTTTGTCTAGCGTGGCTGTATCGGCTGCTAATACGATCGCTTCTGCTCCTTGGGCGATCGCGCTTTTAACACTCTCGGCAGCATTAAAATTGCCCTTAGCAAAGTCAAATTCCGATACTATTTGTCCGCCATCTCCGTAAACTGCCGTCGTAAATTCATCTTTTAAAGATTTGCTGTAACTGCTGGCAGAATTAAAAAATATCACCGCTTTTTGCTTTTGCAATTTTGTCAGCATATAGCGGGAAAGAGCATTAGCTGCAAACCTATCGCTCGGTACTGTCCGAAATATATCGCTACCAATTCCTGAAAGCTGGACTGACGTACTTGTCGGAGAAATTGCTACTAATTGATTTTGCTGGTAAATCTTGCTGGCTGCTAGGGTGGTGTCGGAACCAAAATGTCCGATTACTCCTAAAATTTCCGAGTTATTTGCCAAAGCACTGGCAATTTGCGAAGCCATTTCTGGGTTGTTGTCGTCGTTAGCAATTAGCACTTTTAATGGAGTACCGTTAATGCCGCCGCTTTGGTTGATTTCATTTTGAGCTTGAGCGACACCCCGCAGAATTTCTAAAGCGGCATTGATATCTGCACCAATGGGAACCGCTGCGGCAATTGTGTAGGATTTTCGATCGCCGATGCGGGCGTTGTTGAGGTAAATTAGTGCTTCGGGATCGTTGCGATTGGTTTTCAGCGAAGCTTGTAAGTCGGAAATAGCTGCGTTATAGTTGCCAGATGCGATCGCCTGTACTGCTGCTTGTTTGGTTGTTGTGGCTTGCTCTGGAATTAACACTTTTTGTCCAGCACTCAGACGCTGCTCAATTGCCTGCTCTGATTGCGGGGAATTTCCCGTCTGGGACTTAGAAACTGTCGGATTTTGGGATGATGAACCTCCGAGATTGATGCCGCCGCGGCTTGTCAGCCACCAAATACCTGTGCCGGCTAGCCCGATCGTAATTAGGAGTGATAATGCTAAAACAGCGGTTTCGTTTTTTTGGGACATGGCTGCACAGTGTTATATTTTAGGTTTGAGATTCAAACGCTCAGCAAGAAGGCAGAAAGTAGGATACAACTGATATTTTATAATTTTTTTATGCTGTTTAGTATTTTGCAAACACTTTTCAATTGGTTCTATCACAATTATTTCATCTTGTGTTTTTCTTAATTATATCTTTATTTTCCTGCGAAACTCAGGCAGCAGGAGAGTTGTCAGCGATCGAGGAGGGAGGTAAAAGATTAAAGTTTTTTGAAGTTTAGCAAAAATCCTGCAATCTTTTGTAATATAAACAGGCAAGTTGAAAAATATCTAAAGACAAACTAATTGGATAAAAGAGTCGCTAAGGTAGTAAAAATGACGGTTGGTCAGAGAAAAAGAGTGTTAAGCTCGGCTAAGCTCAGCCAAAGCAAAACCTCAATATTTAATTAAGCTCGATCGATAACAAAGGCTAAGGTAAATTTCATGGCAAACTCAATTTTAAAGGAGCCAAACGCAGCAGCAGGAGTGCAGTGGCAGCCAAAAGATATTATCCGCAGCCTAGTGTGGAAAATTGCGATCGCAACCTGGCTGTTAATGGCAGTAGGCAGCGCCACGCGAGTCATGAATGCGGGGCTCGCTTGCCCCGACTGGCCGCTGTGCTACGGTCAATTAATACCCGCAGCGCAAATGAATTTGCAGGTATTTCTGGAATGGTTTCACCGATTGGACGCTGCGGCAATTGGCTTGAGCGCGATCGCACTTTTAGGGCTATCTTTGTTTTACCGCAGTCGCCTGCCAAAATGGCTGCCTTGGGCAAGCGCCGGAGCACTATTTTTAATCGTTTTTCAAGGCGTATTGGGCGGCTTGACAGTAACACAACTGCTGAGATTTGACATCGTTACCGCTCACTTGGGAACCGCTTTACTGTTTTTTGGTGCCCTGCTAGTCATCGGTTTCATGCTGACTCCCTACGAAGCTACAGGAAATGTCGGCAAATTAGCTTGGGTAAGTTCGATCGCAGCATTGTTAGTTTACCTGCAAAGTTTGCTAGGAGCATTAGTAGGCTCTAGATGGGCACTGCACCAATGTTTGAGCTCCTCAGAATTGTGCTCGGTAATGAACAGCCACATCGCCGGTATCGTACCAGCTACAGCAGCGACTTTAGCCGTAGCAGTCATGGCTTGGCGGCAGCCTGCACTGAGTCAAAACTTGCGAAAACTAGCTAATTGGGCGAGTGTTTGCCTCATTGCTCAATTAGTTCTGGGATTAGCAACTTTCCGGCTGCACCTTCAGGTAGAACCGCTGACAGTCGCCCACCAAGCCGTCGGTGCTGCTTTGCTGGGAACCCTGATAGCTTTTAGTGTTTTAGCTTGGCGCGATCGAGTTTTATCAGCTTGAGAGATAAGACTAAAGTAAGAGGCGGCGGGTTTATTAATCCTTGTAGCTACAGCAAATATTTCTCGTAAAACCCGCAACTCCAACCTAATGACTAATGACGAATTCGCAAATAATTACTAACAGCTTACAACCGATGCAAGAAATCCTTACCAACGAAAGGCCCCGCCTCCACGAAAACTTTTCGCAAGTCGTGAAAAGTTACTATCAACTAACAAAACCTAGAATTATTTTACTGCTGCTAATCACTACCTCAGCAGGAATGTGGATGGCCGCCAAAGGAGAAGTAGATCCGCTATTGCTGGTATCAACTATTACCGGAGGCGCTTTGGCTTCCGCGTCGGCGAATACGATTAATTGCATCTACGACAGCGACATCGACTATATCATGGAGCGCACCCGGTGGCGGCCGATTCCTTCGGGGCGTGTCAAGAAGCGGGATGCTTTGATATTTGCGATCGTCCTAGCGACAATATCCTTTACATTGCTAACAGTTGTCGCCAACTTATTAGCAGCTTTGTTAGCAATGTCCGGCATAGTTTTCTACGTCCTAATTTACACCCACTGGCTGAAGCGCCACAGCGTGCAAAACATCGTCATTGGCGGTGCTGCAGGGGCGATTCCTCCCTTAGTTGGGTGGGCTGCGGTGACAGGAGATTTGAGTTGGGGTGCGTGGCTGCTATTTGGGATTATATTCCTGTGGACACCGCCGCATTTTTGGGCGCTAGCAATGATGATTCGCGACGAATACGAGGGAGTAGGGGTACCGATGTTGCCAGTAATTGAAGGCGACGAAGAGACAGCCCGCCAAATTTGGATTTACACTTTATTGATGCTTCCTACAACTTTGCTGCTAGTTTACCCCCTGCATTTAGCGGGCGCGGTGTATGCGGGAACAGCTATTGTCCTGGGTGCTATTTTTGCCCAAAAAGCTTGGTTGCTGTTGCAGACTCCAGAGGATAAGATTGTTGCGCGATCGCTCTTCAAATACTCTATTCTGTACCTAATGCTCTTGTGCGCCGGAATAGTCGTTGACAGTTTGCCTGTGACTCATAATTTTACTACTGCTGTTGTACAAAATGTGCAAACTTTGATTAGTGCAGTGGTGATGTAGTAATTAGTTAAATAGCAATTATTAAAATGAAGCCCGCATCTTGCGGGTTTTGTTTATGGTAAAATAGCGGTAGTCATTCTCCCATATGCGTTAATCTGCGTGCACCTGCGGTTAAAAAAAGAGCTAATGAAAATTCCCTAAAGGCGAACTGATCGTGAACTGGAAAGCACACATTCACTCAAATCCTAAAATTCTGCTTGGTAAGCCTGTAATTAAGGGGACACGACTATCAGTGGAGTTTGTTTTAGGGTTGTTTTCAGAAGGTTGGACTCAGCAACAAGTTATCGAAAACTACCCAACCCTTAATCCTAAATCTATCCAAGCAGTGTTTGCTTTCGCTGCCGAAGGCCTCAAAGAAGACGTATTTTACACACCTTTACTCTTTGCTGAGGCAAGTTAATGCGGTTTCTGGGAAATGAAAACTTTCCACCAAGTGACTTGACCATTTCTATAGATGAAATTACCTAACGGAGAGAAGGCACTGCTGGGCGACAAGCTTGAGCGATACTCACTAAATATGCAGCATCCCAAAGGAAAAGATAAAGCCATCCTGTTTAGAAATCGATTGGGAATTACACTAGAAAACAAAGCTATTTTAGAAGTCGCTTTATTAGAATGTGCGGTCAATCAGGAGGCAGAAATTTATAAAACCGACAACTATGGAACCCAGTATGATATCAAATTTTTTATGACTACGGAAACAGGAAGCTCTTGGGTGCTGTCATGTTGGATGATTCGCACCGATGAAGACTTTCCCCGGCTAACTAATACCTATCCTGTCAATAAGTGAGGATATTGTGATGACGTTACACGAGTATGATGTTGTTGCCTTGACTGAAGAAATTCACGCAATCCATAAAGCCACCTCTCAGCCAATTTTGCTCCGACCGGGACAAGTTGGCACTATTCTGATGAGCTTTGACGATCGCGCTTATCTAGTAGATTTTGCGGATGCTCAAGGCAATACCTATGCAATGGAAACTATTCCCTCAGAAAAACTCATGCAACTTGTTTATGAGCCACTTCCTGTTTACGCCTAACCTACAAATAATACCTTGCTTCTAGACGCTTGGCTTCTGCTGCTTGATGGATCAAATCAGTTTCAATTTCTGCGGTGTTGGCATGATAGTAGGTGAGTGCGGCGTAGACTTCGGCGAGGGTGAGATGAGAAATGCGATCGCAAATCTCTTCAGCATTCAATCCTCGCTTGTACCAGGTGACAATCCGGCGAACGGTAACGCCTTTACCGAGGATGTGGGGACATCCACCATGCAGTCCGGGAGTGCGTGTAATGAGCGTACCAATGTCAATAGATACTGCTGTGGTCATAAACTATGGAAGTTTGAAGGGACTGATCTCTATTACAGCATAGCGATCGCAGAATTATAGTGGGGTGTGAATTTCGATCGATAAATGAAGTAAGCTAGAGATACAGGTTTCAAACAAAATCATGACTGAACTCCTTCAACAGGCGATCGCCCAAATCCAAAAACTCCCACCCGATCGGCAAGATGCGATCGCGGCTCGGTTTTTGGCAGAGTTGCAGGACGAGCAAAAATGGGAAACTCGTTTTGCTGACACGACAGACGCTCAATGGGATCAGATGGCTGCAATGGTACGTCAAGAAATTGCGGGAGGAGAAACGGTTCCACTTGATGAGGTTTTTCCAACACAAAAATGAAATCAAGTGTTACAAAGTCATTTCGCACGCGGCTAGAGAGTCTTCCTGCATCAGTTCAGGAACAAGCCGATAAAGCTTATGCCCTTTGGCAGGAAAATCCTTATCATCCAAGTCTTCAGTTCAAGCGAGTCAGTCAGAAGCAACCGATTTATTCTGCTCGTGTCAGTATCAATTATCGTGTTTTAAGTTTATTGGAAGCCGATCGTATTTACTGGTACTGGATTGGTGCACACGACGAGTACGATGAATTACTGAAACGGATGTAGTTTAAGGCGATCGAATTCGTCAGCGCCCGTTACCGTAGATGGCGATCGCAGAATTACATCGTGGTGTGAATTTCGATCGATAAATGAAGTAAGCTAGAGACAAAGGTTTCAAAATAATTGTTAAATTTATTGCAGTAAGCAAGCGATGAGATTGTCCTAATGAGACTATTTTATGATCACACCAAATGTTGAAATTTTGAAAACGGAGTTCCGTGAATTTTGTGTAGATTATTTGGTGATACGTAACATCAATCATATTTTTACCTCTGCTGGAATTGAGCAGGGAAAATCAAAAAGGAACTTCAGTGGTGAGCGTAGACCTCTTGTTGAAGATTATTACGCATCCCTAAATTGGGAAAGTATGGAGTCGATTCGTAAGTTTGTGAAAGTTTTAGAAAACACATTACTTATAAGTTGGATAGGTGATGAGGGGAAACAAACATTACGCTCTCTTTGTGAAAAACATGGTTTCGCAGTAGATAAGGATGGTTACAGAATTTACCTCACTACTCTCGGGGTAGGTAACAGCGTTAAGAATTTGATTTTTGCAGCGACTGGAGCAAAGCCAGAAATCATCTTCTCTGATTCAGTTAGCAACGATCTTGAGATAGTCAAAAATGCTGATTATTGTCTCATATACGATCGTCCAATTAAGTCACACGGTCTTCTTTGGAAGGAGCTTGTTGATTGGTGGAGGGAGAGAGAACAACTAAATAACGAATTAGATATAGATGTCGGCAGAAAACTATATTCTCGTTTGAATAGATCATTGACTTCTCAGCCGGAGAAGTTATTTTGGAGAATTTATTTTAAGAAGTTTTATGAGTCATTCAACGAGAAACTTCCTGCTCTAGTCCCACAAGTTTATTTGCACTATGATCCGTATACACTTAAGCATTTGCAGGGTCAGCGTCGCTTAGTGCGCCAAAGAATGGATTTTTTATTTTTGCTATCAGATCGCATAAGAATAGTAATAGAAATTGACGGTAAGCAGCATTATGCTGAAGAAGATAAAGCCAGTCCAAGGCTATATTCTGAAATGGTTGCTGAGGATAGACGGCTCAAGCTATGTGGTTATGAAGTGTATCGATTTGGAGGTTATGAACTTAATAGCGAGAGTGAAGCGGAAATAATAGTAGAGCATTTTCTGATCAACCTATTCAAACGTCATGATCTGATAGCAAACGCAACCTAACAACGTTCAAATTCCAACCCAAAGGTGAATGCCATGCAAGCCAAACTTCAAGAACAACTTTCTCCTGCTGATGCCGAAGTTATTTTGGGACGTTTGCCAGAACGAATTAAAGCTGCGCTTCTGTATGCAGTCCGCAAACTCGACCCTCCCGTTTTAGCTGCATGAAAATTTGGTTGAATTCTCGTCTATCGTCAGCCATTGCTGTGTGGATTACTGCTACTTTTGGTGAAATACATTAGCGATCGGCGGTATTTTTCTATTGTATTGGGTATTGTACCGCAACTGCGATACAATTATAAGTTATCTCGCTGCGCGCGGCTCGGTCGAAACTACGATTCCCGACAGTCAATGACATTCAGATACAGAAGAAGTTAAAATTAGATCATGTTCATCAAAGAAGAATTGCTTAAGCGAATCAGTGACGGCCTCGCCGTATTGGAAGTGTCCACGCGCAATCGCGGCTTGATGCACCTGCTTGACCAGAACATTATAGCGGAATCCTTTTGTGGCGATATGCTCAATATTATCTATGACTACAACTTGGTAAATTTGAATTTATCGCAAGGTAATTATCCAGGCATAGATTTGGGCGATCAACAATTAGGTGTGTCAGTTCAAGTAACATCAGATAAAACCATTAGGAAAATGAAGGACGCTGTGGATCGGTTTATTATTCATGGCTTGGACAGTAAATACAAAATCCTAAAGGTTTGTGTCTTGGGTCAAAAGCAACGCACTTATGGAAAAGTTGACACCAAGAACAAAGTCCAATTTGAGCCTAATACAGATGTTATTGGCTTCAAAGACCTGATTAAGGAAATAAAATCCCTAAATCTTGCAAAACTTCAGAGGCTCAGTGATTTGATGGATGCAGAGTTCAAGCCGCTGGGCACGGATGGACATATTCTAAAGCAGACCGACAAAGAAGCCTTGGAAGTCTATCGGGCGGCGTTCAATAGACCTGCATTGCAGGACCCAATTTCTATTGAAGTCCGAACTGCTCATCGCATCAATCCTGTCACTGGAACACGGGAAATTCTTGGTGTAGAGCTTGATTATTAATTTCAGCCGAGGTCTAACAACGCCTATGCACCCGACCGTTGAAAGTTCATCTGTTAGCGCTCTAGGTTATTTGCGGCGGGTGATGGGAAACGTTAGGCCGGTAAATCTGAGTTGGGTAGTGGCTTGAATGTATCTATCAAATTCCAACCCAAAGGTGAATGCCATGCAAGCCAAACTTCAAGAACAACTTTCTCCTGCTGATGCCGCAGTCATTTTGAGACGCTTGCCAGAACCAATTCAAGCTCCTTCGATCGCGCGTCCTGCGGAAATTGAATATCCGATCGCCATTTCGATCGCCATTTCGATCGCCAGTTTTATCGACACAGAAGCATTAGGTTTCGTAGATTGCAAACCAGGACGCGGGCAGTAAAATCGAGAAGTCCCAGGCGATGAAGTTCGAGATAAGGTGAAAGCCCGATCGCTAAAATTATAAATAGATTTTGCTGCCAAGATAACCATGACCACCATCACCCTCAACCTCTCTCCCGAACTCGAACACCAGATCCGCACTGAAGCAGCTAGACAGGGCGTGGAACCCGATCGCTACATCCTCAACGCCCTGCAAGAACGCCTCCAGCCTAGACTTCCAATTACCCAACCTACAGAAGCCGACTTGCTGCAACAAATTAACATCGGCTTTAGTGCACAAACCTGGGAAGAATACCATGCCCTCATCGCCAAGCGTCATGCCGAAACCCTGACTCCCGAAGAACACAAGCAACTGATCCAAATGAGCGATCGCCTTGAACAACTCAATGTTGCCCGCATTCAAGCCTTAATTCAACTCGCAACCTTCCGCAACCAACCTCTGACGGAGCTGATGCAAACCCTCGGCATCAATCCTCATCCCGATATCGTTGATTATGCCTGAATCCCGCCTCACACAGCAGCAACGACAATTCATTAAACAACGCGCCAATGGTTGCTGCGAGTATTGTCTCAGTCAAGCTAAATTCTCTCCAGATCCCTTCTCGATTGAACACATTATCCCTCGCTCCAAAGGTGGCACCAGTGATTTGGATAATCTGGCGATCGCAGCTCAAGGGTGCAACAATTTCAAATACAGTCATAGTGAGGCGATCGACCCCGTTACAGGTGGCTCCGTCCCACTTTATCATCCTCGACAGGATAACTGGAGCGAACACTTTACTTGGAGCAGCGATTCGACTCAAATGTTGGGTTTAACACCGACTGGACGCGCTACCATTGATCGGCTGCAACTCAACCGAGAAGGAGTAGTCAATCTTCGAGGAGTCCTGCATTCTATCGCTCTACATCCACCTCGCAATGATTCGTAATTGAATATCCGATCGCAGCGGCGATCGTCATTTCGATCGCCAGTTTTCTCGACACAGAAGCATTAGGTTTCGTATACCAAATTAGATCGGCTTACTATGCTTAAACCCTTCAAATTCGACTGCAAAGCCTTCACCTTGGGGAGCCGCACACATTAACCCAACTTGAACCATTGGTGACTCAGTGAGATATGCCAGTCGCATCATTGAATACTCTTCCCCATCCAACGAGTATTGCACTTCCACCGTTTCAGCTCGGCGCTTTACCCGCAGCCACAGGGAAACTGGTGGCACTTCAAGTGGAATAACAGACCAATCGGAATAGTCTCGTGTCACAACCGCACTCACGTTTTGCACTCCCTCAACAAACTCAATGCCGCACTTGAGCCAGATATTTTCGCTCTCTCGAATCATCAACCCTGCTTGATCGTAGAGCGATTGATAGCAACCAGTAATTTTGACTTCGGCTGTAAAGTCGCCTGAAACTTGACGGTAGTAAAAGTTGCCGTTATCGCGAATGAATCCGTAATGAGTTTGCCGCCAAAAGTCAGTCTTTGCGCCGGCGGTAATATGGATAACATCGTTATCCTCATGCCATTGTAAAGGTTCGTTGTACCATTGCATTGTTTGCATATCCTGCTAACTTCCTCCAATTCCATGCAGTACCAAATCTGCAAAAAAATGAGATAACATAGCGTATTCTAATCCCCAACGCCAGTAAAGAAAACCAAAGGGAATCCCTAAGAGGGCATTGAGCAAAATCGTTCGGAAAATGACGATTGGGGTTAGTCCCCAGAGATTGGCAGCGGCAGGCAAATGACCCACACCAAACAGAATCGCCGCCGCCACAATTGCCAGCCAAAAAATTGGCCGACTAGGTTCTGATCGGCGCCGCTGAAAAATCTTCCAAAGTAGCCATGCAATCAATGTCATACCGAATAATCTAAGCAAGAGTTCTTCGGTAATGCCTCCGTAGAAAGAAGCTAATATGCGTTTCCAGAGGTCAATCTTTAACGCAGTTGTTGAAGTCATTGGAGGCATCCAAGGTTCAAACGCTAAATTCAATCCAATTAAGACGATTCCACCAACGCCACCGACTATCAGTGCCGTTTTGATAGCAGATTTAGAAAGAGTGGGAACAGGCTGTCGATACACCAGCGCACGAGCCAGGGGGGTATCGAGTCCCATTGAGTTGCCTAGGCGCAGTCCAATCCAATTCAGGAGAATCAAAAGAAGTCCAGTCTGAAGGGCGGAGGCAATAGCCATAACAGGTAACGGTGCAGGCACTTGCCCAACTGCTGGATTCAGAGACAGCGCATAAGGAAATAATGCCAACGCTGCCAGACTCCCCAGTAATGCCCAAAATAGGGCCAATCGCAGGTGGTGTTTGTTGGAAGTATCTGTAGTCATAATTTTTGATTGAATCAATAATCATCTAATTAATAAATCAGAAATTATGCACTCCCACCACAAAAACCGGGTTTTTTATCAAAAGAACGGGTTCTCCGGCCCACCCCACAACACATAAAGTTTTTTGTGGGGTGGGCGGAAGAACCCGCCCTGAAAGCTTTATTGACTTAATTCGACTGAATCTGCGAATTCAAAACCTTAGAAATTCGATCGCGCGTTTCCTCCAAATGAGCCCGCGTATAAGCATCCGCATTCCGATCCAAATTCCGAATACTCTTGCTCAAACCCTCACGCAACTGTCGCAACTCGTACCAAGCCAGAGTCCGCGCATCTTCAGGAGCACTGGTTTTTCGCAGCACCATTCCCATCAAAATCGCCAAATGTTCCCGCTGCAAAGAACGCCGAAAAGTTGAAATTTGCATCTTCTTTTCCGGCTGCAAAACCTCTTTCCAAATATCATGAAGCAAAGTATCGAACAATTCCGGCAACCTCAAAGCAGTTTCCGGTGCTGATTTTAACTCGACATCCCGCAGTCGCGCCAGTCGCGTGGGAGATAGCAAAACTCGCAGCACAAACCGCTGCAAAAAAGTAATTCGATCGCCGATCGGGTAATCTAGAGGAAACACCAAAGCCGGACTTCCCCAGTGATCCCAACGCGAAGGTGCTAATTTATTCAGCAAATCCGGCGCAAAACTAAAAGCATCCTGGGCAAATACGTACTTGTCCAATGTAGCCAAAGCTTCCCGCTGCTGCGAAAGTGCGATCGGCACAAACGGCAATTTCCCATTACTATCTCCCGGGCGAATCCGATTAAACGACTGCCCGCCGACGTACAAAGTAGCATTCACCACCTGATTGACATAATACCCAAACAGCGAATCAAACATCACCCGCAGTTCGTTATAACCCTCTTCCCCAACCGGAATTCGCTTTTCTAAACGCTTCCACATCGCCCTAGCATTATCCATTTGCCATTGCGAATACGTCAGCATATTACCGCTGAGATCGAAAGTATTAGCAGCCGGATCGAGATTGTCAACAGTATCCTCATCAGGCGCGTAAGCTAATTGCGGTTCCCCCGCGCGGCTGGCAATTTGTTGCAGCGCCCTTAAATCGCTGTTGGGGTTTGTGCCCCCAAGAACTTTGTAACCGTACTCGATCGCCCAATCGTCATAAGGCCCTACAATCGTAGGATAATAGTCGCCCTGCATAGTTCCCGGCGGTGCCAAATTAATCGGCAGATAATCCATCACCGACGCAGTTAAACCCTTAGTGCGAGTTACCTGAATATTGTTCAACTCATCCGGTTGCAGCATCGTACTGCCGTGAAAATTGTGCCTCAAACCGAGAGTGTGACCGACTTCGTGGGACGTCAAAAATCGGATATATTGATTCACATAATTGTCCGTCGCCGTACTGCTAGGTGGTGCATTATCCAACAGATTCACCGACATTGCCCCGATCGCAAATTGCCTGCTCGATTCCAACCCAAAACACATATCCGAACTCGACATCAAGCGCGACAAAGGCGATCGTTTTTGCTCTTGATATCTTTCCACCAAAGTCGGCAAATCATCAGCAATTCCACCTTGAGAATTTTCTCCGCTGCTTTTTCCCAAGTCCCCATTTTCTAGAACATTCAAATAACGCGAATATATTCCAAACTGACAAGGACTCGTATTAGAGCCATTTTTCCCTTGAAAACTCTTCGCTAGCGATCGATTTTGTTCCACCAAAAAGCCGTAGCCCTGTTTAATTTGCCGGACAATATCAGCATCTAACAGAATGTCAGCATCCAAAATTTCCCCAGTCAGCGGATTAGTGCGAGATGGCCCAATGCCTGCAAAATCCGACTCAAAAGAACTAGACCACCTAATAGTATTGTAGCGGACATCTGTCGGGTCCCATTTAGCATTGTCCGGCATTTGTTTGACCTGAATTGCCTCAGTAAAACCTGCCTTTTCAAAAGCTTTGTTCCACTCCAAAATGCCCTCGCGAATAGCATTTCTATACTCTACAGGCACATTATTTTCAATCCAAAACACAATTGGCTGCACCGGAGGCGACATCGGCGCGGATGGGATTTGCTTTTGCAAATGCCAGCGATTAATATAGCGCACAAAAGGATCGCGGCCACTCTTGTCAGAAAAGTTTTTATATGTTGTCAGAAAATAGCCAACTCGCTCGTCTGCAAGTCTGGGGCGGTAGCCATTATTAATCGGGACTTCCGAGAAACTGTAGTGAATGCGGAGGTTAAAAGCCCGACTGTCGGGAATCGAAGGTAAATAGTTAACCGCACTGTCATTATCGCTGGAAAAACCGTATATAGTAGCAATTTCTACATTCAGCGGAAACGCTTTCACATCTTTAAAAGAAGATTTGTCTTCATCGATTGAGTAAGAAGCGCCCAAAATCATCGGTAAAATTGCTTTTATCCCTGGTAAATCGCGCTTGTCGCTCATCAGCAAATCGCCTAAGTCGATCAGCAGAGTTTGCCTTTGCGGATGAATGCTTTTGAGCGGCAAAGAATAGAGGATAGACTCGCTAAATGCCCTTTCCACCGAACCCGCTTGCGGATCGCCCGGACTGGTGCGAAAATTGATATTGGGTATGACAAACTGCACGTTATTTTGGACTCGTCGCAGTTGAAACAAGAAATCGCCGATCGGCAATCCGCTAAAAATGCCGCCTTCCCCCAAACCAGAGGCCAATGTGACGAAACACAGGAACTTTTTGTCGAGTTGTTGCGGTGTAATTTCGAGATAAACTTTATTAGTTGCTTGATTGCGGTAAAGGGTAAACAATCCCTCTAACTGTTGGGCATCTTTGACAACTTGATCGAAAGGTTGTAGAGCTTGCTGTTGGCTAGTTTGTTCTTTGCCGGAGGGCGGCGCTGATAAAGCCCAATTTAAAAATAAACCTTTATACAAACTAAACAGGAAAAATGCTAGAGATAATATAAAAAATATTAAAGGGAGATTTTTTCGGGGATTTTTTATCTGTATATTTTTGCTAATTTTAGGAAATGTCAATCTTTTCATGTTGAGTATTCCGCTGCGGGAAATGATAGTTTTGAGATTGTCGCGGAGCGTGAGTTATATCGATTCCAGTTACACGAGCGACATGATTGTTGACTGTTGATTGTTGACTGTTGACTGTTGACTGTTGAAAAACTGAATGGTTGAGTGTTAAGCTGTTGCGGCATTTAAACTGTATGTCAAAAAACAATAAAACAATGAGTGGGGTGGGCCGGAGAGCGGGCCCTGAATATGCAATGTTTATTTGCGCGACAGCTTAACTGTTGACTCGATTTTATTATTCCGATGCAACCGGAAACGATTTCAATCAATTAATGTCAACTCCGATGAATTACCCGCAATCGAGAGGTTGCATCGAGAGGAGTGCAAGTCCTCTGGTTTTGAGGAAAACTCACGTTGCTGTCGATCGAACCAATTTTAGTGCGGTAGCGACAGCGGAGACGAGCTAACTTCTAAAATAACTCAAAACTCTTTCATTACCTCTTCGCCGGCCAGGGAATCATCGGATCTTGAGCTAACCGCTTAGAAACTGCAACAGCACCGTAACGGTTGAGGTGGCTGGGGTCGGAAAAAGATTCCCGCGCCTGGGGCCACAATAAACTATCATCTCGAAAAATTAGTCCGGTTTGAGCTGCTAATTGTTGCATATATTCCCGGAATTCTTGTTCGTAAGCAGCCCGCACTGGGTCTAAATAATCGACAGTTAGGGGCATATTCACAAACACGAGATTGATGTTACGAACTTTACTAAATTCGATCAGATTTTTGAGTGCTACAGTTTGTTCCCCTGACAATTCAAAATCCTGATAGTCGGAGTCGTAATAGCCAGATACTTTCGGATGTTTTTGAAAGTAAGTATCGGGATTGAAGCGTATGTCGATCGGCAAAAAGCCGTTTGGTTGAAAATCGCTTGGTTTTTTACCCGCAACAACAGGTTGGGGTTTTTCAGTTGTTTGTTTCTCTCCAGCGGTTTGGGGGGTGGCGATCGCAATAGGGGCGGAGGGATTCGCGATCGATCGCAAAAACTCCTTCAGCCGATCGCGCTTTTTGTAAGTTGCAGAACTCTCGATCAACTTTTGACTCAATATTTGCTGAACCTTAACTTGACTTTGTTCCAAATTCTGCACCAATTCACCCGCAGTAGCCACCGGATTGCTGGCGGTTTCTTTTGATGTTGGAGATTCTAATTGAGTGGTGCGGACAAGAAAACTGCCCCGAGACAATTGTCTGTAACCTTCCGAAGAAGCGATCGCACTAAAAGTCAAATCCGGCCGCCCGCTGTTGAGAGCCCTCGCCCCATCCGCCAACACAATCAATTTCGGCAGTTGTTGCGGCGGCAAAATCCGACGGACGATCGAATCTACAACCTGCAGAGTAGCCCCATTCACCCCAAAATTGTAAGCCTTCAGCCCCGGATAACCCCCAGATGCCAAAGCAGTTTCCAAAACCGCCGGGTCAATGCCGCGCAGAGCCCTCGAACTGCCTACAATCAAGATATCCGGCGGTTTTTGGTGTTCGCGGATGTACTCTTGATAGCGCGCTATTTGTTTGTCTAGCTGCTCGCTTCTGAGAGTCGGGAACACCGGAAGTGTAGAAACATCTGCTACAGGAACGCTATTATTCCCCGGTTTTGTAAACCCAGAACCGTTGAAAGCCTCTTCCTGATTCGGTAAGGTCGATGGCTCTAATGGGATTTGAGGCAAATTTACCTCCCCAGCAGAGGTATCCGGGCTAGGGGATTCGGCGCTAGAGAGCGAGGTTTGAGCGTCGCTAAAAGGCTTGGGAGAGGAATTTTGACAATTCTGGTCGCTGCAAACTTCCGAGGCGCTAGGAGCTTGACTAACCGTCGCAGATGGCAGGAACTGACCGAGTAACCAATCGGTACTGAAAGTCAGCAGACAACCGACGATCGCCCAAGTCAAAGCTTTTCGAGCCGCGCGATCGGCTTTCGCACCATCCCGCGCCGGCGCAGTGGACAAACCGCCGCCCAGAACAAACAAACCCGAAGCCACAAGCGGTTGCACTGCAGCTTGAACAAAATGCTCGCCCAGCTTATATCCTGGGAGCGCGATTTTGAAGCCGCTGCGCCAGGAGTCAGCAGCCGGAGCATCAAACACCAAATTGTCTGTCAAATCGGAAAAACTCCCATCTTCCGCCACCGCAAATTCCGGCACCGTTTCCTTTTCCATAACCGCCAGTTGCGATGGAGGCGGTGCGATCGCCTGCGCCTGCGTTGATGGCTCGTCAACTGCCGCCCGGAGGTCGATTCCGTAGCGCCACAAAGGCAGTTTCTGACCGGCACGGCGTCCGTAGACTCGTACTGCGGCTACTCCCGGAATTTGTAGCTGCCGCAAAAATTTAACCACCGGCGGCCCTACCTTCGATTGAGAAGGGCAAGTCAGAGCTTCAGTCATGACGTGCAGCACGTTGGCTTTGTGCATGACCACAGCCCGAATCCCTCCGGTTTCCAGCTTGCGCTTCAGATTGGGATTGAGAAACCTGTTGAGCAAAAAAGTCAAGGCTAATTGGTCGCCTTCGGCCGCCAATGCTCTGGGGCTGGCAGCTAAGTCTGGGTGGTGGGCTGCAGGCAAGTCCACCCATTCGATCCACACCGGCGACTCTGGTTCCGTTTTGCTGTCGGTGACTGGTTCTACGCCGTAAATCGCAGCGGCGCGGATGCCTTGGGGCGCGAAGGAGGCTAGCAAAGGGGCGATCGCCTCGGTGGTTGGCTGCTTGTCGGGGTACTCTTGCCTTTTAAGTTTTTGTCCTTTTTTGGTAGTTTTGCTGCAAAACAAATGCAGGGTTGCTTCTTTGAGGGTGGCGCGCACTTCGACTCTCGATGCCGCCAAGTGTTGGTTTAGCAGTTTGGCGATCGACTGTACGTCTCCCCAGCGAGCCCATTCTTTGAGAATTGTATCCGGTGGGGTCAAATCCACCCGCAGCACCCAGTCCGGCTTTGCTTCGCCTGCAACTTGGCTGCCGATGGCTGCTTCTACGAAACCTTCTAGTTTGAGTTTCCGCAGCCTGCCGGCGATCGGTTCTGCTAGCAAGGAGGGGTCTGGGCTGTAGGCTGACTCGCACAGCACCAGCAGCCGCCGTTTCTTGGGCTTGAGATTTTCCTCTGGATTCGATTGCAGCGTTTCCCGGCTGGTTTTGAGTTCTTTTCCGCGAATGCTGACTTTCACCGAAACTCCCATCGGCCCGAGGATTTCGCTGAGATAGCTGGCGATCGCATCTGGATAGCCCAAGCGCGCCAAACTTTCCGGCGAAACCGTCAATGTGCCACCGCTATCGCTGTCGCCAAAGTCGGTTTCGGGGGAGTGAATTAAAGCCACCGTGCCTCGGCTTCCTTGCATTGTCGATGATTTTTCCGTTTTTTGCGGGGCGGTGGGGGGACTGAAAGCCTCCTGTGTTGCCGAAGTGTCGATCGTCACCGGGGCAGTTTCAAAAACCTCTGGATATTCAATGCGGGAGGCGATGGGGAGACTTTCTGCGTCAAAATCGAGTTCTTCCCGCACCTGTGGCGGTTGGGCCGGGGTTTCTACCGGTTCAGGTTTCTGTTTTAGTTTGCGGTTGTCATTTTTGAATTTGCCAAAGAATCCGCCTTTTTTAGGACTTGTTGGCGGTTCGCCGTCGGGGGGACTTGCTTGCGCCACTGGGGAAACTTTTGGTTGCTGCTGTTGCTGCTGTTGCTGCTGCTGTTGCTGCTGCTGTTGCTGCTGTTGCTGCTGTTGCTCTTTGATACTGCTGCAATCAAGCCGGACTGTCCAATCATTTTGTCTGGAACCGAGTTTGCGTCCGCACAGAAACAACTGGTAAATTTTAGATTGCTCTGGCAACAGTCGCGTTAAATCAGTTTGTTCGATCGCGCGCGTAAATCTCGCCGTCACCAATTCCTGAGACGGACACTGCGCTGCTTCGCACAGAATATGCAGATGATTTCCGCGCAAACGAGCTTGTACCTGCACTTCAGGAAGCCCTAAAGCTTCTTGCGCCCACTGCGACGCGGCCGGTCGATTGTCTGCCAATATACTCCCGTTCGCATTCAACATGGGACTTTAAATTTTGTCAAAGCTGGTTTTGTTTTCTACAGATAGCACAGTTTACAAGTTTTACATACAAGTATTTTCTTTGCCGAGTGTAAACCGTTTCGCGAGATTAATTCCTCGGCTGGACTTGGTGCAGACTCTTGTTGGCTTGCAGGCTGCGAAAAAAGTCGGCTCTTGCTCACCTGGCCGGTGACGAGTCAAGCCTCCTTCCTTCTGCTGTAAACTGAGGATAATTAATAAATAATACAGGAGAATTTATGCCGTCGGAAAACCAAGACTTGCCCAAAAATCAAACACCCAACAGTCCAAAGTTACCAATTCCCTCAGATATTTTATTGAGTTCGATCGCCTTACCGATGCTGGGCGGCTTGCTGGTGGCCAGTGCTGCTGCTGAGTTTGTGCGGTCGATCGGCATTGAAAGCGAAGAAGTATTTCGGGGATCGCGCCTCCCGGTGCTCCAATTTCCTCGATCGCAGCAGTAGAACGCCCGACAGAAGCTCGCAGTTAATTTTTTTACCAGAAAGCTTGACAATCAGTAAAATTTGTGATATTGAAATTGGTCTTTGCTCCTATTTTATAGCGGTTCGATCGCGTGGTGAGGTATGCCCTGTTTGGCCACTGCCCACCCTTCGACTTCGCTCTTCGGACAAGATGCCCAATGCCCAATGCCCTATGCCCGTCGGATACCTCATATGAGAGCACAGAAACGCTCTATACATAGGTGGCTTCTGCATAGCGTACCTTCGCACCAGATGATTAGTTTCAAAACAGAAGGAAAGGCATCTTGTCGCCGATCCAAAGCCTGACAGTCAAAAGTTATCAGCAATCGCAAATCGTAAATCGTAAATCGTAAATCGTAAATTGTATAAGTTGTCTCAAATTTGACGGCAAAGAAAAGAATTTTAGGCGAAACTAAACCATACAATTTTCTAGACACCCGCAGCAATTGAGGAACAGCCCGATGAGTTCAGTCCTCCAATCTTCAGAACAGGCTATTGATGCAACATCTATTCCCCATTCTGCCGCTTACTCAAAATCAGATTTGTTTCTACGCAATCGCCTCAAAGTAGTAGAGGACTTGTGGAAATCGGTGATCCGACAGGAGTGCGGGCAGGAATTAGTAGATTTGCTCCAACAAATGCGATCGTTCAATTCCTCCGAGGGACAAGCCACTAACTTTCGCGAATCGAATGTGGTACAGCTAATCGAAAAGCTCGATCTCAACGCCGCCATCAGGGCCGCGCGGGCTTTTGCGCTGTATTTTCAGTTGATCAACATTGTCGAACAGCACTACGAACAGCGAGACCAACAGCTAGCTTACACTGGCAGCAACGACGCTGGCGGGCGAATGTTTGCTAAGCTGCCGGGACAAGCAAAAGATGCGCCCGATCGCCCGCGGCACAGGGAAGGCCCAGCCCAAACGGCTCCTCGCGGTGCAGACAGCAGCGAGGCGATTACCAAAGACGCCGGAACATTTCACGAATTGTTCCCCATGCTGCTGCGATTGAACGTACCTAGCCAGCAAATCCAGCGCTTGATCGATCAGTTGGACATCCGCCTAGTATTTACCGCTCACCCGACGGAAATTGTCCGCAACACGATCCGCACCAAGCAGCGGCGAATGGCAAAGATTCTCCAAAAGCTAGACCAAGTTGACGAGAAATTTCAGGGAATGGGCGCGAACTCTGAAAGCCCCTACCCGGTGTCTAGCTGGGAAGCGGCGAATCTCCAAGAGCAACTGATGGAAGAAATTCGCCTCTGGTGGCGTACTGACGAGCTGCACCAATTCAAACCAACTGTGCTTGACGAGGTGGAGTACACTCTCCACTACTTCGACGAAGTGCTGTTTGATGCTATTCCCGAACTCTACCACCGCTTAAAGCAAGCGCTGCACGCTTCTTACCCCTACCTGAAACCGCCTAGTTACAATTTTTGCAAGTTCGGTTCTTGGGTGGGTTCCGACAGAGATGGTAATCCTTCTGTTACCCCGAAAGTTACTTGGCAAACTGCTTGCTATCAGCGCCATTTAGTGATGTGCAAGTATATCAATGCGGTGAAGCGGCTCAACGAATTATTGAGTTTGTCGCTGCACTGGAGCGACGTATTGCCGGAATTGCTCGACTCTCTCGATCGCGACAAATCGGAATTTCCCGATGTTTACGAACAGTGGGCGATCCGCTACCGTCAAGAACCTTACCGCTTGAAGCTGGCCTACGTGCTGCAGCGACTGGAAAATACGCGCGATCGCAATTGGCGGCTGTACAAAGGAGACGAGTCGCAGCGCGAGCGCGAAGCTTTGTCGGAACAACCAGTCTTGACCGGCATTTATCGATCGGGCGCTGAGTTTTTAGCAGAGTTGCAGTTAATCGAACGCAATTTAGTCGAAACAGGTTTGAGCTGTCGGGACTTAGAAAATCTGCTTTGTCAAGTAGAAATTTACGGATTTAACTTGGCTTACCTAGACATCCGCCAAGAGTCCACAGTACACTCCGACACTTTGAGCGAAATTGCGGAATACTTGCAAATTTTGCCCAAATCTTACAATCAAATGTCGGAATGCGATCGAGTTATTTGGCTCGCCACCGAACTGCAAACTCGTCGCCCTTTAATTCCCACAGAACTGCCATTTTCTCCCAAAACTTGCGAGACAATTAATACCTTCCGAGTCTTGCGACAAATGCAGCAGGAGTTTGGCCCCGAAATTTGCGAAACTTACGTCATCAGCATGAACCACGATGTCAGCGATTTGCTGGCAGTTTTGCTGTTAGCAAAAGAATCGGGACTGTACGATCCAGCGACAGGAATTAGCACCATTCAAGTAGTGCCCCTGTTTGAAACCGTCGAAGATTTGAAAAAAGCCCCAGAAGTAATGCAGCAGCTATTCGATCTGCCGCTTTATCGGGCTTTGCTAGCGGGAGGATACGCGCAAAAAGTAGCGGAAACAAGCGAAGAAAATCCACAAAACCCAATCTGTCAGGTCAAATTGCAAGAGGTGATGCTGGGCTATTCTGACAGCAATAAAGATTCGGGTTTCCTCAGCAGCAATTGGGAAATTCAGAAAGCTCAAAAAGCTTTGCAAGCGGTTGCTGAAAAACACGGTGTGGAATTGCGGATTTTTCACGGCCGGGGCGGCTCTGTAGGGCGTGGTGGCGGGCCTGCTTACAAGGCGATTTTGGCTCAACCAGGAAAGAGTATTAGCGGGCGAATCAAGATTACCGAACAAGGGGAAGTTTTGGCTTCTAAATATTCTTTACCGGAGTTGGCGCTTTACAATTTGGAAACTGTGGCGGCGGCGGTAATTCAAGCTAGCTTGCTGCACGCTGGTTTTGACGGAATCGATCCTTGGAATCAGATTATGGAGGAATTGTCGGTCAAATCGCGATCGCACTACCGTCATTTAATTTACGAACAGCCGGATTTAGTTGATTTCTTCCATCACGTTACCCCGATACAAGAAATCAGTCAGTTGCAAATTAGTTCTCGTCCGGCCCGTCGCGGCGGCAAGAAAGACATCAGCGGTTTGCGAGCAATTCCGTGGGTGTTTAGCTGGACTCAAAGCCGATTTTTAGTGCCTTCTTGGTACGGTGTCGGCACAGCTTTGCAAGAGTTTTTGCTGGAAGAACCGGAAGAACATTTAAAACTTTTGCAGTATTTCTACTTGAAGTGGCCATTTTTTAGAATGGTAATTTCTAAGGTCGAAATGACTTTATCTAAGGTGGATTTACAGATTGCCGATCACTACGTGCGGGAGTTAGGTTTGCCGGCGGACAGGGAGCGTTTCCAGGCTTTATACGAGCAAATTGCGGCGGAATTTTACTTGATTCGGGATTTGGTTTTAACTATTACCGGACACCAGCATTTGTTAGATGGAGATCCGTCTTTGCAGCGATCGGTACAGTTGCGAAATGCCACGATTGTGCCTTTGGGTTTGTTGCAGGTTTCGCTGCTGAAACGCTTGCGGCAGCACGGTAATGGCGGAGTTCCGGGGGTGATTCACTCGCGTTACAGCAAGGGTGAATTGTTGCGGGGTGCGCTGTTGACGATTAATGGTATTGCTGCGGGGATGCGGAATACGGGCTAGGAAACAGGTTTGTAGTGCGGACTTTAGTCCGGCTTTTTCACAGGAATAAAGTCCTCACTACAAACTAATATTGACAGGTTTGTATAGCCTTTCTGTGCTCTGGTATGAGGTACTATCCGGGATAGGGCATAGGCCTCCGTGGGCATAGGCCTCCGTGGGCATAGGGCATACCTCACTTTTGTGAGAACCGCTATAGTGAGGACGACTGTCCGCCTCTTTCCCATGATCGAACTTAATTTTTACTACGGGGAGTTTTCCCACTCCGGGGTAAGCTTGCGGAAATTATATTTAGATGCACCGGGGTGACAAGTAACGCAACTGCTGAGATTTGCTGGTTGCGGCAGCTTGACTCTGGGGTGCAAAGCTTTGAAATAGCGAGAGTTGGCGGCTCGGTAGGGGAGGTCTTCGTCTTTGGGTTGGGGACGCGAAAAAGTTTGCAGGTAGTTCCACACTAGCAGGCGGGGCGGGTCTACTAGCAGTTTGATGGTTTGTCCGTAGTGTTCTGGGTCTTGCAACAACCTGCGCCAGGTTTCTGTTGGCAATACTTGAGGCGGTAAACCTATGTGACAGGTGGCGCAGTTTTCGAGGTACAGTTGCTGTCCGAGTTGGTAGGCTTCGGGAATGCGATCGACAGTGCCGATATCTTCCCCTGTAGAAATTTGAGCCAGGAGCGCGGGAGTGTGGGAGCCGGCCGTCTGTGCTGCCACCCATCCACCTCCGGTACAACAGACAATTATCAATACTAGCAACGTTGAGTAAAGCCTCACCCAGCCACGAAAGCGACGCTTGAGGTGAATTTTGTGGTTCATTGTGTTTTATGCCTTCAGGCTGCTATTTTTTGCGGTCTGGAGGCGGTTTTTTCGCAGCCCGCACGGACTCGATTTGTTGCCTAAATCACTGGTATGGTCATGCCTTCGCGGGCCAAGCAGCTATCGGCAAAAACTGATTGCACGTCTGCTTCGACACGATCGAGAAAATTGTCGTCGTGACTAGGATCGTGGTGAAACATCACGATCTTTTTGACTCCTGCAGCTTTTGCTATTTCTACTCCTGCTTGCCAAGTCGAGTGTCCCCAGCCGACTTTCGGGTTTTTGAAGTCGTAATACTCTTCGTTGGTGTAGTTAGCATCATAAATTAGCACGTCGGCGTCGCGGGCTAGGTGTACGACATTCTCGTCGAGGCGATCGGGAAAATGCTCTGTATCGGTGCAGTAGACAGCCGTGTGTCCTTGCCAAGTAACTCGATATCCGATCGCAGTATTGGGGTGATTGAGTAGTGCTGTTTCTATTTTCACATCGTCGAGTTCGAGAATATCCCCTGGCGTCAAATCGTTAAATTTGAGTTCTGACTGCATCACCTGAATGGGAACTGGAAAATTGGGGTGGTGCATTTGATCGGCAAGACGCTGTTTGATTGTAGTGCCGTTGGGGGCGATCGCTCCGTAAATATGAAAGCAGTTCCCCGGAATAAAAGCAGGAGTAAAAAACGGGAAGCCTTGAATGTGATCCCAGTGAGTGTGACTGAAAAACATATAAGCTTCCACCGGCATTTGTCGCAGCAGATTTAGCCCCAGAACTCGCAAACCGGTGCCGCCGTCAAAAATCAGGCGTTTTTTGCCCAAGCGCATTTCTACGCAAGAGGTGTTACCTCCGTAGCGAATTGTTTTGGTGCCGGGGGTGGCGATGCTGCCCCGCACGCCCCAAAACTGAACTAAAAACTCGGTCAAAGGACTGTTTGAGCTAGTGGCTTTGTTATCGGAAGGCTGTAAATTTGCTTGAGAGGGGGAAGAATCTGACATTTTTTTTAGGTTTGAGCGCAGGAACTTGGCAATTGAGATTTTTATTTTTATTTTTAGTGTTTAGTTTTTACCTATCTGCTGAGATATAAAACGCTCGATCCCGAAACCAACCGAGTAAAATTTTCTCAAACGTAGAATGCGCTCGCCCGTTTGCTTAGAATTTGCTATCGATCTTACTCTACGAGTAGTATTTTTTTCAACATTTTAGCAGGCGGGGGTTTTTGGGGAATCCCCTGCCTGCTCGGCATTCGCGACTGTTTGATATTCTAGCCAACCATTCCTCTACTACATTCTTAGACGTGCAGCCGTCGCCTTAAGTTCGGCTTGCTGAATTTTGAGTCTGCTTGCAGTGGAGGAGTGGGGCTAGGGGTTTATTTGCCCGGAGCACCGAAGGCGAAAGCTTTAATGCGTGCTTTCCCCGGTCGCTTGCCTGTAGAATAGGCGAGCCGAGAGAGCACTCAAACAAAAAAATGCTTTTTACTTGCGCTGCGGATGCTGCTTATTTACGATCGGCTGCGATGCACTTTTCAACTAAGGGCATGACTTGATCGACATCTTGCCAACCCAGAATTTCTGTGACTTTTTTCTCCAAATTTTTGTAGGTCTTAAAAAATTCGGCTATTTCGTCCAAGCGGTGGGGGGCTACGTCTTTGAGGGACTTATAGTGAGCGTAGCGGGGGTCTTTGTCGGGAACGCAAAGCAGTTTTTCGTCCCTGTCGCCGCCGTCGATCATTTCTAGCATTCCGATCGGACGGGCTGCGATAATGCAGCCTGGAAATGTGGGCTCGTCCATCATTACCATGCCGTCGAGGGGGTCGCCATCGTCGGCTAAGGTGTTGGGTATGAAGCCGTAGTCGCAGGGATACTGGACTGAGGAAGAGAGCACTCGATCGAGAGCAAAGGCTTGCAACTCTTTATCAAATTCGTACTTGTTTTTGCTACCGGCTGTGATTTCGATCAGGACGTTGAGCAGTCCTGGTTTTGGCTGTGCCGGAATTAGCGATAGATCCACAATAATATCTCCAAGTTAACAGACGATCGGGGATGACGGCTATTTGCCAAACCCCTTTGATAGCATTTTACGGGCGATCGGGGCCGACGGCTGCATGAGATTGAGAGAAAGCGGGGGAGTGTGTCGCCGGCTGGGAGAATACACGCTTTCGGGCGTCCCGCCCATCCCACACAAGAGAGAGGGGACGGGCGGGACGCCCATCCAACAGGTTGAGGGCGCAATGCTTTGTTTTGGCGAGGGAGATATTTTCAGAACCATTTATTCTGTTTACCGTCTGTCAAAATTATTTTAATTTTCAAACCCAACCACTGGCTCAGTTCTGTTGCTAACCACTTGATTTCTGATTCACTTAGTCCCTCCTTCTCTCCTAACTGATATTTGTGGTTGCCTGCTTGAACTATCATCTGATAGACTTTCCCTAATCTCGCTTCCGAGTGGCCCTCCTGCATAAGTAATGATGCCGTTTGATATAACTCTCTAGGGATTGAAAAAGCAAAAATCATAACTTTTATAACTTTTATAACTTTTACACCAATACCGCTGTTTCTATATTCACGTTGTTGAATTTTCAACTGGCAAATCTCGTTCCTGGGAGATGGCTTGGCATGATTCCATCTCAACCCCAGTAGATGGCTGCTACAGGAGATTTGCTGGCGATCGATTGTGAGGCGAAGTTCTCGGCGAAACAGTGCCAGCAGAAACATTACTCCTACCCTAGCTAACATTACTCCAACCAGAGCTAAGTAACCGCCGGCTATCATAATAATAACTTGACTATCTATCGGTAAATTAGTGATTTTACTGCCGTAGTTGATTGCATGTAAAATATAAAGTAAAAGACAGCCGAAGGGGACAATATTCGCAGCAACGGCGGTCACAAGCAGGGCACTTAAACCCAAACTCACTTCCTGCGACGGAATTACAATTTCTACAAACTCCGAATTTTTTGTGAGTTTTATCTCGCTACCAGGTGGCTGCAATGTTATATAATCTTTGTGATTTTTATCGATCGAGCGGGGATTTTTGAGCGCTCGCCATGCTTCCTCAGCCGAAGATAACCGTTTGGACAAACTCGGTTCTGTCATCCACTCCAGCCAATCAATTAAACTAGGATTGAGGTGCGTGGCTCGATCGGCAAATTTAATTTTCAAATCCTGCTGTGATAGTTCGGTGGGATGCAAACCCGTTACCAAATAAATTAAAGTTGCACCTAAACTGTAGAGATCGGAAGCCGGAACGGAGCGCCCGCCAAATTGTTCCGGTGCCATATATCCATAAGTTCCTACTACTGTAATTGTACCGCCAAATTTTGCAGCTTGGTTCTGCACCGAACCGAAATCAACTAAATAAATTTTTCCGATCGAGTTACCGGATCTGCTGTGCAGTAAAATATTGCTGGGTTTAAGATCGCGGTGAATAACAGGCGGATTTTGCTTGTGCAAATAATTCAAAATTTCCAACAACTTTTTTGCTAATTCTTTCAGTTCATTTACGCTAAAAGTACGTCCCGATCGCAAATGCTCTTCCAAAGTTTTTCCCTCTACATAAGTCTGTACCAAGCCAAATCCTTTACTGTCTGGTTCGTCAATTTCCAGATAGTCGAGGTAGCGGGGAATTGCCGGGTGAGAAAGTGCTTTTAAAGTTTCCGCTTCTCGTTCAAATAGCTTGAGGTCTTGCCATTCAAAATCGCTGCCGAGAAATAGCTGTTTGATGACAACTAATTTTTGAGTTTGCAAATCACGAGCCAGCAGCGTTTGGCGACCTGTTTGTTTTCCCAGTTGTCGCTGTACTTCGTAGCGTTCTGCTAATACTTTGCAAGTCATATTTTTGACCTTTATTTTTTTTACTTTAAATTAAACACTTTGCTTTGATTAGATTATATTAGATACCTGACTTATTCTAAAAATCAGGTATCTCGTCGGTAGTTTGTGATTATTCACTACCGATAAAAATGATAAATAATCAACCAAACACGCTCTTATTTTAAAGTTTACAGTCCGCTGTCTTTTTGATACCACCGGGCAATAAACTTGCTACTTTCCCCCTGAGATAGTGCTGTAATTAGCGAGGGTACAATCGCAAACAAAATATAATTGGAATCTCCTTCAGGTTTAAAATTCATATTTTTAAAGAAATAGATAGTTATCAAGGCGGAGATTAGCATACTAATTGAACTTAAAACCTGTCGGTGAAGTTTGGGGTTAGTGAGGGGATGAAACCACAATAGGGTCACGATCGTTATGATTATTCCATTTCCCAACCCCAGGAGCAAGCCGAAATGAAGACTCACAAAGACTGCCATAATTATCATCGTTATTCCCCCTAAAGTTATCCCGATCCAACCCGTCGTCGTCATCAAACCCATAAACAAGGAGCCGTAAATAAGTGCACAAGCTCCTGCCGCTATAACTCCGGTAACAAAACTGTACCAGATCGCACGAGTCCCTAAGGCCAGGGGATGATACACGGGCTGTTTCTTTCTCAATGGCAGGGAAGATTTATTGATTTGCGGCGGTTTTTCTAGAGCTTCTTTGGCAATCTGGACTGAGGCGGGACGGCGATCTAAACTGGGATGCGTCATCCACTTCAGCCAATTGGTAAAAGCGGGACTTAATTTGGTGAATTGCTCGAATTCAATCTGCAAATCTTGCTGCGGCAAATCGGCAGGATGCTGCTTGGTAATTAAGGCGATTAAGGTTGCTCCCAAGCTGTACAAGTCGGAAGCGGGAACGGCTCTCCCGCCAAATTGTTCGGGCGGCATATAGCCATACGTGCCGACAACGGTGACTGTTTTTCCTTGTTGGGTTGCTAGGGTTTGAACAGCACCGAAATCGACTAGGTAGACTTCCCCAACGCTGTTGCCCGATCGATTTTTGAGTAAAATATTGCTGGGTTTAATGTCGCGGTGAATCACCGGCGGCTGTCGCTGGTGCAGGTAGGCGAGGATGTCTAGTAATGCTGTGGCTAATTGTTTGACTTCGCTTTCGCTGAAGGTGCGGCCGTCTGAAAGATATTCTTGTAGGGATTTGGCTTCGATGTAAGTCTGAACTAGGGCGAATCCTTTGCGGCTGGGAGTGTCGATTTCAAAGGAATCTAGATATTGGGGAATTGCGGGATGGGATAGGGATTTTAAGGTTTCGACTTCTCGCTGGAACAGTTTTAAGTCTTCCCAGTTAAAGTCGCTGCTGAATGAGAGGAGTTTGACTACTACTTGCTGTTGGGTTTTTAAGTCGCGGGCGAGTAAGGTTTGCCGTCCTGCTTGCTTGCCGAGCCGCCGATCGCACTTGTAGCGATCGGCTAATATTTCTCCTGACAAATCGCCGATGTTTTTTCCGCTCATGCTCTGCTGCCGCTTAACCGATTAAACCTAGTTTAGTTGACAAAAAGGCAATAATCTGAAATGTTCGGGCTACAGCAAAAAAATTTCTCTCAAAGAGCAACCGCCTTTAATAGCTAGCGATCGCGCACCATAAAAACCGGCCTGAGTTAAGCTTGAATTTAACTTTGAATTTGCTTGTAAATTGACTTCACTACATCTAGCAGGCTCAAGACTTGCTGCCATTCGGGAGCATCGGGTTTGTAGCTTTTGGCGCGCTGAGTTTTTAAACTCTGGTGCAAGAGATTCAGCAGCGCGTCTGGAGGCTCCAAGGAACTCTCATCTTCCTCTGTGGGGCCGCAGGCTGCCTTTTCTTCAATTGTTTCTTTGATACCTTGTGCCTTATCTGCCAGACTCAAAGCTCTACCCGCCATGTTTTCCGGCATTTTGGGTCGTTCCGACAAAGACTCGCCGATCAGTTCTTCGAGCAGTTGGCGGACTTGAGCCACCCATTCGAGGTCGTTTACTGAAAAATAATCAGATTTAAATGCTTGTTCCTGGGGTCTTTGCTGAATGCTTTGTAATTGTTGGAGCAGGGGAAGAGACTTTAGAGTAATGTTTTCGGGGATTCTGGGGATATCTGACAGTGAGCTGCGAGCAATCTCTAGCAATAGTTGGTAAATCTGCTCTACCGACTCAATATCTCCCGATTGCGAATTCCAATTATCCATAACTAATGCTAGTAGTTTTCTATATCTAAGACTAGAACGTTGATTTATTGATGAAAGCAAGTTGATTTTAGGATCTGCCAACGCTATTAAGACTTTCGGGCGCCCAGTCAAAAACCCGGTTGCTGAACGGATATTTTGTCGCCTTTGGCCCAAATTTTTCTCAGAAACTGGGCAATGCTGGCGCAAGTCCTAACTATTTTTTAAGCTCTTCCTACGGTAGAAGAGCTTTGTTTGTTGCAGCAGGTAGCGCCAAACGCGGGCATCTGGCTGCATCGAGGCAAGCGAGTTGAAGTCGGCTTATTTAACAATAATACCCGTTGGAGCTTATTTAAAATTGCTCTAACACGATATTCAGGTTAACTGGTGGGATGGAAGGGCGGGCGTACCCCCGATCGCGATCGCCCCCTATCCCAGCCCAAGCGCCGCTGCTATTTTTCTGTGAGATTCCACACCCCGTCCCAGTTTAGTACGTCCGAAAACCTGTGCTGAAATAATTTACAGCGATCGACGTGCAATTTAGCTGCCTTGTTTTTGGGGTCAACTTCCAGAACGAGGTTAAATTCGCGTTCCGCGTCTCTAAAAGCTTGCTTGGCTTTTGGTTCCAAGGCTTTCTTAAACTCGCTCAACAGTTTTTTCACTTGATCGAGTCCGAGATTTGGAAATTCCTCATCTAACATTTCTGCAACTGTTGCAGAGGCTCGACTTTTAATTTTCGCCTGCAATAGTTGCCTGATTTGTGCGGGTTTGAGCCTCTTAATTTGAGGATTTGACGGTTCTAAGATGTCTGCTTCCAACACTTTTTTGACTTCACCCTCTTGCAAGGATTGAATCTCCTCTACTGAAAGCGGCTTGATTTTTGCTTGGATCAGCATTCTTGCTTCGTCTTCCGACAGATTTTTGAGTCCCTCCAATTTCAGCAGTTCAATTTCTGGCTGCAACAGCACGATAAGTTTGTCGGCTTCCGACAGATTTTTGAGGTCGTAATCTGACAGTTTCTTGACTTGATATAACAGTTGTTTTAGTTCGTGTTCCAACTGTTGCTCGACATTGTAGGACAGTTGTTTAATTTCTGCTTCCGGCATTTCCCCCACATTATCTAAGATGTTTTTAACTTCATTCTCGGAGAGTATTTGAGTGACTGGTATCTTGTAATATTCGCGGGCATTGTTGTAGTGTTCTACAATTTTTTCCTGTTTTTCTGTCAGGGGTTTGCCAACGGGGGAGCATCCTTCGCGGATGCCGACAAGTTCGTAAACGATGACGGGTTCGCTTTTGCCTTTGACTGTAATAAAGTCGAGTTCTCGCACGTAGAGCCGATCTTTATAATCTTTGTAAGTATTGTCGCTGATAATCAAGTCGGTGCCGTACTGCTTGCTTGCACCTTCTAAGCGAGAGGCGAGGTTTACGCCGTCTCCGATCGAAGTCAATTCCATGCGTTTGCTACTGCCAATGTTGCCGCTGACAACTTCGTCGGAATGCACGCCCATACCGATACTGATGGGCAATTCACCGTGTGCCGTGCGATCGGCATTGAACTCGTCGAGTTTTGCCCGCATTTTCACGGCGGTTTGCATCGCGCACCAAGCATGATCCTCCAGGGGCGCTGGAGAGCCGAAAACTGCCATCAGAGCGTCGCCGATGTATTTGTCGAGAGTGCCTCCGTACTCGAATACGACATCTACCATCACTTCAAAATATTTGTTGAGCATGACTACCACTTCTTCGGCTTGCAATTTTTCCGTAAGTGTGGTATAGCTGCGAATGTCTGAGAACAGCACTGAAACCTTTTTGCGCTTGCCGCCCAATCCTGTATCCCCTGAAGCTAACAGCGCTTCGGCTACTTCTGGAGTCATGTAACGGTACATCAAGTTTTTGACTTGTTTGGCGCTGCTAATATCTTCCATGACGACTAACGCGCCGTTGACCTTGTTGGGGTCGGTAGCGTCGGTCATTGAATTAATCGAGAGATTGATACTCTGCGATTCTCCTTCAAAGGAGAGCAAAATTTGATCCGGGTAATACTGCTGGCGATCTTTTTCGTCTTCTGGCATCAAAGACGCATCGAACCACTTGGGAAAATCGCCTTTTTCTAACTTAATTAACTCGCGCAAAGATTTGCCTTCGGCTAACGCAGCATCGCTGACGCCGAGTAATTTTTTGGCACTAGGATTGGTCGCTACTATATTGCCTTTTTTATCTGTAGATATCACGCCGTTAGTCAGGGCGTTTAACATATCTTTTTGTCTTTGTTCTTGCTGTTTGACTTCGGCAAACAGTTTGGCGTTTTGCAGGGCGACTCCGGCTTGGATGTTAAACGACTGCATAAATTCCATGTCGTTGCGATTGAAACTCGCTTTCCACTGTTCGGGGGCGTGCGGCCAATCTGTCGGGTTGTAGGGAGGGAATTCTCCTTGTCGTTTTTTGTTGACTAACTGCGTAACTCCAATCAATTTTTTGTCGGAGTTAAATACTGGCATACACAGCATACTGCAAGTGCGGTAGCCGGATTTTTGATCGACTTCTTTGGAGGTGGCGGCGCGGGGATCGTCGTACACGTCAAAGGGAATCAGCAGGGGTTGGCTGGATTGGGCGACTTGGCCTGCAAAACCGGCGGTTCTGGGTATGCGAATTTCTTTCAGGTTGCCGGCGATCGGGATTTTTGTCCACAGTTCGTCTTTGTCTTCGTCGATCAGCCAGAGGGTGCTGCGATCGGCATTCATGAGTTCTTGAGCCTGATCCATCACCCTTTTTAGGGTATCTTCTAAGTCTAGACTGCTCTTAGAAAGAGCGTTTACGGCTTTCATCAGCGCCGTGGCCGCCCGCTGTCTTTGAGTTGCTGCGTAGAAAGATTTAGAAGATTCTAGGATTAGGCGAATTGAGGGAGCAAATTCTTTAAAAACTTGTTCGTCTTCTTCTGTAAATCCTGTCCTGTCGATTTGTTCGTCAAAAGTATGGTAATTTTCGTGGTTCGGTTTGAGTTTATTAATCAGTTGAACGACTGCTACTAACTCATTTGTTACTTCATTGATCAGGGGCATTGCCAGCATTGTATAAGTGCGGTAGCCCGTTTTTTCATCAGTTTTTTTGGCGTTAGCCGATCGTTCGTCATTATAAAAATCGTAAGGAATGTTAACCACTTTTCTGTCTGTGGCTACTTCTCCGGCAATACCGACGTGGGCGGGAACTCTGATTTCTAGGTTTTGGCCATTTTCGTCTTTAGCGATGATCGCCCAGAGTTCATTTTTTTCGTCGTCTAATAAAAATATCGTGGTGCGATCGGCATTCAGCAATTCCCCTGTTTTTCGGGTAATCGACTGCAACATCTCGTTGAGTATGGCATCAAATCCCTCGCTCTCAAGGAGATTGTCGAGCATTCCCAAGGTTTGATTGACAACCTTAAGTTTGTCTTCTGCTTCCTTAACTACTAATTTGAAACTATCTTTATTTAGGGGCGCGAGAATGTCGGAAAAATTGGCCTGGGTCGCGATCAATGCACTGCTAGAGGGAGATGCCGCAGGAGGGGAAGGGGGAGGAGAAGGGGGAGGAGAAGAGGGAGGAGAAGAATAGCGTTCCTGATGGTGATTGTCACCGCCGACAACAGCGACATCTATCACGTCGCCAGAAGAATAATTGGTGGAAGATGCAGAAGGATTCATAGACCTTTACAGAGAAGCTTAAGTGTAAGGGTTAGTCTTTAAGCTAGAATAGCGGGCAACTTTATTAGTGGGTAAGTCGATTTTAGATTTTAGATTTTAGATTTTAGATTTACTTGCAGCAGGTGAATCACTAGAACTCGAACAAAAGTCTAAAATTGCGATCTCTCCACGAATGCCTTGCGGGGGCAGGGTATCTGGTTCTGGATTGAGTCACGGGTAGATTTTAGATTTTTCGACTTCGCGATCGTACAAGTTTTAGGTACTTCGGCTTCGCGAGTGTACAAGTTTTAGATTTTAGATTTACTTGCAGCAGATGAATCATCAGAGGTTTAACAAAAGTCTAAAATTGCGAATTCTCCACGAGGGCCTTGCGGGGGCAAGGTATCCGTTTCTGGATTGGATCTTACGGGTGGCGCAATACTCAAGTATGCGTAAAACTATTTCCCAGTTTACAGAAGTGCGAGCACAGAGCAAGAGAAGTTGAGTGAGCTTTCCTGGTGGACTGCGGGTAGGACGGTAAAGAGACTGTGGCATTACTTTACTTTGTTTGAGAGAACGCGAATTTTGTTTAAATGATTTATTAAGTGATTTTGACACTGTGCGTGCCTGGTTTAAGTAGGTTGTGTCAGCCGATCGCAAATCCGATCGCCTGCTGCAACATCAAGGCCCTCCGCGCGAGGGATTGCTGAAAGAGGGAGGACATTGCGGGAATAGCCGCAATTGTGACACCAGCAGTTGCTAGTGATGTGTGCCCTTCTCTACACAATTGTGGTTTTTAACTAAAATTTCTGTCAATTTTGCTGCTAGAAGCTTTGATCCGGGAACAAAGTCGCGCGGCTTTCAGCTTTTTCTTGTAAAATTTGCGGTTGCCATTTTTAGTGTAACCTCCGGTATGAAAAAAACTCCGCATTTTGACCCCCCGATCGGCTCAAGTGTGCTTTCAGGGTTTGGCGGACTGAATTTGGCGCAATCCGGCGGCTTCGACAAGTAGGGATTCGGCGAAGGCGATGGCTTCTGTGGCCGATCGACCGCTGGCGAGTTGGGCGAGTTCTTCGCGGCGCTGCTGGCTGTTGAGGCCCACAACTCTGACTACAGTACGTTCGCCCGGTTGGGAGTTGGAGTTGGCTGCTTCGTCGATATTTTGTTCTGCTGCGATCGTCATTTTGTTGACGCGAAAATGACAATCGGCCATCGCGGCGATCAGCGGCTGGTGGGTGACGCACAAAACTTGGTGTTTGTCGGAGAGTTGGTGGAGTTTTTTGGCGATCGCGCCGGCGACTCTCCCGGAAACTCCGGCGTCGATTTCATCAAAAATTAGGGTTCCGGCGCTTTCGATTTGGGAAAAACAGGCTTTGATGGCGAGTAGAAAGCGGCTCATTTCTCCGCCGGAGGCGATCGCCCCTAACGGTTGTAGCGGTTCTCCCGGATTGGGGCTGAAACAAAAGGCGATTTGGTCTGCACCGGTGGAGGTTGGGCTACAACGCGAGATTGCGACTTGAAATTGTACTTTTTCCATTGCTAAGGGCTTAAGTTCCGCGACAAGATGCGTTTCAAGCTTGAGAGCTGCTTCGCACCGCAGGATTGTCAGGTGGCTGCAAGCCTCTTTTAATTGGTCTAAAGCGGTCTGATATGCGAGTTCTAAGGCTTCCATTGACTCGCCTCCTTCTAAAAGTTCGTTTAGTTCGTTTTGGATGCCTTGGTAGTAGGCGATCGCTTCTTTGAGCGGCCCGTATTTGCGGCAAATTTGTTTGAGTTCGCGAATTCTGTCTTCTACTTCTTCGAGTCTTTCGGGATCTGCTTCTAATTGTTCGCCGTAGCTGCTAATTTGCCTGCTGGCTTCTGTGGCTTGAGCTAAAGCATCGCTGACCATTTCTAGGATTGGTTGCAACTGCACATCGTAAACGGCCATGTCGCTTAAAATTACTTCGGCTTTGCTCAACAAATCGGCGGCTGAGGCGGTGTCGCCGTCGTTTTGGTAAAGGGCTTGGTGAACTTTGTAACTTTGCTGCTGCAATTCGACGATGTGCCCGAGGCGGATTGATTCTTGTTCTAAGTGTGCGAGTTCCTCGCTGTCTTCGATGTTGGCTTCGCTGAGTTCTCGGACTTGGTATTGCAATAAATCGAGTCTTTGCAGGCGCTGCTGTTCTGACTGACGCCTGTGCTTGAGGGCTGTTTTGGCGGTGCTGGCTTCGATCCAGGCTTTGGTGATTGTCGATCGAGCTTCAGTGAGTTTTTTGCCGCCGTACAAGTCTAGCCATTCTCGTTGGAGGGTTTCTTGTCCGAGGTGGACGGTTTGGCCTTGGGCGGTAATTTCGACGAGCCGATCGCGCAGTTGCTCCATTAACTGGCGGTTGACGAGAATTCCGTTCAAACGCGATCTGGTACGCAGAGCACCGCTCGTGGCGTTAATTTCCCGGCTGCAAACGGCTAAATTTCCATCTATGGGTTCGATTTCTTGTTCGCCCAGCCATTTTGCGGAGGATGAGTCCAATTCAAAGGTAGCCTCCAATATTGCCCGTGTTGCTCCGGTGCGAATCGATCGGCGATCGACTTTCCCGCCCAAAACTGCATCGATCGCATCTAGGATAATCGATTTTCCTGCGCCGGTTTCCCCTGTAAATACGTTCAAACTCGGGCCAAAGTCTAGATCCAGGCGGTCAATTAGGGCAAAGTTTTCTATTCTGAGGGATAGTAACATGGGGAATTTAGAATTGATGATGGGAAATTGGGATTATATTTTAAACTACAATACTTTTAATTTTGCCATTATCGATCGAGTCTCAACATCAATGCAAAATAAATTTGTGCTGACCTTGGCTCTACTAAGCTTTATCCTGATTGGGTCTTTCGGCTGGAAGCTTCACCGAGACAAAGACCAAATCTATGAATTAACGTTAGCGACTGGTATAAAAGCAGGTAATTATTACCCTTTCGGGCAGGCAATTGCTGAGTTGGTTAGTCAACAAAATCCGCGCATCCACATTCAAGTTATTGAAACTCAAGGTGCCCAAGAAAATATGAACAAACTTGAGGCGAATGAGGCTCAGTTAGCGATCGTACAGAACAATACAGAGGCTGTACCTTCGGCGAGGGTAATTGCTTCGCTATTTAAGGAAGTTTTTCACTTAATTGTTTCTGAAAAATCTGGCATTCAGACTGTTGGCGATCTGAAAGGAAAACATATTTCCCTGATGGACAAAAAAAGTGGTTCTTACAGTTTTTTTTTCTTGATGAGCGAGCATTATGGCTTGCAAGAAACAGATTTTATTTATACTGCAACTAATTGGACAGAGGCTACTAAATTATTTAGTAAGGGGGAGGTTGATGCTATTTTTGGGGTACTGCCTCCTGGGAGCGATTTGGTTAGCGATTTGCTAAAAAATACGCAGGGTAAATTGGTGCAGATCGACCAAGGATCTGCCATGAAAATTAAGTTGCCTTATTTGGAAGCCGATATTATTCCGAAGGGTACTTACAAGGCCGCTCCGGCTGTTCCCGATGCAGATTTGGGGACTGTAGGAGTGCACGCTACTCTGTTGGCCCGGGAGGATGTCGATCCTGAAGTCGTGCGGGAAATTACGCGCATTTTGTTTGAGTACCGCCGCAATTTGGTGGCGGCTGATTCCCTGGCGGCAATGATTAATCAGCCGGGAGAAAACGGGAGTTTGGCTTGGCCCGTGCATGAGGGCGCTCAGGCTTATTACGATCGCGAAAAACCAGATTTTGTTGCTGCTAATTCTGATGCTATCGGTTTGTTTTTGTCGCTCGGCACTCTTTTGGCTTCTTGGCTTTGGCAGTTGCGATCGCGCTTTTTGCAGAAACCAAAAAATCGGGCTGATAAATTTAATCTGGATATTTTAAGTTTGATCCAACAAATTCGTCTAGCGAAAACAGTGAATGAAATTGATTTATTGCAAGAGCAGTTATTTGATATTTTTAAGCAGGTGATTTTGGATTTGGATGAAGATCGGATTGATTCTGATTCTTTTCAGTCTTTTACTTTTACTTGGGAAACTGCTATGAGAATTGCGAGCGAGCGAGAAAAAATGTTGCGGGAATTGCGGCTAATTTCGGATAGTTGATGATTGATGACAGACATATATATATATATAGCCTTTCTCAGAAAGATAAGGTACTATCCGGGATAGGGCATAGGGCATAGGGCATAGGGCATACCTCACTTTTTTGAGAAAGGCTATATCGAGTTATTGGCTTTAGTTTACTGTAGCTGACTTTTCACATTTTTCAACGGGAGCATCTCAGTTTTGATTTTGAGCGTGCGAACTGTCGCAAACTCGGGCTCTATCCAACACTCGCGAGTTCGCGACAGCTCGCACTATTGATTGGCTTTAAATTTTTGACTTCGCTGCAGTCTCTAACTCGCCGGAGCAAACGGTTAGTAATGCGGGGCGTTCTGTTGTGATAGTTTTAAAGCACCCACTCACCCCATTTCCTATGAGGAAATGGGGAATAAGTTTGACTTAGCTAGCCTTCTTGTTGGGGGATCGATGGGAGATTTTTGCGTTGGTCGTTGAGGCGCTTCTTGGCATAAAAATTAATGGTCACTACCATTAATACAATCATGGCAATAATCGTAGCAATAGTTGAAGAAACTGGTAAACTTTGCTTAAATACTGCTAGCAATACTATCATTGCCAACAAAACCGTTGGCACTTCATTTAATGCCCTAAATTGTTGACCAGTCCACTGACATTCATTCTTTGCTAATTTCTTCAGCAGCCAACCGCAATAGAAATGATAACCTATTAACAAAGTAACTAATGTTAACTTAATGTGCAACCAAGTGTCTTTTAATACATCTGGTTCTGTTGAAATCAACCCGATCGCCATCAGGACAGTCACAAACATTCCGGGCGTAGTAATCAAATTATAAAGACGTTTCTCCATAATTTGATATTGTTCTTTAAGAATTGTTTTTGCCGGTTCTGGTTTCTCTTCAGCTTCCGCGTGATAGACGAATAATCTTACTAAATAAAATAAGCCAGCAAACCAAACGACAATGCCAATAAAATGAAACGATTTAAACCAAAAATAAGCCATGATTTGTTACCTTTAATGAACCACAGAGGCAGAGATTTCCCAGAGGTTTGTTGATTTTCACCTCCAGCAACGGGGTTTCTCGTCGATCATTGTACAAGAAAGTCGGTTTCTTTGTCATCAAGAAACCCAGTTTTTCAGTCACCGGATAGCCCAAGGCCTCAGTCATTGTACAAGAAACCGGGCTTCTTTGCCGTAACTGTTGAGACCCCAAGGATTTTCACTCCCGTACAAAAAATCCGGTTTCTTTGCCGCAACTGTTGAACCCCAAGGATTTTTCCTCCAGCCCCGGCTCGATTGGGCAGCCCAAGCAGTTAATCATACTATAAAAAACCCGATTTCTTTGCTGTAAAGAAATCGGGTTTATAAATAATTTGATAGTTTAAAATGTTAATAGGAATACAATAAACCCCAGGGCGAACGCATCTAAATTTTATGTTAAGAGAATGTGGTATATTGGAGCAGAATTATTGAGTGTCCAAAAATTATTTAATTAGAGTTTACCATTATCAAACTCAAACCACCATTGCCGACCATTTTTCCGACTTAGAAGATCAAGCGAATTTAGCGAACGAAACATCATCAATTAATTGATATTATCACCATCTCAATTTGTGCAGTGATTTGCGGTGCTGATACATGGGTGGATATCGAAAGTTACGGGTTATTCTAAATACGAATAGTTAAAGACAATTTGAAAATTGCCGAATAGTATCCCGACCCATGACACAATTGCGAGAGTATTTTTTCGTCTCAAACCTGAGCAATTTCAAAAATGTTTTTTGAGTTGGATTCAATATTATATTAGTAGTTTACCAAATGATGCTCAAAAACTTGGTGAATCAGTCCGCAGCCATTGGAAAATGGAGAATTCTTTACATTGGGTATTAGATGTGGGTTTTCGTGAAGATGATTGTCGAATTAGAAAAGATAATGCTCCGCAAAATTTTGCTATAATTAGACATATCTCGCTTAATCTTTTGAATCAATAAAAAACCTCAAATACCGGAGCCAGAAATCAGCGACTTCGAGCCGGGTGGGATGATGATTATTTGACTAAGATTCTCGCTGTTGCAGTTAACTAAATTCTTACGAATAACTCATTAATAACTATTAGAACTCTTGCAAAAATCCAAAGCACCCCACCCCAACCCTCCCCTTATCAAGGGGAGGGAGCAAGATTATTCTTGTTTCTCCCCTTAATAAGGGGGGACTAAGGGGGGTAAATTTGACTTTTGCAAGAGGTCTATTATACAACTTGTAAACAGTGGTTATAATATTTTTATTGTCTCAAAATTCGCCTTAAGTCAAAATCACGATTAATCAGTTCCTATTTTATCTAACAGTTCATTACAAAGCGTGTCTGTAGCTTCTAAGAATGGTGAATTCATCTCAAAATATACTCACCACTGATGAACAGTGTTCAATAAGATGCGTTCCCCCTGGGGATTGGATAGGGGTTAGGAGCTTTCCGACAGTTGTATTTTTGGGGAAAAATGTAAGCTGTACTGCATTTTTATTGTAGATTTATTGAGCCATATCAAAGCTGGTGAAATCCTTTCTCCCTGTAATATCACTTTTTGAGCCTAGCAGATAGTTGAATTTTGAGGTTTCTTTTGCTGACCAAATCTAACACAGCCTACAATAGTTTAGGTGAGACAAAACCTAAGTGTTTCCAAGCGGCTGCTGTGGCAATTCTACCCCTACTTGTTCGCTGCAAAAATCCGATTTGCATTAAGTACGGTTCGTAGACATCCTCAATTGTTTGAGTGTCTTCTCCGGTGGAAGCGGCGAGGGTTTCTAAACCAACCGGGCCGCCGTTAAAGTTTTCGATCATTGCTGTCAAAAGTGACCGATCAGTCCAATCCAAGCCTAGGGGATCGACGTTGAACAATTCTAGGGCGATGGATGCAACTTCGGCATTGATTGGCTTTAAATTTTTGACTTCGCTGTAGTCTCTAACTCGGCGCAGCAAACGGTTAGCAATCCGGGGGGTTCCGCGAGCTCGGCGGGCAATTTCTTCGGCTCCTTCTGGGGTGATTTTAGTGTCGAGAACTTGGGCGGTTCTTTGGACAATTAGACTAAGTTCGTCTATTTCGTAGTAGCGCAATCTTTGGATTAAGCCGAAGCGATCGCGCAACGGAGATGTCAGCGATCCGACTTTGGTGGTTGCTCCTACTAAGGTAAAGGGTTTCAGGGGAATGCTGCGGATTTTGGCGCTTTTTCCTTGACCGATCGTAATATCTAAACGGCAGTCTTCCATCGCTGGATAGAGGATTTCTTCGGTAACTTTAGATAAGCGGTGAATTTCGTCGATAAACAGCACGTCGCCTGCTTTGAGGTTGACGAGCAATCCGACAATATCTCGCGGTTTTTCTAGGGCTGGGGCGGTGGTGATTTTGCATTCAACTTCCATTTCTGCTGCTAGAATTAGCGACATTGTGGTTTTTCCCAACCCTGGCGGCCCGTACAGTAACAGGTGATCCATCGGTTCGCCCCGCGATTTGGCTGCTGCAATTGCGATCGCCAAAACTTCTCTCAAGTCTTTTTGTCCGATGTATTCGGCTAACCGCTGGGGGCGGATTTTATCTTCTTGTTTGTTGTTGATTTCGTCTGGTAATTCTTGCGATTCTAGCAGCGATTCCGTCTGGGGTTTAGCTGCTCTTTTTCGGGGAGCAGGGGCTATGTCTTCAGGTAGATTTTGGTCTGGGGGTTGTTGTTTGGAGGAGATTATAGCCATATTTATTTGCGCTCGGACAGCGAAAATTGTTTACAATTATTAGCAGAATCGTGAAAATTATTGAGGTCGTTATGAGTGTTCCATCTTCTTTATTAGCATCGAAAAGTATAACTTTTGAGGAGGCGATCGCGCTGACTCAATCTTTACTGTCGCTGATTCAGAGCGATCGACTTTTAGAGGGAGATATCGAGCAAGCTGTTAAATCTCTAGTGAAAACTCCCAACGGTGCTAGGGGTTTTTTTGTCACCTATCTGACGGACGACCGACAGGCGGCAGACCGGCCGTCACCAGGAGTTATCAAGGCGCTGCGATCGGCTCCTGAGATCGTAGCAGAACTGCTGGTGAAAAATGTGGCGATGTCGGCGGCAATGGTGTTGCATCATTCGCGCCTTCAAAAGGAGGAAATGGCGGCGGGTTCTGCTAGAGTGCAGGAGCGATCGCGCAATTTAATTCAAATCCTGCAAATGCCAGCCTGTCAAGCTGTAGCGTCGCAAATGCTAGAAAGTTTACAAACTAAAGAAGGTGAGTATGAGGAGTTTTTCCAACGCTGGGGCTACGACGACGAGCAAAGAGTCGCGATCGGTTCGGCAGTTGGGGAGGCGATCGGCTAAAATAACCTCCTAAGCCAAAAGCCAGAAGCCAAAAGCCAGAAGTCTAAGCCGGGGAGACAGATCCTTGATCAAAGCGGCCCGGCTGTGGAATAATTGCGGTTTAGCAAAAGCTGCACAATTGTAGCTGGAGTTGATTTAGGTGTGAAGGTAGTCAACGAGGGCGAAAAAATTGCACAGATCGGTGAAAGGAGTTGTCCAAAAAGCCCGAAAGGGCCGCGGCCGGCGACCGACAAACAGCCAGCGCAGGGCAAAGCTGAGTCTGCTGGCTACATTGGTGCGTCGGGACTTGGAAGCTCAATACAAAGGCTCGATTCTGGGCAATTTGTGGCCGCTGCTGAATCAGCTATCGCAATTGGTGATTTACACCTACGTATTCTCGATCGTCCTCAAGGTAAAACTCAAACTTGCAGGCTTCCCGGAAAACAGCGACATCACATTTGGAGTCTGGCTATTTGCAGGTTTGTTACCTTGGAGTGCTTTCACCAGCGGTTTGATTAAATCGGGAGTATCCGTAGTAGGGCAGCCAAATTTAGTCAAAAAAGTAGTATTTCCCCTCGGTTTGCTGCCCCTCGTGCCGATTTTTACAGCTTTTATTGAAAGTTCTCTCGGTTTAGCAGCCTTGATTCTGATCGTAGCAGTATCCTCGCAAAAGCTCAACGCTACTTTATGCTTGCTGCCACTGGTTTGGGTGCCTCAATTGTTGCTCACAGCCGGCTTGGGATATTTGACAGCGGGCTTAACCGTGTTTTTGCGAGACATTCCTCAGACATTAGGTGTTATTCTAAATTTTTGGTTTTATTTGACGCCGATCGTCTATCCAGCATCAATCATCCCCCAACAGTGGCGAGCCTGGATATTTTGGTTGAATCCAATGGCCACCATCTCCGAGGTTTACCGAGACCTCATCCTGTTGGGAGAAGTCAAACACTGGGGCGAATGGGGTGTCGCCACCCTAATCTCTGCTGCTATATTTTGTGGAGGTTTAGCGGTTTACCGGCATTTGCGTCCCGCTTTTGCTGACGTGCTGTAATATGTTTTACATTTAAATGCAATCTACTATCAAAAATCGCGATCGAGGTTCGTAGTGAGGACTTTAGTCCGCATAAAAAATCAAAGGACTCCCATTCCCAACGAGCAAACCTATTTTTTGTTCTAGCGGACATAATATCAATCTAAAATCTAAAATCTAAAATCTAAAATCTAAAATCTAAAATCGGATGACAGAAAATGTAATTTCACTAAAAAATGTTTCCAAATGCTTTAAGCGGTACGATCGTCCTGGAGACCGCTTAAAAGAAATTATTTATCCCAATAAAAAACTTGCTGATGAATTTTGGGCTCTCCACGACATCAATCTGGAAATTGCTCGCGGACAAACCCTAGGAGTAGTCGGTCGCAACGGGTCGGGAAAAAGCACGCTTTTGCAAATCATTGTGGGGACGCTGACACCCACCGCAGGAAGCGTCCGAGTAGAAGGGCGAATCTCCGCTTTGTTGGAACTCGGAAGCGGGTTTAACCCGGAATTTACCGGAAGACAAAACGTGTTTTTCAACGCTCAAATACTCGGATTCAATCAAAAAGAAACTGAAGAAAAATTTGACGAAATTGCTGCTTTTGCTGATATTGGAGATTTCATCGATCAGCCAGTCAAAACCTATTCTAGCGGTATGTTTGTCAGACTGGCTTTTGCCGTTGCGACTAGCGTAGAGCCAGATATTCTAGTGGTTGACGAAGCACTTTCGGTAGGCGACGAAGCTTTCCAGCGCAAGTGTTTTGCCCGCTTGCAAAGCATTCAGGAAGGTGGCGGAACGATTTTATTTGTTTCTCATGCTGCTAGTTCTGTGGTGCAACTTTGTACTTCGGCGATTTTAATGGATAGCGGAGAATTGCTGCTAGCTCACACACCAAAGGTGGTAATTTCTAAATATCAAAAGCTGATCTATGCCGATCCAGATAAAGTCTTGGGGTTGAAGCAAGATATTCGAGTTCTGAACCAACTGACAAAGCAAGAAAGTCAAGAAAATCTTCATAATCCTAATTTAGAAAGTACCAAAAGGGAGGCTGTACCGGAGCAATATATCTCTCAACCCAAGGAACATTATGATGAATTTTACGAACCGGGGATGATCCCGTCGAATACGGTACGGTATCCGTCTCGCGGCGCGGAAATTATTAACCCGCGCATCGAAACGCTGCAGGGAAATGTGGTAAATCACTTGCTCGGCCGTCAAGATTATGTTTACACTTACTCTGTCACTTTCTCGCGGTCAACTTCCAAAGTTAGGTTTGGAATGTTGATTAAAACGATTAGCGGTTTTGAGTTGGCTGGTGCTTCTTTGAAGGCTTCTACTCAGTCAGTTAGATATGTGGAAGCAGGAACGACAATTGTAGTTAAGTTTCAGTTTAAATGTTTGCTGAATCCGGGGGTTTACTTTTTGAATGCGGGGGTGGTGGGAACGGTAGATGAGGATTTAAGTTATCTGGATCGCTGCGTTGATGTGGCGATGTTCAAAGTTCAGTCTTGTACTGAGTCCTGCGGCAACGGCATTGTTGACTTGCTGATAGAACCGTGTTTAACTGTTGTAAATTCTGATTGTCTGGTGCAAGAACAGTCAACGGAAGTCATCTAATAATTCTGTGAAAACTTTGTAAAAATAATGAGCAATCTCAATTTAGAATTGTCCAAAAATCAAGTAATCCAAGCATTGATTCAAGATCGAGCTAAGTTTCCCGAAGATTTTAAACTAAATATTTGCGAAGACGATGAAATGTATTTGTTTAGCTTGAGCAACGTCAAGGAGGATGGAGACGATGGAGACGATGACGATCGCGAGCGAGCTTTGGTGCGCTATTATGCGATCGGGCGACGCATCCGGGATGCGGTTCAACAAGTTGTAGATTGGCATTTTGGCGGCTTTGAAAATGTACCGTCTTTTCTGGATTTTGCCTGTGGTTACGGTAGATTTACCCGGTTTTTAATTCAGGAAATGCCACCCGAGCAAATTTGGGTTTCTGATATTTATGCTAACGCGGTCAAGTTTCAAACTGAATACTTGGGCGTTAACGGTATTGTTTCGACTGGAAAACCGGAAAAATATTTAATTGACCGAAAATTTGACTGCATTCTGGCTAATTCTTTTTTCAGCCATATCCCGGAAAGAACTTTTACGAGTTGGCTCCAAAATTTGTATAATTTGTTGACCGAAAACGGGATTTTGATGTTTAGCGTTCACGGCGATTGTTTGCTGCCTTCTCACATAGAAATGCCTGCTAACGGTATTTTGTTTAGTGCCGAAAGCGAAAGTCAGTCTTTGGATAAGGAGGAATACGGCACAACTTATGTAACTGAAAAGTTTGTGAGAGAAATTGTCGGTAAAGTTAGCGGTGGGAAAGCTTTTGTTCACCGGATCAAAAAAGGCATATGCAGGTTTCAGGATTTGTATGTTGTTACAAATAAGTTAACTAGAGATTTTTCGGAGTTAAATTTTTATCACCACCCTGGAGGATATATTGATGTTGCTGCTTTTACCAACAAGCAGAATTTGTATCTGGAGGGTTGGGCTGCTGATGTGAATTTGGGCGGTCGAATAGAAGAAGTTCAGGTGCTGGTAAACGGTGAGGTGGTGCAGAGGTGCGAGCCTTTTTACGATCGCCGGGATGTGGCTGACTATTTTCAAAAAGATGCAATTTTGCAGTCTGGTTGGAACTGTTATTTACCGAAAAACACTGTGACACCGGAGGATGTGTTAACAGTTAAAGCAATCAATAACTACGGTTGGGAATGGATTCTGGAAATTTGCAGCGTGAAATCGCTGGTGGGCCAACGGCAATCGCAGTCTTTGTTGGGCTCTACTCACGAAAAACTCAAGTTGGTTGAAACTCAGCTAGAGGCGGCTAAAATAGCATGGGAGATAAGTCAAAGTAAGTTAATGATTACTGAACCACTATTAGAAGAATCTCAAATAAAGTTGCAAGAAACTCAAGCTCAATTAATGTCAGCTCACGCGCAGTTGGAACAAACTCAAAGTCAGTTAGTATCTGTGCAAATGCAGTTAGAACAAACAGAATCTCAGTTAATTAATGTCAAGCAAGAATTAGACCGATCGCACAATCGAGTTGAGGCAATGGAAAGCAGCAAGTTCTGGAAGCTGAGAAGCACCTGGTTTCAAGTCAAGCGGTTGCTGGGGGTAGCGGGAGAATAGGGCGGCATCTCCAGCTTTGAAAAAAGCATTTTGATAGCGCGAGCACTTGAAAAGCTCGCGTTAGGAGACTCTTAAATGCTTGGAGGCAGAGGTTTCCGAGAATAATAAGTAAAGTTGGTGTGGGAATTAGGGCGAGGGATATAAATTGTGAGTACAAATGACAGCAAACCGTCGGTTTTTATTGTTACTGGAATGCACCGTTCCGGTACGTCTTTAACGGCTTCTTTGTTTCAGAAAGTCGGGGTTGATATTGGTAAAAAGTTGGTTGGGCCGGCGGTGGGAAATGTGAAAGGTCATTTCGAGAATGTTGATTTTGTGGAGTTTCACAAGAGTGTTTTACGATCGCACGGCATAGATGAACTCGGCTGTACGTTGGAAAAAACGATTCCGGTAGCAGCGTCAGATGTGGAAATTGCGAAACGGGCGATCGACCAAAATCAACAAACTCAGAAGCATTGGGGCTGGAAAGACCCGCGAACAGCTTTATTTTGGGATTTTTGGTTAAAATTGCTCCCCGAAGCTAATTTTATCTGCGTTTATCGATCGCCCTGGGAAGTAGTCGATTCGCTTTACCGCCGGGGAACCGATGTCAGCTTGCTGCAGCATCCCGAAATGGCAGTAAAAATGTGGCTGCACTACAACCAACAAGTCTTAGAATTGTTTGAAAGTTTTCCCGATCGCTGTCTGCTGGCCAACGTTTACCCGATCGGCAACACTCCCGAATTTTTTATCGATCGAGTCAACGAAAAATTTAACGTTAACTTAAGTGCGATCGCCGCCGACAACTTTGAAGAATCTTTATTAGTCAACGATATTGTTAAAAGTCATAGACCGAGTTTAATAGAACAATATTTTCCCGAAGCATTAGAACTCTATCAAGTTTTAGAAACCAAAGCCGGCAATCTCAGCAGCAAATTTCAATTGTCGAATGACCAAATTATTCATTTTCCAGTATCTCCTGTCGGGCCTTTTGAAGATTGGCTCAAAATCCGCTTGCTGGAAAAACAACAAAAAACCAGCAATTTAGAAGTCAAACAGTGGCAAGAACAATTTCAACAAGCTCAAGCAAAAGTGTTGGAATTGGAAACGAAGTTAGGAGAAACTCAAGTACAGCTTGACGGCAAAGAATCTCAATTTCAAGAAGCCCTAGCAAAACTGCTCGAATTAGAAACAGAATTAGGAGACACTCAGGTACAGCTTGACGGTCAAGAATCGCAATTTCAAGAAGCCTTAACAAAAGTCTTGAAATTAGAAACAGAATTAGGAGAAACTCAAGTACAGCTTGACGGCAAAGAATCTCAATTTCAAGAAGCCTTAGCAAAACTGCTCGAATTAGAAGCAGAATTAGGGGAAACTCAGGTACAGCTTGCCGGCCAAGAATCGCAATTTAAAATAGCCTTAACAAAAATTTTAGAATTAGAAGCAGAATTAGGAAAAACTCAGGTAAAGTTTGAAGAAAAAGAATTTAAATTAGATCAAAAATTAGCTGAATTATTGAGCTTGGAAACAGTCCAGAGTCAAACTCAGCAAGATTTGGAACAATCGCGGCAGGAAAATGCCAAAATCCAGGCTGAACTTTCTGCAATCAAGTCTTCTGACTGGTGGAAACTTAGAGAAAAATGGTGGGAATTTAAGCACAAAATCCGCGATTTATTCCCAAGATTTGTTTTTTCTTTAGACCAACCCACTACTTGGCAAGTTAGCGATTCCTACCTGCTAATTAAGGGTTGGGTGTTTAACACAAAAAAAGATATTAAAGCTGTCCGCGCCCGAATTGAAAATAAGAGTTTTGCCGCTGTTTACGGTCTGGAAAGAAGCGACATAGCTAGCTGGTATTCTAATATTGGGTCGGCAAAAAAATCTGGTTTTACAATGGAATTGCAAGCTCCCGCCGGACGGCACGAGGTGTTGTTGGAAGCGCAAGACGAGGGAGGAAAATGGCATTTTTTGGCAGCTTATCCGCTGTTAGTTTCAACGATTCAAGCGTCGTTAGATGTACCGGTGGTGTGGGAACAGCGTCAGGGTCAAGTTTTGTTTGCGGGTTGGTGTTGTCACCACGATCGCAAAATTGCTAAATTAAGTCTTTTGTGCGGCGATACTTCTGTAGAATGCGCCTACGGTTTGCGCCGAAAAGATGTCGGCGAAGTGTTTCCTGACTGGGTTAACAGTTCGGAAAGCGGCTTTGAGGCGCTTGTCAATTTGCCTCCGGGTGAATGGCACGTTTCTCTGCAAGCCGAGTTAGAAAACGGGGAAATTTTGTATTTTCAAGCACCGAAAATATTGACTGTGCGGCGCTACGATATTTGGCAGCGAAGTGCTGATAAATATGAGGAGTTTTCGAGTTTTGTAGAGGCAATCCGGCAGCGGGCGAGGGAGAGAAAACAGCGTCTCGGCAGAATTGTGCCGATGCCTTGGGAAATTGTGAAGGTGATGCGTCAGTTTGGGAAGATTTACAAGCAGCAAAAACAGTTTACTGCGCCGGGAGATTTGCTGCCGCCTGCGGGTTTTGTGCTTGCTTCACCGATTGATAGGTATGATGCTTGGCTGGAGGTGAATCAGTGGAACGATCGCGCGCGCGATTACCTGATTTATCGGCTAAAATCCTGTGGGGAAGCGCTGCCAAAAATCTCGGTGGTAATGCCAGTTTACAATCCGCAGATAGATTTTCTCGAAAGTGCGATCGACAGTGTAATCAATCAAGTTTATCAAAACTGGGAACTCTGCATCGCCGACGATCGCAGTACCGACGGTACGGTTGCTGAAACTTTGAAAAATTGGGCCGCAAAGGACGATCGTATCCGCATCACATTTCGCACAGAAAACGGCAACATCAGCGCCGCCACCAACAGCGCCGCCGCCCTCGCCACCGGCGACATCATCCTGTTTTTAGACAACGACGACGAACTAACTCCCGACGCATTAGGCGAAGTCGCCTTATATTTTGCCGCGCATCCAACCACCGACTTTCTCTACTCAGACGACGACAAAATCGACACCAAAGGTCGCAGATTCGCCCCGCAATTCAAACCAGAATGGTCGCCAGAACTGCTGCTTTCCTATATGTATCTCGGTCATTTGTGCGCCGTCAAAAAAGAAATCTTTGAACAAATAGGCGGCTTGCGGCTCGGTTTTGAAGGCTCGCAAGATTACGATTTTGCCTTGAGAGCAACCGAAATTTCTCGCCGCGTCGCCCACCTGCCTTTAGTGCTTTATCACTGGCGAACCGCACCAGGTTCTACAGCCGTATCTGGGGCCGCGAAACCATCCAGTTTTTCCGCAGGTCAACAAGCCATTCAAGACGCACTAAACCGCAGAAAAATTAAGGGAACTGTCGCTCAGCACGCCTGGGCAATCAAAGAAAATTTGGGCATATTTGCCCAGGATTTCCCTGATGATGGCCCGTCAGTAACTTTGATTATTCCTACTAAAAATCAAGTTAAACTGCTGAAAGCCTGTATCGATTCTCTCGAAATTACAACATACAAAAATTATCAAATTGCTGTCATTGACAACGAAAGCGACGATCCAAAAACCCTGGAATATTTAAATCAGTTAACTTGTCAAGTTTTGCGAATCAAAAATCCTGGAGGAAAGTTTAGTTTTGCGGCAATTAACAACCGCGCTGTCGAACAAGTTGACAGCGAATACGTGTTGTTTTTGAACAACGATACTGAAGTAATTACCCCGCGATGGCTGAGTCAAATGGTCGGATACGCTCAAATTCCTGCTGTGGGTGCAGTCGGTGCGAGGCTGTTATATCCCGACGGCAGAATTCAACACGCGGGCATAATTCACGGCCTCCATCACGGTTTAGCTGGTCACGCTTTTAAGCTGATGAACAGCGACAATCGAGGCTATCTTTCTCAAGCGATGGTAACGCGAAATTACTCGGCGGTAACAGCCGCTTGCACGATTACTCCGCGTCAATTGTTTTTAGAATTGGGCGGTTTTGATGAGGAGAATTTTGCTGTTGCTTACAATGATGCGGATTACGGATACCGATTGTTAGAACGCGGTTATCGGTGCGTTTACTGTCCCGATGCGGAGTTGTTGCATAAGGAGGGAACTTCTAGGGGTTTTACTGACAATCCTCAAGAAGTTGCAGCTTTTAGGCGCAAGTATGCGAGGAAAAATGATGGTTTTTACAGTCCTCATTTGTCTTTGGAAGATGAGTATTTTCATATTCAACCCCGACGGGTTTTTATGAAGGAAGAAGGTTCGGCAACGAGCAATGTACGGGATGTAACGGATGTAACGGATGGCGGATTGGCAGCGGATTTTGTAGCGGATTTAACGGATTTAACGGATGTCACTGATGGAAGGGACAAGGGAGAGTTACAATTTGCTGATGCTAGTTTGTTGGTAGGAGAAGCAGAGAATCTGATTCATCCTATCAAAGTTTTGATGTGCAGCAATTCGCTGGATTTTACGGGCGCGCCGCTGCATCAGTACGAAATTGCGGTGAAATTGGCGGCTGAGGGTGCGATTTTGCCGATCGTACTTTGCACGACAGACGGGCCGCTGCGTCAAGCTTACGAACAGCAGGGAATTGAAGTCATTGTGCGCGACAATCCCCTCGAACACATCTATCAACGCGATGCTTACGATGAAGCTATCCACAGCTTTAGCAAGGAAATTGAAAGTTTAAAAGTAGATGCGGTTTATGCCAATACTTTAGAAAATTTCTTTGTAGTTGATGCGGCCCAGGAAATCGGAATTCCGGCGGTGTGGAACGTTCACGAAAGCGAACCTTGGCAAACTTATTTTAACAGGTTTGGTTCAGAGATTGCGGCGAGAGCTTTGGAGTGTTTTCGCTTTCCTTACAAAGTAATTTTTGTGGCGGATGCAACGCGGGACAGGTATTTACCTCTCAACAGCCACTACAATTTTACAGTGATTCACAACGGTTTAGATTTGAGCAAACTGGAAAATTTGGATAATTTAGAAGTTGCTAGAAAAAGCTTAGGTGTTGCAACCGAAGATGTGGTAATTTTGCTGCTGGGGACAGTGTGCGAACGCAAAGGCCAGCAGGATTTAGTTAAGGCACTTTCGCTTTTGCCTGAAAAATGGCACAATAAAATTAGGTGTTTCATTGTGGGCGATCGCCCGAGTATTTACAGCAGTAAATTAGCCGATATGGTGGGCGAATTGCCGGAAGAGTTGCGGCAAAGGGTGACAGTAGTTCCAGAAACAGGGAAACCAGGAAAATATTACAAAGCGGCGGATATTTTTGTTTGCACTTCTAGGATAGAAAGTTTTCCGAGAGTGATTTTGGAGGCGATGGCCTGCGATTTACCAATTATTACATCGCCGGTTTTTGGGATTAAGGAACAAGTAAAACCGGGAATTAACGGTTTGTTTTATACACCGGATCGCCCGGAAGAATTAGTGGCAGCTTTGATTAGCTTATTGGAGGATAAATCCTTGCGCCAGCAGTTAGCTGGAAATGCTAAATATGTCTTGGATTCACTCAATACTTTTGAGGAAATGACTCAAGCTTATGCAGACATTTTCTGCGAAGCATATTTTGCTAAAGAATAAACGTTTAATAAAATCCAATGGTAAAAAATATGCCATCAAATTCCTCTAATAATACAGAAGATGAAAATCTCGATAAATCTACAGCTCAAAATTACTGTGAATCTAACCAAACAGCCGTAATCGCAAAAGACGGTTACTGGCTATCTAATCCGATTATTGAAAAAGCTGTAAATCATCGGCTATCAGGTGGAAAAACAGAAAATTACTGGCTATGCTGGTTAGTAAATAAATTCTTCAAAAAGCGACGGTTTGATAATCTTTTGTCTATTGGTTGCGGAGTAGGCAATCACGAGATTCTGATGGCAAAATTAGGATTTGCTACTCAAATTGATGCCTTTGATTTTTCCGAAACTTCTTTAGAAATAGCTAGAAAAGATGCCACAGCAGCGGGAGTAAATATTAATTTTTATCAAGATGACTTTAACTCATTTATAATTGACAAGAACAAAAAATATGATATAGTTTTTTGCTCTGGTTCGCTGCATCATGTCAAAGAACTCGAACGATGTTTATCAACCATTCAAAAATGTTTAAAGCCCGATGGATATTTTATTGTCAATGAATACATAGGAGATTGCTATAATATATACAATGAAAATCAAGTAGATTTGCTCGATCGCATTTACAAATGTTTTGACTACACGCTAAGGTCGGGAACAAGTGAAACGTTTTCTCGTCCTAGTATTGAGCAAGTATTTGCGAAAGATCCTTCGGAAGCAGTCAGGTCAAAGCTGATACTTCCTTTCTTGAAGTTCTACTTTGATATGGAAGTTTTAAATCCCGCTGGTGGGGGTTTGCTTTACGAAATGTACCCTTTGTTAGATCACTGTCAACTTTCTGATGGAGACCCCAAGAGTGAAACAATTGTCAAGTTATTGCTTGAGTTTGAGACAATCTTAATGGATTTGCCGACAGGACTATCAAGTGATTTTTGTTTGTGTATTTTGAGACATAAAAATCCGAAAATCTTAGAAAAATGGTTGCTGGGAATCTGGAGGAAAGCGAATCGTGGTAAACTTATTTTAACAAGTTTGGTTCGCCGATGGCGGCGAGAGCTTTAGAGAGTTTCCACTTTTGCGGGTGATTTGTGTGTTGTGTGCGACGCAGGAAGATATTTGCCGGCCCATAACTAGCAACCACAATTTTATAGCGATTTACTTCCCCTAAAATTTTTACAGAAGCTGATTTTACACATAATAGACTTTAAATCTAATACCAGAGTTAAAAAAAACTATGTTCTCAAATTCTGAAAACAGACAAAATGAAAATTCCCATAAATTAATAGCTCAAAAATACTGGCAATCTAACCCAACAGCCGGATTTACAAAGGAGGGTTACTGGTTATCCAATCCGATTATCTCAAAAACTGTAAATTATAGGTTGTCAGGCGGACAAACAGAAGGTTATTGGTTAACATGGCTAGTAAATAGCTTCTTCAAAAAACAACGGTTTGATAATCTTTTGTCTGTTGGTTGCGGAGTGGGAAATCACGAGATTTTGATGGCTAAATTAGGATTGGCTACTCAAATTGATGCCTTTGATTTTTCTGAAACTTCTTTAGAAATTGCCAGGAAAGATGCCGCAGCAGCGGGAGTAAATATTAATTTTTATCAAGATGATTTTAATTCATTTATAATTGACGAAAACAAAAAGTACGATATCGTTTTTTGCTCTGGTTCGCTGCATCACGTCAAAGAAATAGAACGATGTTTATCAACCATTCAGAAATGTTTAAAACCCGATGGATATTTTATTGTCAACGAATACATCGGAGATTGCTATAATATATACAATGAAAATCAACTCGATTTGATCAATCGCATTTACCGATGTTTTGACTCCCGGTTGAGGTCGGGAACAAGTGAAATATTTTTAAATCCCAGTATTGATAAAATATTTACGAAAGATCCTTCAGAAGCCGTCCGATCAAAGCTAATACTTCCTTTCTTAAAATTCTACTTTGATGTAGAAGTATTGAATCAAGCCGGCGGGGGTTTGCTTCACGAAATTTACCCTTCGTTAGATCACTGTCAACTTTCTGATGGATCTCCAAAGAGTGAAACTATTGTCAAATTATTACTGGAGATTGAGAAAATATTAATGGATTTGCCGGGAGGACTCTCAAGTGATTTTTGTCTGTGTATTCTGAGAAAAAAAACAAAAAATAATGGAAATAGTACCGCCTAAAATAGACTACGAAACCGCATGGGACAGTTACGCCCAACAGTGGCAAAAAACTAATGCCGAACTTGCCCATCTTGGCGACGAATGGATAGGTAAAGCCGCAGGTGCCGCCAACTCCTTAAGCGAATACGAAGCGCTGATCGAACAGCAATTTATAGCGCCGTATATCAAAAAAGAACATACGGTTTTAGAAATTGGTATCGGCGGCGGAAAAACAGGTTCGCTGCTGCTGAAATATTGCGATCGCCTAATTTGTGCCGACATTTCCAGTCAAATGCTGCAAGCCGCCCGATCGCGCTTGGGAGACGATCGCGTTTCTTACGTCAAACTCGACGGTTTAACATTAGACGGCATCGCCCCCGGTGCAGCCGATGTCTGCTTTTGTTACGATACAATGGTACACGTAGAACCCGTAGACATATTCAACTACCTAACACGCATTCCCAAACTGCTGCGGGGCGATCGCCTTTGCGTCTTTCACCACGGCAATATTCTCACCGAATTGGGCTGGGAAAAATTCGCCAGCGAGTGGGATAAAAACTTATTGGGACGCAGAGATGGCACTGCATTCTCAATAATGACTGATACAATTATGGAAAAATTTCTCAACCATTTAAACTATGAAATCATCCTGAAAAACACAACTTCAGTACCGCGAGATTGCGTCTGGATCTGCAAAGCACCCCCCTACCAAGAGTAAAATCAAAGCTTTTACTCGCAGTTAAATACTGAATTTTTACTAACAACTGCCAACCATTCGACAAGCAATCGGGCTAACTGCCAACTACCAACTGCCAACTGCCAACTGCCAACTGCTAACTGCCAAATGAAAGCATTATTTCTTCACCCAAACTTCCCCGCCCAGTACCGCCACATAATCACGGCTTTAGGCGCAGATCCCAAAAATCAGATTGTTTTCGGCACTAAAAACGAGCGTCCCGAATGGAACATTCCCGGCGTTCGCAAAGCAGCATTTACACCAAGCCGCGAACCTAACCCGCAGACTCACCAATACGTCCGCCCTTTAGAAAGTGCCGTCATCTACGGACAAGCCGTGTTTAGAATGGCAGAACAACTTAAAGCAGACGGTTTTGTACCCGATATTATCTGCGGACATTCCGGTTGGGGGCCGACACTGTTTGTCAAAGAAGCTTTCCCAAATACGCCGCTTTTGTGTTATTTCGAGTGGTTTTATCACTCGATCGGTTCCGACGCAGATTTCGATCCGGCTGAACCTTTAACAGTTGACGACATGGCGAGAATTAGAATCAAAAATGCGCCGATTTTGATCGATTTATACTCTTGCGATTGGGGTTTGTCGCCGACATACTGGCAGCGATCGCAATTTCCCCCAGAATTGCAGCAAAAATTATCCGTACTCCACGACGGCGTAGACACCGATTACTTCAAACCAGATCCAGGCGCTAAACTAATTTTGCCCAACTTAGATTTGTCTGGCGTTGATGAAATTGTCACCTATGTATCGCGGGGAATGGAACCTTATCGGGGCTTTCCAGAGTTCATTGAGTCGATCGCCTACGTGCAAGAACGCCGCCCCAACTGTCACGTTGTAATTGTTGGTTCAGACAGAGTTTGTTACGGCCGTTCTTTACCAAACGGCGAGTCTTACAAAGACCATATGCTCAAAAAAGTGCCACTAGATATGTCGCGAGTTCACTTTGTCGGGCCGCTACCCTACGGACTGTATTTAAAAGTAATTCAAGCATCGGACGTACACGTTTATTTAACCAGACCTTTCGTGCTATCTTGGTCGATGATTGAATCTTTATCGACAGGATGTTTAGTAATCGGTTCCGACACCGGGCCTGTTAGAGAAGTTATCCGCGACGGAGAAAACGGTTTAATCGTCGATTACTTCTCGCCAAAACAAGTAGCCGATCGCATTGACGAAGTTTTAGACCATCCTACCCGCATGGCAGAAATTCGTGTCAAAGCCCGTCAAACCGCTCTAGAACGCTACAGTTTAGCTAAAATGTTGCCGCAGCAATTACAATTGATCGAACAGATAGCAAATCGATCGATGCCGCCGACAGTTGGTATGCAGCCAGAACGGGAATTAGCCGCATCTTTTGGAGTGAGAATTTAGCACATTCCTAAACGCAATATCATATGTTGCACCATTCTCAAAAACAGGCTGTCCGGCCTGTTTATAAAAGGCTTGTTGAGAATGGTGCAACATCTCAGACGCACCCTACATAATCTTAGGCACTTTGAAAAACTCCCCATCGCGATCGGGAGCACCAGCCAAAATACTTTCTCCATCAGCAAAAGGTTGCAAATCGTCCGATCGCATAATATTGCTAACATCGATCGCCCGCGTTGTCGGTTTTACCTTACTCGTATCCAGTTCTTTCAACTGCTCAAAATAATCCAAAATACCGTTCAGTTGACCAGTAAACTGCTCTTCTTCTGCCGGCGTTAATTCCAATCGGGCTAAATTCGCTACTTTCCGAACTTCTTCTCTGTCAATCATAATATATTGGGAATTGGGAATTGGGAATTGGGAATTGGGAATTGGGAATTGGGAATTGGGAATTGGGAATTGGGAATTGGGAATTTGTTATTTGTTGTTTGTTGTTTGTTATTTGTTGCTTGTTATTAAAGAAGTTACTAACCAATAACCACTAACCCATAACTACTAACCAATAACTACTAACCAATAACTACTAACTATGCCCAATTCCCAATTCCCCATTCCCAATCATAGTTAAAAATACACATCAATTTGCGATCGGCCTGTCGTCTTCAGCCAATTTTGCACCTCAATGTAATTATTCGGCGCTAAGCGAATAGCCTCTTTCCAATAATCTGCAGCCTTATCAAACAACCCTTCCGCCGCTTCCACATTGCCAGATTCCTTTTCCTTTTCCCCTTGATAGTGGTAAATCACAGCAATATTATTCAGCGCCTGCGGCATTCTCGGATTCAGTTCCAGCGCTTCGCTGTAATACTCCAAAGCTTGCTCGTGTTCGCCGTTGCTAGTATGGATCAGGCCCATATTGTACAACACGTAACTGCGATCGTAAGGATCTTCTTCCAGCTTCAGCGCTTCATGATAATTGTCCAGCGCTTCAGCATATTCGCCATCAGCTTGAGCCGACATACCATCTCGATAGTAAGCAAAAGCTTCCTTCGCCTGCTTTTTCGCCGGCATAATCTTCAGGATAATATCGGCCATTACCGTGAAACTTTTGTCAATAAAGTTATCGTTGCGTTGAGTTCTGGGCATAATTCGATTCTTTGGTTAACGGCCAATCAAAAATATTAGCCTGTAAAGTTTTCCTATTAAGAGTTTTGCGACTGTTTCGGTTCAGTCCGGCCGCCGACGCTTGGAAACGCTGGTGAGACACAACTGCAAAGCTGAAAACACGCGCTTGCGAGGTGCAAAAGAGTGCAAATCTCATCCATTTTAGATAACTCTTGCCAGTATTGACAAAAAAAACCACATTTCTTTAACCTATTGACCGCACTCTACGGGCGATCGGGCAAAAACCTAGCAACATTTCGCCCCAAAGTCAAGAGCATCATCAAAAAAATTCATAAACCAGCGACTCAAAACCAGTTTGAATTCCCACAATATATAATATAAACAACCGGGTAATTTTCACAGAGAGAAACCTATGGCTCCGAATCCCACCATTATGCAAGCCGTCGAGCAACTTGGCTACCGCGTTACGGTTGGAGACGTGGCGGCAAAAGCTGGATTAGACGTTAATTTTGCCCAGCGAGAACTGTTAACCCTCGCCTCCGAAGCAGGCGGCCACCTGCAAGTAGCAGAATCCGGCGACATTGCCTACCTATTTCCCAACAACTTTCGAGATATTTTGCGAAACAAATTCTTTCGCTTGCAGTTGCAGGAATGGTGGCAAAAAATCTGGAAAATTCTATTTTACCTAATTCGAGTATCTTTTGGCATAGTGCTGGTAGCTTCCATCCTCTTAATTTTTGCGGCCATCACGATGTTACTCTCCAGCATGAACAGCGACAATAACGGGGGAGGCGGAGGCGGAGGCGGAAGCGACGGTAACAGAGGCGGCGGATTCTTCTTTTTTCCCTACTTCTGGAACGAGTTACCCTGGATATTTTATTGGAACCATAACGAACCTTACTACCAGCAGCAATCGCGCTTAAGCGGCCAAAAACCCCAGATGAGTTTTCTGGAAGCAGTTTTCTCCTTTCTATTTGGAGATGGCAATCCAAATTACAATTTAGAAGAGCGCAAGTGGAGCGATATTGCCGTCGCCATTCGCAACAACCGAGGTGCCGTAGTCGCCGAACAAATAGCGCCCTATCTCGACAATCTCGGACAAGGATACGCGAGAGAATACGAAGAATATATGCTACCGACTCTCGCGCGTTTTGACGGCCGCCCCGAAGTCAGTCCCGAAGGACAAATAGTCTACCATTTTCCGCAATTGCAAACCACAGCAGTTCAAAAAAATCCTCAACCAGTAGGAGCTTATTTGCGAGAAATGCTGTGGCGTTTCAGCCACGCCAGCTCCGGCCAACTCATGCTCGCGGCAGGGTTGGGAGCCGTCAATCTTGTCGGTGCGTTAGTTTTGGGGAATTTATTAACTAAAAGTGCGATCGCCAGTGGATTTATCGGTTTCGTCAGCGGTATTTATCCACTACTGCTGATTTACGGCATCGGATTTTTGACAATTCCCTTAATTCGGTACTTCTGGACTCAGTGGAAAAATAGCAAGATAGAAACCCGGAATCAAGAGCGGCAGCAGCGAGCCATGTTATTAAACCAACCAGATGCCAACTTGCAGCAAAAATTAAGCTACGCCCAGGAATTTGCAGCAGAAAACCTACTGACTGGAGAAGATTTAGCTTATACAACAGAAACCGATTTAACCCAACAAGAACTAGAACAGTCAGCAAAAATAGATGCCGAATGGCAGCGGCGAATCGATGGAGTTTAGATTTTCTATTTGACGATTTGAAATTAATTAATAATTTTGAGTCAACATCTAAAATCCGATGAATATTAGATTGAGCTAGGTCAAGTTTGCTGTACCAAAGACTGCTTCGTACTCCTGGCTTTTTTGACAATTTTAGGACGTTTAAAAATCAAACAATTTTGGTCGTATTTCGAGTCATGGCGCATAGCCACAAGTTCCCAACCCTCCTCCCCCAACTGATTGATAAATAGATGCAGCGATCCTTGTTTCCAATCTCGCAATTCCTCACCATTTACATATAAACTAATCAGCTTATTGCCAAAAGGATACATATTTGCATCCACAAAAAAATACTCCCACTTTTGCATAGTTATCCTTAATGTAGTTAGTCATTGGTCATCAGTCATTAGTCATTAGTCATTAGTCATTAGTCATTAGTCATTAGTCATTAGTCATTAGTCATTTACTCGTTACCAGGCTCTGCCTGGTAATGCAGACCCGGAGGCTCTGCCTCCATCTTCGCAGCCGACGACGAGGCAGAGCCTCGCTTACATGGGTTCCCAGGCTCTGCCTGGGAACCAGTTAATAACTATTTTTTGCTTCAACCTTCAGACTTTGCTCCTCAAAATCCATCCGTTAAACCCATTAAATCCGTTAAAAAACCCGCTGCCAAACTTCCTTCTTCCCAGCAGTTACTGAACAGCTATTCTAGCCAAAGCAGCGCCCCGGTAATAGTGCAACAAAATCTGCTGGTAGCCGTATCCCTGCCTGGCCAAATTGTAAGCTCCCCACTGGCTCATGCCAACACCGTGACCGAAACCTTTGCCAGCAACTTGAAAACTCGTAGGAGCTTGGCCGCTGTTCTTGGCGCTCCCGCCTGCATACTGAGGAATCACCGTAAACCGCGTGCTCCTCAAACTCAGAACCCGACGCAAATCTGCCCCAGTCATCACTCTAGAACCGCCATCTCCCACAACTTTCATCCTCAAAACGCTGCCGTAAGCGGTAGTGCGTTCTGGCTTCATCGAGATGACGTTACCGACACCGGAAATCTTGCTGCTGATTTGAGCGCGGGAAAAATTTTCTTTCCACTGATAAACCGGCGCGCCTTGGTCAAAGTCAGGAACACCGCGCAGGTAAGGCAGGGGTTCCGTCCAAACATCCTCAACATTTTCGGTATGTCCGCCAGATGCTGAGTGGAAAACAGCTAAAATAATCTGACCGTTGTAGGTGAGAACTTGACCTGCGGTGGCATCGACTGCGCTATAAGTACCCGAAGATTCTGTTTGCAGTCCTTTGTAAACCTGCGAAGACTGAGTGTCGTCCACATCGTAAAGGTCGGTTTCGCTTTTGAGGCGCTCGTGGATTGCGTAGGAACGGGCGGCGACTGCTTGGGCTTTTAAGGCCTCCAGAGGCCAATTGCCGCTCATTTCGGCACCCAGAACGCTGTAGAGATACTGTTCGATATCGACGTAGTTGACTGCTGTCAGGGATCCTTTTTCGGGAATTACAAGGGTGCGTCCGCGATACCACCGATCGCCAATCCAAACATACCCGTTCCCGGTCGGCTCGATCCAAATTTGATTGGCGGCCCAGCGTCCGATCGCCACTTTGCCCGATCGAAATTGAGCCGATCCAGAACTGTTGGCAGACAGTTCGCCCAAATTGCGCCCGCTACCGTCGCGGATTGCAGCCTTAGTAGAACTGCCGACTTTGATCTGACTTGCGCCGTCTTGTACCGCCACTCGCAAGATCAGCGCCGCCTGTGCTGGGGCTACCATTACCAGCCAAAACAACAGAGAAATCCAAAAGTAGCGTTTTGTTAATCTTGAAAGAAGCGAAGCAAATAACACTCCTGGCTGCATTTAAAAAATTTCCTCCTGTGCTGTACGAGTTTGAGAATTTTTAAGGGGAAGGTTTGGTTCGCGAAAAAGGAAGGAGAACGGCAGAAAGAAAACGTTAGAATTGGGTTTGGCACTTTGTGCGCCTGTCAAAAAAGATTGGAACGACTCGATGCTCGCAGCAACAGCGATTTATCCCGGTTCCTGCCTGCGACTATTTCATTTAGGTCGGATTTGCCGCACTCTGGATATATGTAACATATTTTTTAAGATTTAATTGAGGTGATTTGACTCTTGCAGATTACATTTCTCGGAACTAGCTCCGGCGTGCCGACGCGATCGCGCAACGTTTCCAGCATCGCCCTGCGTTTGCCTCAGCGAGCGGAACTCTGGCTGTTTGACTGCGGCGAAGGAACTCAGCATCAGTTTCTCCGCAGCGAGCTCAAAGTCAGCCAACTGAGCCGTATTTTCATCACTCACCTGCACGGCGACCACATTTTCGGCTTAATGGGTTTGCTGGCTAGCTGCGGTTTGGCGGGGAATGTCAAGCGCATCGATCTTTACGGGCCTCCGGGACTTGAAGAATATTTGCAAGCTGGCGTTCGGTATTCTCAAACTCATTTTTCTTACCCGGTGAAGGTACACAAAATTCACGAGGGAGTCATCTATGAAGATGATGAATATATTGTTAGCTGCGGCCCTTTGAAGCACCGAGTTACTGCTTTTGGTTATCGAGTAACTGAGAAAGATCGTCCGGGACATTTTGATGTAGAAAAAGCCAAGGCTGTGGGTATTCCTTGGGGGCCGCTTTACGGTCAATTAAAACAAGGAAAGACGGTAAAGTTAGAGGACGGGCGACAGTTTAAAGGTACTGATTTTTGTGGCCCCGATCAAATCGGGCGCAAGTTTGTTTATTGTACTGACACGGTTTTTTGTGACGGGGCCGTGGAATTAGCGAAGGATGCTGATTTGTTGGTGCATGAAGCTACTTTTGCTCATCAAGATGCTCAAATGGCCTTCGATCGCCTCCATTCAACTTCGACAATGGCGGCTCAAGTGGCTTCGATCGCTGGGGCGAAACAGTTAATTATGACGCATTTTAGCCCGCGTTACGCTCCGGGAAATGCGATCGTCTTGGATGATTTGCTCAAGGAAGCGCAGGCAATTTTTCCGAATACGAAAATGGCTTATGATTTCCTGAGTTACGAAATACCGCGAGCCCAGGATTCGGGGAATGCTTCATAGATGAGACGGCGGTTGAAATCGCGTCCGTACAAACAAACTCCATGCCAACCGGACTGAATGCAATCAGATAATCTCAATAGCCCGATCTTATTCAACCCTTGGCAATGGGCGCGAGTGTCTGTACAGGCGCGGTTTCAACCGCCCGGTCTTCTGCTACAATCTGGAAAGGTATATGTTGTGGCTAACACTACAGCCCGTAACCCTGAAAGCTAATAGCTAAATTATTAAAAATCTGCCTCTCCTGCCATGTTTAAAAATCTGTTAGGCGATCCCAACGCGCGCAAACTGAGAAAATTTCAGCCTTGGGTAGCTGATATCAATATCTTGGAAGAAGACTTCCGTACCCTCTCAGACGACGGCCTCAGAGGGAAAACTGCCGAGTTTCAAGAACGTCTGGCAAAAGCTAAATCTCTCAACGAAGAGAAAGAAATCCTAGACGAAATCTTGCCAGAAGCTTTTGCAGTGGTGCGGGAAGCGGGACAGCGGGTTTTGGGAATGCGCCACTTTGATGTCCAACTCCTCGGCGGCATCATCCTCCACAAAGGCCAAATTGCCGAAATGAAAACCGGTGAAGGCAAAACTCTGGTGGCGACACTGCCGGCTTACCTCAACGCCCTCAACGGTAAAGGCGTACACATCATCACCGTCAACGATTATCTCGCAAGGCGGGACGCGGAATGGATGGGGCAGGTGCACCGCTTTCTGGGATTGACGGTGGGGCTGATCCAGCAGGGCATGGATCAGGTTGAACGCAAGAAAAATTATAACTGCGATATTACCTACGCCACTAACAGCGAGGTGGGTTTTGATTATTTGCGGGACAATATGGCTACTGTGATGGAAGATGTAGTCCAGCGTCCTTTTAATTTCTGCGTGATTGATGAGGTTGACTCGGTGCTGATCGATGAAGCACGGACGCCTCTGATTATTTCCGGCCAGGTGGAACGCCCCAGCGAGAAATATATCGGGGCGGCTGAGGTGGCTGCTGCTCTGAGAAAGGAAAATGAGGAACATTACGAGGTTGACGAAAAGGCACGGAATGTGCTGTTGACCGATGAAGGGTTTGGGGAAGCTGAGCGGTTGTTGGGCGTTACGGATTTGTACGACCCGGCTGACCCTTGGGCGCATTACATTTTTAATGCGATTAAGGCGAAGGAATTGTTTATTAAGGATATTAACTACATTGTCAATCCCGATCGCGAAGTGGTGATTGTCGATGAGTTTACCGGCCGGGTGATGCCCGGAAGGCGCTGGAGCGACGGTTTGCACCAGGCGATCGAAGCGAAGGAACGGGCGGAAATTCAGCCGGAAACTCAGACACTGGCGACGATTACCTATCAGAATTTCTTTTTGCTTTATCCGAAGCTGTCGGGAATGACTGGGACGGCGAAGACTGAAGAAACCGAGTTTGAGAAGATTTACAGTCTGGAAGTGACGCTGATTCCGACAAACCGGGTGACGAGCCGCACTGACCTTTCGGATATGGTTTACAAGGCGGAGGCCGGCAAGTGGAAGGCGATCGCCCAAGAATGTGCTGAAATGCACGAAATCGGTCGCCCGGTGCTGGTGGGCACCACGAGCGTAGAAAAATCCGAGTTGCTGTCGCGGCTGCTCCAAGAACTCAAGATTCCTCACAATTTGCTCAACGCGAAACCGGAAAACGTGGAACGGGAGTCGGAAATTATCGCTCAAGCCGGACGCAAAGGCGCTGTGACGATCGCCACTAACATGGCCGGACGCGGTACAGACATCATTTTGGGCGGTAATTCTGAGTACATGGGGCGGCTCAAGTTGCGGGAGTATTTGATGCCCCGGATCGTCCAGCCGGAGGATGAAGAAGGGTTTTCGCTGGTGCAAGTTCCCGGTATTGGCGGCCGCCCCGCAGCTCAAGGTTTTGGTCAAACTGCCAAAAAGGTCAAGTCTTGGAAAGCTTCGGCGCAGATTTTCCCCACGCAGCTATCGAAAGATGCTGAGCAACTGCTCAAGGCGTCGGTGGAATTGGCGGTGAAGGAGTACGGGGAGCGATCGCTCTCGGAATTGAAAGCCGATGACATTGTGGCTGTAGCCTCGGAAAAAGCCCCTACCAAAGACATCGTAATTCAAAAATTGCGCGAAGCTTACAATTTAACTCGCAGCGAGTACGATGCTTTTACCAGCAGCGAACACGATGAAGTTGTGCAGTTGGGAGGCCTCCACGTCATCGGTACCGAACGCCACGAATCGCGCCGGATTGACAATCAGTTGCGGGGCCGGGCGGGACGCCAAGGAGACCCCGGTTCTACGCGGTTTTTCTTGAGTTTGGAAGACAATTTGCTCAGGATTTTCGGCGGCGAACGGGTAGCAGGTTTGATGAAGGCTTTCGGTGTTGAGGAAGATATGCCGATCGAATCTGGAATGCTGACTCGTTCCCTCGAAGGCGCTCAGAAAAAAGTCGAAACCTACTACTACGACATCCGCAAACAGGTATTTGAATACGACGAAGTGATGAACAATCAACGTCGAGCAATCTATGCAGAACGCCGCCGAGTCTTGGAAGGTTTGGACTCGAAGGAACAGGTAATTAAATATGCCGAACAAACGATGGACGACATCGTGGGAGCATACATCAATCCCGAGTTGCCTTCGGAAGAATGGGAACTCGAAAAACTTGTCAGCAAAGTGAAGGAATTTGTTTATCTCCTAGCTGACATGACTCCCGATCAATTAGAGGATTTGTCGGTTGAGGAAATTAAAACTTTCCTCCACGAACAAGTTCGCAACGCTTACGACATGAAAGAAGCGGAAGTTAATGCCATCCGAGCGGAATTGATGCGCGATGCTGAGCGGTTCTTTATCTTGCAGCAAATTGATACTTTGTGGCGGGAACACTTGCAGCAAATGGATGCTTTGCGCGAGTCTGTCGGGTTGCGCGGTTACGGACAAAAAGACCCGTTAATCGAGTACAAAACTGAAGGTTACGAGCTGTTTTTGGACATGATGACGGATATCCGCCGCAATGTGGTTTATTCGCTGTTCCAGTTCCAGCCGCAGCCGGCAATGCAAGTTTCGCCGGAGATGGTTTAAAAATAGTTAACAGTTGACTGTTGACTGTTGACTGTTGACTGGTTCCCTGGCTCTGGCTGGGAACCAGTTGAAATATAAAACCCGTGTTCTAGAAGAATAATAATAAAAAAATACAGAGATTCCCGTTGAAATATTGTATAGCTTGGAACTATGCCAACTATTTTACGAATAGGCCGTTACCGACTTTACTTTTACAGCCATGAACCAAATTAACCACCTCATGTTTATATTGACAGAGACAAATCATCGGTTAAATTTTGGTTGGAGCCAGTCAGTTTAGGAAATAACCTTGGTTTTAGTGCTAAAGAACTTCGTAAAATAGAGTCGGTAGTACAAGAAAATAAACAAACGCTATTGGAACCTTGGTATGGGTATTTTGGCGATTCGAGCGGACGAGAGAGTTAAGCACATTCATTTTACAGAAGAAACCATTAGTGTTGATTTGATGGATGGACGAATCATTACCGTGCCTTTAATTTGGTATCCAAGATTGTTTAATGCAACGCTCCACCAAAGGGAAAAATGGGAAGTATGTGGAGGAGGCTATGGCATTCACTGGGAAGAAATTGATGAAGACTTGAGTACAGAAGGAATGCTGCGAGGCGCACCGGCTCCGAGACCTAAAATTACTCATTAATTTAGATCGCTACTTCACTTCTAAGCTTTGGTATTATTAAGCCCAATCTTCTTGGTCGCTTTTTTGTTTCCTGTAAACTTCACCTGTGGCGTGAATTTTACGGGTTTGTTCGTAAAGAGTTTCTTCGGTATGATTCCATTGTTGCAGGACTTTTTTTAAGTCTGATTGAATATCTCTAGCGCCGGGAAAGCCTCGGTAGCGAATGATTAATCTTGCTAATTCCGATAAATTGTAGTCGGTTGCTTCTCCTGTTAATAAAGTATTGACACTGGCTCGATCGCGCTTGTATTGCGGGTGCTGTTGGTCTTGATTTTTGGCTTCTAAATTCATGTTTTTTTGCGATAAAACGGTTTGTAGTGAAGACTTTATTTCTATGATTTATGCGGACCAAACTACAGTCAACTTAGATTTGAGATTTGAGATTTGAGATTAGAGGATTGGAGGATTCGGGGATTGCGGGATTGGGGAACTGTTAAATGAATTGGTGAATACCTCATCTTTCCGAGAACAGCTATAAGTGTGCAAAAAAAATGTTGTTGTTTTTCACTCAAATTCTAAGCACAGGTGCGTTGCTGTGAGAATTTCGAGCTTGGTTTAGGGAGTTATCGCAGGCGACACACCCTACAACTACTTGGCTAATTCTGGCTCTAATTTTAAAGCTTTTTCTTGATATATTAAGCCTTCGTTGGTGCGCCCTTGCTGTTCTAATACTTTGCCTAAGTTCCAGTAAGCGGCGGCTAAGTCTGGCTGTATAGCGATCGCCTTTTGGTAATAAGTTATTGCTTCGTCTAGCAAGCCTTGTTTGTAAAACATACTGCCCAAATTAACATAAGCCGCCACCAAATTGGGGTCGAATTCGATCGCCTTTGAGTAGGCGCGCACCGCCGCTTCTATTTTGCCTTGGGCTTGCAGAATATTGCCTAGGGTTTTGTAGACTGGGGCGAAATTGGGTTGATGGCGCAGTGTTTGGTAACAGGATGCGATCGCCTCTACATATTTCTGTTGCGTATAATAAACTTCTGCTATCTTGCTGCACGCAACCGCCGCATCCGGTTTGAGTGCTAATATTTGTTGGTATTGGGCGATCGCCTCCTCAAATTTTCCCGATTTCTGCAGGTTCTCGCCCGCTGACAAATACTGCTGTGTTAACTCGGAATTTGCGGTCATAAATTTTACTTGAACAGCCGACACTACTTTACCATAGAGAGAATATCAACGCTAATTGGAGAGCAAATCTCATGGCATCACTAACAGGAAAAGTAGCAATTGTGACTGGTTCATCGCGGGGAATTGGACGCGAGATCGCCCTTCGATTATCTCAAGAAGGCGCATCGGTTGTCATCAACTACGCCAAAGCAGCAGAAGCAGCAAAAGAGGTTGTCTCAGCGATTGAAGCAGCAGGCGGCAAAGCATTAGCCGTGCAAGCGGATGTCAGCAAAACCGCAGAAATTTGCAATTTGTTCGATCGCGCTCTCGAAACCTATTCACAAATCGATATTTTAGTCAACAATGCAGGAGTAAATCTTTCCAAAACTGTAGCGGAAGTTACCGAAGCAGAGTTTGATAATCTTTTTGCAATTAACGTCAAAGGCACGTTTTTTGCTTGTCAAGAAGCTGCTAAACGCATGGCAGATGGAGGTAGAATTGTCAACTTTTCTAGTTCGACAACTGCTATGCTATTGCCAACTTACGGGGCCTACGTGGCGACAAAAGGTGCGGTGGAACAGCTAACTCGATCGCTGGCGAAGGAATTGGGCGATCGGGCAATTACAGTCAATGTCATTTCTCCGGGCCCAACGGATACAGAACTTTTCACAGTCGGAAAAACCGCCGAACAAATCCAAAGATTCACTCAAATGACTGCTTTGGGAAGACTCGGAAAAGTTGAAGATATTGCCGATGTGACGGCTTTTTTGTGCAGCGAACAAGCCCGCTGGATTACCGGACAAAATATCCGCGTTAACGGCGGAATTGCCTAACTCGGCGGAGGCGGACAAAAGTTTGACTCTTAAGCAATTTCCATCGCCGAGTTTTGAACAATCCCCAACCAAATCAAAGATTATGGTTAAAGATTGTTCCAAGAAAGAATAGAAAAATCAAGGAGACAGTCGCCACACCTTAATCGTGTCGTCATAACTGCCGCTGATCAACGTTTTGTCTTGAGGATTAAAAGCCAGTTCCACCCAAGTCGAATGACCTTTGAGCGTACCCTGTTCCCCGCTATCCATCGCCCACAGCTTGATAGTACCGCTCAAATCGCCGCTAGCTAACGTCTCGCTGTCGGGACTGAAAGCTAAAGACTGGATGCGATCGGCATGACCGGTAAAAGTCACCTCGCCCGAGGGCTGCGGCCCGTGATTCGTGGTGATATCCCAAATCCTCACCGTGTTGTCCCAACCGCCGCTGCCCAAAATATTACCATCCGGGCTGACAACCAAAGCCGAAACAGCATCGACATGACCCCTGAGAGTCGCTTGGAATTCCCCAGTCTTCCAATTCCACATCTCGATCGTACCGTCGCCCTTGCCAGCAAACAAAGTATCTTTGTTGGGACTGAAAGCCACTGAATGCACTTCGTCGGTAATCCCCTTGAGGGTTTGCAACTCGGCACCGCCTTCGACTTGCCACAGTTTCAATGTATTGTCTTTACCGACACTGGCGAGGACTCGGCCGTCGGGACTGAAAACAACTGAGAACACTCCATCTTTGTCTCCGTCCAACGTCCGAATTAACTTGCCAGAATAGAAATTCCACAATTTAATCGTACCGTCTGCGCCTCCGCTGGCGATCGTCCTGCCGTCGGGACTGACAGCCACCGACCACACGGGCCCCAAATGTGCTGAGATAACTTTGAGTATTTTGCCGTGACGCTTGTGCAGCAGGCGAATTGTCCCGTCATTGTTGCCGCTGACTATGACGCGGCCGTTGGGACTGACTGCTACAGCCCACACCGGGTTTTTGTCTTGCTCTGCGAGAGTGCGAACTGCAGGGCCTGACTGCAATGGCTCACTGCTGAAATTCTGCATCGGGGGCGGCTCGAACCGAATTTGGGGAATGCTGGAAACTGGTTCGGAAGAAGTGAAAGCCTCCGGTACTGTCGATGACAAGCCAGAACCCAGCAGCACAGAAATTAGGGCCACGGCGGCTCCTCCCCACAAAGCCAAAGTCACTCTGGGTTTGTTGACAATCGCGTCTATCGGTGTCGGGCCGTATTTTATGTCTCTGAGAATTGCTTCGGTCGATCGATAGCGTTTTGAGGCTTCTCGTTCTACCATTTTATCCAGGATGCGGCCGAGTCTGCTCGAAACTGGTATTTTCAAATAGTGCCTCCAGGCCCAAGTGTCCCCTTTGATATCAAACAAATCAAAGGGCGACATTCCTGTTAACAAATGAATGCAAGTCACGCCCAAACTGTAGATGTCGCTGCTCAAAATAGCTTGACCTTTGATTTGTTCGGGAGCGGCGAATTCGGCCGAACCCGTCACTGTTTCTGTTTTCAGCGGCCCGCTGTTGGCAGGAATTGCCGCGCCGAAATCGACTAAAACCAGTCCCGATTCCTCCTCCCAGGGTATAGTACCTACATCCTCTTTACCCGCCGTTATTAAGCCATTTTGGCTCGTTTTGCGGTGAATAATATTGGAGGGTTTGATGTCTCGGTGAATTAGTTGATGGTCGTGAACCAGTTGCAGGACAGGCAACAATTCGCTCAGCAAATACCAAATGTGAATTTCTTTCAGTACGCCTTTTTGCGACAGTCGATCGGCCAAATTGCGACCGGGGATGTATTCTTGCACTAAATACTGGCAGCCTTCGACTTCAAAAAATGCCAGCAGTTTCGGTATTTGGGGATGTTTACCCAACTCTTCGAGGACGCTGGCGTCGCTGCGAAATGTCTGGTTTAGCTGTGCGCCATTGTCGGCGACTGAGGACACTGAGCTGCAGAACTGTTGAATGACGCAGCGGGGTTGGGTTGGTTGGTCTTCATCGACTGCTAAGAAGGTGCGGCAACCGAGACTTTGACCGAGGGGGTGAAATACTCGGTAGCGACCTTTTAACAGCAAGTTTGACTCGCAGCTTTTGCAGGCTGTGGCGCGATCGAGATTTTCTGGATTCTGGCAATTGGGATTGATGCAGTAACTCATTTCTCTTTCCGCTGGAGACCCCCGTCCGACTTAAAGCCAGGAGTGGGGGAGGAAAGCGGGGCGGTGCGTGCCGCTTCCTTTGGACAAATTAAATAATTTGAATCATTGCTTTGCTTCATGATAATTGTTTCCAAGATTTTAGTGACAATTCCTGCGGTCGATCGCGCGTTAATTATTACTGACTTTCCTGCGATGGAGGTTTAATACCATTTTTCTAAAGCTGTGTTATGGGTGAAGTCCTAGCCCCCCCTTACTAAGCTACCGTTGGGGGGCTAATATCTAGCACTACTTTATGAAATTGGTATAATAGGTCGATCGCCCGCGTGCCGTGACATTGTTCGGCAGAACTCGCTTTCAACGAATTAGGCTATACTGTCATTGCAGATACAATAATTTTGCTCGCAGCGCCAAGTCAAGCCATCGCGAGGCCTTGCCAAAACTCCCCTATCCTCCGTTCGCCCTGAGTAAATCTCAAATTTCAAATAAACTAAAAAATTGAAATTTGGGCAAATTTCGCCCGACGAACTACTAACTTTTAACTATTACTTATGCCCTTCATTCGCATTCCTAAATCTTGGGAAATTCTCGATCCCCAAATTACCTCAGAAACAGCCTTTCTCAACCGCCGCCGCTTCATGACAAATTTAATCGGCGCTGGCGTGACTGCTTCGTTGCTGCCGCTGACAAGCTGTCAAAGCAGTGATAGCTCAAAAACCGCTCTGGACCAAAGCTCAACCCAAGCATATTCGGGATTGACCCGGAATTCTAACTTCGCAAAAGTCGATCGAGCAATTACCGACGAAGCCTTAGCTACAAAATATAACAACTTTTACGAATACGGCGGCACAAAATCTATCTGGGAAGCCGCTCAAGCTTTGCCAACAGAAAACTGGAAAGTAGAAGTAGCAGGTTTAGTCAAAAATCCCCGCACTTACGACATTGACGACATCTACAAAAAATTTCCCATCGAAGAACGAGTTTATCGATTTCGCTGTGTAGAAGCATGGGCAATGGTAGTTCCTTGGGTCGGATTTCCCATGAAATTACTCATGGCTGATGTCGAACCACAATCAAATGCTAAATTCGTTCGCTTCACCTCGTTTTATGACAAAAAAATTACTCCAGGCCCCGGTTTGATGTCACAATTTTATCCTTGGCCTTACACCGAAGGTCTGCGGATTGAGGAAATGGCCAACGATTTAGCATTTTTTGCTACGGGCTTGTACGGGCGGCAGCTACCCAAACAAAACGGTGCGCCACTGCGAGAAGTGATTCCTTGGAAGTACGGTTTTAAGGGCGCAAAGTCGATCGTCAAAATTGAATTTGTCGAAAAACAACCCGCTACTTTTTGGAATACAGTCGGCCCCAACGAATACGCTTTTGAGGCAAATGTCAACCCCGACCAACCTCACCCCAGATGGTCTCAAGCCAGCGAAAGAGTCGTCGGCCCCGGTAACAGTTGGTCGTGGGAAACTCGCCCGACTTTGCCCTATAACGGCTACGGCGAATATGTGGCGAGTCTTTACAGTTAAAAATAGATTCGGCTCGTTACCAGGCAGAGCCTGGTAACAAGCAACAAGTAACAGTTATTAAAATTTCATTCCTAAAATTCGATCGCGCGTGTGGAATGCGAGTCTGCTCTTTTGCGGACTCGCATTCCGCACGCGCGAACCGCTTTTGGGTACTATCTTATATCAAATCCTCTCTTCATCGGAATGATTCAGATATATATTCTCGGACTCTGTGTACTCTGTGTTCTCTGCGGTTAAATCATTCCGATCCAAGCGGAAACGATATTACCTGAAAACTGCTATAATTCCCAACGCTTATCGCTTTTGAGCAAGGCCTCAAACTCAGCCGCTGGTAAAGCCTGACTGAAAAAATAGCCTTGAATTTCGTCGCAATCGCGGGCGCACAAAAACGCAAGTTCCCGCTCATTTTCTACCCCCTCAGCAATCACAGTCATATTCAGAGAGTGCGCCATTTGAATAATCGCTACTGTAATCGCTGCATTTTGGCGATCGTCCGCAATATCCCGAATAAAACTCTTGTCAATTTTGAGCGCATCAAATACAAAGCGTTTCGGATAACTCAAAGAAGAATACCCAATCCCAAAATCATCAATCGCTATCCTAATCCCCATCTCTCTCCATACCTGAAAAGCTCCCGCCGCAGCCATTTCATCTTGCAAAATCAGACCTTCCGTCAATTCTAATTCCAGACATTTAGGATCGAGATTCGTTTCTCTCAATATCTGGCTTACTCTCTCCGTCAAATTTTCGCCTTCAAACTGGCGGGCTGACACATTGACCGCTACCCGCAGCGGAGGTAAACCCTCAATTTGCCACGCTTTAGTTTGCCTGCAAGCAGTCTCTAAAACCCATTCGCCCAGCGGTGCAATTAAGCCCATTTCTTCAGCCATTGGAATAAATTCTGCAGGGGAAACTCGGCCTCTTTTTGGATGATTCCAGCGCACTAATGCTTCAGCACCAACGATTTTTCCTGTTTTAATTTGTATTTGTGGTTCATAATAAACTTCAAATTCCGAGCGTTTTAAAGCATGGCGAAGACAATTTTCTTGACTAAATTTGTTAATGGAAATAATTGCATTTTTAGCGGTATAAAATTGATAGTTATTTCCTCCTTTCTCCTGAGAATTGTACATAGCTGTATAAGCATTTTTAAGCAGTTCGTCTCCATTGCTGCCGTCGTTTGGAGATAAACAAATGCCGATACTCGCCGTGACGTAAAGTTCGGAGCCTCTGGCTATTATAGGTTGGGCTACAATATCTAAAATATTTTGAGCAATTTTGACAGCATCCTGTTTTTTGGTAACTGGTTCGATAACAATTGCAAATTCAGCAGATTCCAAACGAGCCACCATATTAATTTTATCCGTGCAGTTGCTCAGCCGTTCGGCAATTTCGCAAAGTACAAAATCGCCAATATCGTGTCCAAATGTACTGTTAATCCTGTTAATTCTATCTATACTGAGAGTAACAACGGGAACGATTTCTGGCACTTCTTTGTGCTTTTCCAATACCTGACTTAGCTGCTCTCGCAACAGCGAACGATTTGGCAAGTTTGTCAAGCAGTCGTGCTGATGTCGGTGCAGAGCTATTTGAATAGTTGTGTGCAAGTTTTTTTCTTCAAATGGTTTAACAATATAGCCGAATGGTTTGGTTGAATTGACCCGCCGCAACGTATTTTCGTCAGCATAGGCTGTTAGATAAATTACCGGAATTGCCAAGCGCGATCGAATTACTTCTGCTGCTGTAATACCGTCGATTTCTCCTTGCAGGTTAACATCCATTAAAACTAAATCTGGTCGAGATTGTGTTGCCGATTGAATTGCTTCTTCTCCTGAATAGGCAATATCAGTGATTCTATAACCAAGAGATATTAAGCTGTCGGAAATATCTTCGGCAATAATGCTTTCGTCTTCAACTATCAGAATTTTTTTATTGGGCATATTTTTTGTCTCCGAAGATGGCTATTGTTGTTTAGAAAATGTTATTTTAAAAGTCGTGCCTGTTGTTGCTAGTAGCTCTATTTTCCCCCTAATTTGCTTAACTAAAGATCCGACAAGTCGCAAACCCAATGTGCGAGCATTTCGATAATCTAAGTCTTGAGGAAAACCAACACCGCTGTCGCTGACAGTTAGCACGCAAACCCTATCATTTTCCAAACTAAAGTCTATGTTAATTGTACCTGCAATTTCTCCTTCAAAAGCATATTTTAGTGCATTGGTCACAAGTTCGTTGATAATTAATCCGCAAGGAACAGCCTCGTCAATATTCATAGAACACGGCGCAATATTTGTTCGCAATTTGACGCTTTCTGCATGAGTTTCATAAGCTTGAAATAAATTGTGGGCGAGATTTTGGATATATTCAGCAAAGTTAATGTTTGAAAAATCTTTGGATTGATACAATTGTTCGTGAACCAGGGCCATTGACATGACTCGGTTTTGACTTTCTTTTAACATTTCAGTAACCCTGCTGTCTTTGATGTAGCGGGACTGAAGTTTGAGCAAACTGGAAATAACTTGCAGGTTATTTTTGACGCGGTGGTGAATTTCTTTGAAGAGGACTTCTTTTTCTGCGAGGGATGCTTTGATCCGATCTTCGTCGCGCTTGCGGTCTGTAATGTCTCGCACTACTGCTTGAATTACTTTACGACCGTTAATTTCCATTACATTTAACAGCACTTCGGCTGGAAATTCTGAACCGTCTAGCCGTTTGTGTACCCAGTCAAAGCGACAGCTACCTGCTTGCATTGCTGTCGATATTCTCTGTGCGGCTAAACTGTATGAGTCTTGTCCGCTAGGCTGAAATTGCGGGGAAAATTCGCTGGGTTTTTTTCCGTAAAACTGTTTTTTATTACTACAGCCGAAGATTCTTAAGGTGGCGACGTTACAGTCAAAAAATTCTTGTTCGTCTAGTAGCATTACTGCGTCGCTGGTGGCTTCGTAAAGGCTGCGTAATTTGCGCTCAGATTCTTGCAAAGAAGCGATTAGTTCGGTTTTTTGAGCTTCGGCGCGTTTGCGGTCGGTAATGTCTATTCCTACCGAAACTGCTGCGGTTCCTTGATGATATTTCTGAGCTACTATTAGATAATTGCGGGTGTTGCCATTAATTTCTATGTCTATTTCTTGCCAGATTTGGCGAGATGAACTGTCAAAAAAGTTTCGGATCAGTTCTCCAAAAGCCGATCCTTTGTCGAGAAAGTTGATTTCTTGACCGACAAAGCTTTCTGGAGACAGTTGGAAGGAGGTGGCTAGGTGCTGGTTGACTCCTATATACCGCAAATCTGAACCGATCCAAGAAATGAGTCCGGGCACTGCATCTAAGACTGCGCGAAGTTGGTCTGTGGCTTCTTGGAGTGCTGCTTCCGATCGCTTGCGATCGCTAATATCTGTTGCGGTTCCGCAAAGACCTAAAATAGCGCCGTTTTCACCTTGGTTGATGATGCTGTTGACGCGCAGGTGGACGGGGCTACCGTCTTTGCGAACTTGTTCTATTTCGTAAGGAGAATTGGGGGTTTGTTGCTGAAGGCTGGTTCTCGCTAAAAGTTCGGCAAATATTTCTATTTGTCTGCTGTTTTGTTGGGGAACTAAAAATTCAGTAAAGCGGCGGCCGATCATTTCTGGGGGGTCGTAACCGTAGATGCGTTTGGCGGCGGTATTGACAAAAGTTAAGATGCCTTGAATATCGATCGACCAAATAAGTTCTTGGGAGGTCTCTACAAGGTTGCGGTACTTTTTTTCGCTGGCGGCAAGTGCTGTATTGAAGGCTGTTGTTTGCTGCTGAAGTCTGTTTTCTAATTCTTGATTTGCTGTTTCGAGAGTGGCGATCGACTTTTGGCGATCGGTAATATCGGTAGCAACACCGACAGCCCCGACAATTTCCCCCCTTGCATCTCGCAGCGCTGTCGATCGAATTTCGTGAATAAAATCCCCCTCTTGGGCATTCCAAGTGCGATCTTTTCCTGCTATTACCTCGGCAATATTTTCTAAGATATCTGGCTGACTGCCGTAAACTTCAAAAATCGACAGTCCCACAGTTACAGGTTGTTTGAACCCCAAATTTTCTATGTTTTTGCCGGAAGCAAGGGTTAACCTGCCGTCTTTGTCAGTTGCCCACAGGAAAATTGGGGAACAACTGAGGGCGGCGTGGAGGGTTTCGTTTTCTTGTTTTAGCCGATCGATTTCGGCATGAAGCTTCGCGCGCGTGTTGCTCAATTCTACCGTTAGTCGATCGGCTATAAGCTGCCAACTCGCAGCAGTGTCGCACATTTCAGCAGGATTGCGCGATCGACAGATGGATTGGTTGCAGTATGACATGGTTCTCAGGGATGTACTGTATATTTAATCCCGGGCTATCTTTTAAGCATAAACTTTTTAAGTAAAATATTACAGTTTTTCGGGATACTCATCCGAGCCAGATGCGATAGTTTAAATCTTGTTTAAAACATTCAGCAATTGCTCCCCTGCCTGTATTCCTGGCAACTTTTTAAAGGTTGATAACAAGCTGAATAATGCCTGTAAATACGTATTTTCACGGTAAGCACCTGTAGTATTTTAAAAATGAGTTTCGCAATGTTAGTCTTGTACAAGACATACAATTATAAAATTTTCATATTATTTGCGTATATTCACGCACTCCAGAATCGGAAATCGGGATTTTTGAAATATAGTCACGGCTAACAAAAGTGCGAGCGGGGCGATCGCAAGGGAACAGCGATTTAAATCTAAAACCTAAAACCTAAGATGCTGTAACGCCATGTCGGGTAGATTATCCTAATAAAAACGGTTTGTAGTGCGGACTTCAGTCAGCGACCTATTGCCGACACTAGGGCGCACGCGCGATCGAATCCGATATCCGTTAACTTTAGATTTTAGACACTTCAAGTTACCCGTACAAGTTTTAGATCGTAGGATTAAAACACGGGTGAATAATGATTAAGCTATGGTTAAACTTTCGTTTTTAAAGTTGATTTTTTATCTTTATAGTATCTATTAAAAAAACGGAATTCGGGAATGACAAGGCGCGGTGGATCAAAGCACCGTTCAAGCGGGTTGATGTGCAGGTGTAACTCTGCAAAGCTCTATATTTGTCGTAAAAGTCGAGTTAAATAGCGCAAGTCCTAAGTTATTGACGGTGGTTGTTGATGCTATGATAATCAAATCAGCGTTTCACAAAAAAATCTGAAAGTGATATGTCACACTTCACAACGATCGAGGTTCAAATCACCAATGGCGAACTGCTGCATCAAGTGTTGGAAGAGTTGGGTTATAACGTAGAGTCCAACGTGCAGGTGCGGGGTTATCAGGGCGACCAAACTAATGCGGAGTATGTGATTCGGCAATCCAACGGTTACGATTTGGGTTTTCGTCGCAACGGAGAGAATTACGAATTGGTTGCGGATTTTTGGGGCGCTAGAATTAACAAGCAAGAATTTGTCAATTCAATTAGTCAAAAATACGCGCGCCGCCAGTTGATGGTGGCGGTGCAGTCCGAGGGTTTTCATGTTGAAAAAGAGGAAACGTTGGCGGACGGAACGGTGAGGGTTGTTGTGGGTCGATGGGTTTAAGACTTGCGCTTGAATAACTCGTTTTTATATACCAAGTAGGCGGGTACAAATCAATAAATATTCGATTGGTCAAGTGGGTTTTGCTTGGGAGCATCTGGTGTTTTGCGTTTATAGTGCGATCGTCCCCGAAGAGCGAGTACAATATGCGAGCGGGGACGATCGCACGCTCAATAAAAAAAATGCGTTTTGCAAAACACCAGATGCTCCCTTTTACTTTCATCTTCTGGCTGTGATTTCGTGACTCTTCGCTCGCGCCCGCTTCTAGGTTTTTGGGGATTCGGTAGGGGTTCGCTTGACTGACATCTTTGATAGCAACAAAAAATTCAGGTAAACCGTCACGCACACAACTAAAATTTTAGACTATTGTTCCTGCTCGCTGATTCATCTGTGGAGTAAATCTCAAACTTGTAGGGCGAAGTCAAAGTATCTAAAATCTCAAATCTACTGACTGGTGCGGGCTTTCGCAAACTAAGATTTAGGGGTTGTTGGAGTTGGAGTTGGAGTTGGAAACTTGCCTGCATTGGCATTTTTGCTTAAATACAGTAAAATCTGCCGATTTTTGCCTCCGGGCCAGTTTTGCGCGCTGGTGTCTCAAGTTCCTGAGACTGTGGGAATCCGGGCCGTCGAACTCTCGAAGGATGTCAGTATATTTGTTGATAACGGGCGATCGCAGTTCTCCAATTTCCTACCTAAAGAGGAAAATTGCATAACAGATTGCACTAATCTATTGATAGATTTTTAAGATTTTTCGGAAAACACGCGATCGCAGGGTATATCATGGTAAAAAGTTTACAGAAGAGTTCCGTAAGTTCCACAAAAGCTTCGATCGTTTAACATTGATTTAGAAACAAAATCCTTAGCAGACCATGCTATTGCGATCGGGTTTTCCCGTTGGGTGCTGTTGAAATTTGACAAACTAGCAATTACCCGTTAGCCATTAATAGCAACTTAACTTATCCATCAATACAAAATTTAACAGGGGTTTCATCTATGTTTGCTGTGCATGAAACAAACTCGGAGTTATCCGTTTTGCATATCAATGAAATTTGTAGTTGGGATATATCCTTAGAATCAACTCTCCTAGATTTGCCTCTCTACCACTGTCAAATTGACTTAACCCAACAGGCAAAAGAAGTAGCCCAGGCTTTTGAAGGAAATTCCATGCTTCCCGGCGTCATTTTGACCGAGCGGGGTAATTTTGTCGGCATGATATCCAGGCGTTATTTTTATGAAAAAATTAACAGGCGCTACGGGTTAGAAATGTTTTTTAAGCGACCGATAGAGGTATTGTACAGGTTTTCCAAGCAAGAGCTGCTGGTGCTTCCCGGTAGTAAATTAATAGTAGAAGCCGCCTCGGAATCTCTTTACAGGTTAGCAGAATTAGTCTACGAACCCGTAGTAGTGGAAGTAGCACCCCAGACTTACAAATTGTTAGACTCACACCAATTAATGGTGGCTCAATCCCGAATTCACCAACTAACAAATAAGCTGCTCAAGAAACAAACCCAAGCGAAACTCATTCAAACCGAAAAAATGGCGAGTCTGGGGAGAATTGTCGCAGAAGTAGCCCACGAAATTAGAAATCCGCTGAACAGTATTTGGGGAAATTTGACTTTTCTGCTGTCCTATTTTGAAAATTTGCTGCAACTAATGTCAGCTTATGAAGAGGAATATTCGGAACCCTCTCCCCGAATTAATGCCCTCAAAGAAGAAATTGAGTTTGATTTTTTACAAGAAGATTTGCCGATCACCTTAGAAGGGATGGAGTTGGGAGCCTCGCAATTGCTAAAAATAGTGAACGGGCTGCACCACTTTTCTCATATGGACGAGACAAAGCCAATGGAGACAGACATTCACGAATGCGTGGATATGACGCTGTTAATTCTCAAAAACCGCTTGAAGAATAGCATAAGAGTGGTAAAGATTTACGGCGAACTGCCCCTAGTTAGTGGCTACTCCGGTCAGTTGAGTCAGGTGTTTTTGAATTTGTTAGTTAATGCTATAGATGCCCTGACAGAGTACGCAGCAAATAGAGAAATACAGACCGAGTGCGCGGATAACTGGCAGCCCCAAATCGAAATTACCACTAATGTCAGAGAAACTGAACAGGGCCTGCAGGTAGCAATTGAGATTGCTGATAACGGGCCGGGCATTGCCCCAGAACATCATCAGCAAATATTTGATACCTTTTTTACCACAAAACCGGCAGGGAAAGGCAGCGGTATGGGGCTGGCTATCTGCCATCAAATCGTCACAGAAAAGCACGGCGGCCAACTTTTTTTGCGATCGCAACCAGGCCAGAACACCAAATTTGAAATTCTCCTGCCAATAGTTCGCAAAACATGATTAACTCAAAAACAGTTTTCTGGTTCGCTGCTGCGGTGAAATGATAGGCTACCTTAGTAGTGAGTTCTCATTTGACTTTTCCAGCATTTCGGCAATTATAAAGTTCCAGTGGCAAATACATTCAGTTCCAAACTACAAAGCCCTTCACTTTCCGAAGGCAGCCATCAAGACCTTTCACTAGAGTCTACCCTCTGGGATTTGCCCCTGTATGAATTTCAGGTAAAATCGAGCTGCTTGGCTGTGACAGTTGCCGAAATCTTTGAACGGCATCCTCTGGTGCCGGGAGTCGTCTTGATCGAAGCAGGAGAGTTTGCGGGCATGATCTCGCGCAGACAACTGCTGGAATATCTGCTCAAACCCCAAGGCCCTGAGCTATTTTTGCACCTGCCGCTGAAAGTGCTCTACAGTTACGCTCGCGTCGAAATATTATTGCTCGCAGAGAGTACAACCATTTTGGCGGGAGCTCCACAAGCTTTGCGCCGATCGCCCGAATTGCAGTCAGAACCAATCGTCGTCCAAATAGACTCCCAATCTTACCGACTCTTAGACCCTCACGCACTAAACATCGCCTACTGGCAAATTCGCGGCATAGAAACTCAAGTCCGCTACGAAAGAGCCCAAACTCAAATGATTCAAAGCGAAAAAATGGCTAGTTTAGGCCGTTTAGTCAACGGAGTAGCCCACGAAATTTTAGATCCGGTGGGCTTTATTTGGGGGAATTTAACCTACGTCAGCGACTACAGCAAAAACTTGATGGAGTTGCTCTTAGTTTACGACGCGCACTGTACCGAACAACCGCCGGAAATAGCACGGCTCAAAGAAAAGATAGACTATGACTTTTTGCAAAACGATTTCCTGCGAACTGTGGCCAGCATCAAAGCCGGAGCCGAACGTTTGAGTAAGTTAGCAACCAGTTTGCAAAATTTCTGCCACATCGACGATATTTATCCCAAACCGACCGACTTGCACGCCAATATAGACAGCATACTCTTGCTGCTCAAAAGTCGTTTGACCAGGGAAATAAAAGTAGTAAAAAACTACGGCTACCTGCCGCCGGTACCGTGCTATGCAGGACAGCTCAACCAAGTATTTATGAATATCTTGACCAATGCTATTCATACATTAATTAACGAAGCAGTCGGTCAAGAATTGGCGAAGGAGTTCAAGGGTGGAGGAATCAGAGAGGGCGATCGCCAGCCTCAAATTGAAATTACAACTGAAGTGGGCTGTCCCGAACCTGCGAGCGACTTGAACCAACTTCACGATCGCTGGGTTTCGATTCGCATAGCAGATAACGGGCCGGGAATGTCACCTCACAAATACAAAAGAATCATAGAATCATTCTCTGCCGAAAAACGCGCCCTCAAAGAAACCAGCTTAGCAGTTAGCTATCAAATCGTGACGGGCAAACACGGCGGCGCATTCAGAATGCGATCGGAATTAGGAACAGGTACCGAATTTGAAATCTTGTTACCTTTAGCTTAAAGAAGTTATTGGTTATTGGTTATTGGTTATTGGTTATTGGTTATTGGTTATTGGTTATTGGTGATTGGTGATTGGTTATTGGTGATTGGTTATTGGTGATTGGTTGTTGGTTGTTGGTTGTTGGTTGTTGGTTGTTGGTTGTTGGTTGTTGGTTGTTGGTTATTGGTGATTGGTTATTGCTTGTTGGTTGTTAGTTATTAGTTATTGGTTGCAGCTAACAAATAACCACTAACAAATAACCACTAACAAATAACTACTAACAAATAACTACTAACAAATAACTACTAACAAATAACTACTAACAACAGCCAACAGTCAACCATTATCCAACTGAGTGCCACACATTTTACAGAATTTAGCATTAGCATCATGTACTAACCAACCGCAACCCTTACAAACAATCTCTACTTGATTAGCACTTTTAACTAACTGTTTAATCAAATCCCCCAACTGCCAAGGAATCAGAGCAATTCCCGTCAAAATCATCAAAATAGTTAGAAAACGGCCGGATTCTGAAATCGGAGTAACATCGCCAAATCCTACTGTAGTCATCGTGACAACCGAAAAATAAACAGCATCTAAAAAAGTGCCAAAAGCTGCGGGATTTTCCGAATGTTCGACTTGATAAATCAAACCAGAATAAACAAAAATTATCGCCAGTAAAGTAAACACAATCCGGGAAAAAATCACCCCATCTTCGGTGCTGATGCGAAAAACCGAATTTTTTAATTCCAGAAAGCGGATGAGTCGGAGAATTCTAAACCAGCGAAAAATCCGAATAAAACTGACATTGACAAATCCCAGTAAAAATGGTAATATTGCCAGCAAATCGACTATTGAAAAAAAACTAAAAATAAACTTAAATTTATGATCGGCGCACCACAGCCGCACTAAATATTCAACAGTGAAAACGACTAAAAGAGCGGTATCGAGAGTTGCCAATCGAGTTCTAACTAATTCGGAAATCGGGTAAGTTTCTGCGATAAAGCTGGCAGTAGATAGGAGAATGAGTCCGGTAATAATTAAACTGACGGTTCTCCCTGGGGGCGTTTCAATGTCTTCTAAATAAAATGCAATTTGTTTGCGATTTAACATAAATAATCTGTATTTTAGCAGGACTCGGCGATTGAAATACTCAGCGTCAAAGGATGTGCGCGCCGGAGGGCGACTGAAAAGGAAACGGGGTATTAAAGCCGGCTTTAGGATAATTCCCCTAGGGGCTGGTTCACGAATGTATGCAGCAATACAAACGAGAAATCCTGTAAACCCGCCGCCCCAACCTACTCCTTTAAAGTATCGAAAGGCGACGGAAATCGCCTAAGCGTCAAACGATATCCGCCGGAGGGCGACTGAAGAATCTACGGGGTATTAAAACCTGATTTAATATAATTCCCGTAGGGGCTGGTTCAAAAATAATATATAATTCAGACACACAATCTATATACCAATACACTTGGGTTAACGCTGTTTCTTGCCAGGAGAGCTCCTTGCATCTCCCTGGTTGTAGGGAATTAGGGGTTGGCGCAAGAGCAATTTCTTGTCCCCTGGGGAGGGACGGTGGGCGATCGGGCTACATCAACCCGCCCCAACACGGCACAGAGTTCGATCGCTGGCAATTCAATGCACATGATATAACTGGTATGCTGAAAAAAATTTTTAGGCGAATTTCTCAGTTTGACAGCGAGAAAAATTTTCTGCATTTTACAGAAAGTGTAGAAGTAATAATATCGAAAATTCTCTCACTGGCGATGATTGTGGTAATTATCGTCAGCGTTTGCGATTTGCTGATTTATTTAGCAAAAGAGTTGTTTAACAACGACAATCCTTTACTAAAAGACACGTTGTTTGTCATATTTGGGCTGTTTTTAAATGTTTTAATTGCTCTGGAAATCTTGGAAAACATTACAGCTTATCTAAAAAAGCACGTAATTCAAGTAGAGCTAGTTATTGTAACTTCTTTAATAGCCGTATCTCGAAAAATAATTATTCTGGACTTAGAAAAAAAAACAGCAGCAGATTTGATAGGTCTATCGACGGCAATTTTGGCCCTTTCAATTAGTTATTTAATCGTGCGATATAGCAATAATAGACACGATACTTAATATCTAGATAGAGAGTATTCGACCTCTCGAACAGTTTTAACAATCGCGTATTGAATTTTAGTTTTATAGCCAATTTGAAGATTTGGCAGACGGTGAACTCAAGGGCAGTGGCGAAGTCTGGAACGGGAAGTTTGTCTTGGGGTCGATCGAATACGGCAATGGTGCGATCGCTTCGGTAGACAAAGATCAATTCTTTGTCGGGGTCAATCAGCCAGCCCATGTGGTTTGGTGCGTCGCTTCTCGCCAATCAAATAGTGGTGAAAATTTCGTTAACGACGCACCAAAATATTTTGATATTAGTCTAACAAACCAGCGGGAGGCACAATTTCAATTCGGCCTTTTTCTAAGTCAACAACTGGCACAATCTCTTGCACGAAAGGAATCAAAACTTTTGTAGATTTGGGCTGTTTGACGCGGATTTTCCGTGGTTTGCGGGTATTTCTGGGATCAGGGTTTGTTTTGGGAATTTCAGCTTTTTTGGGCTTTTCTAGTTCTGGGACGACAATTTCTGGCAGCGTTAGATTTGTTTCTACTTCTAACAAGTCGTTACCTGCGGCAAGAATATCACTTACTTTGCCTAAAATTTCCCCGGTTAATTGGTTAAAAACTTCCATACCGATCAAATCTTGCACGTAAAACTCATCAGGTTCGAGGTAAGGTCGATCGGTCTTTTCTACAAACAACTTACAGCCCCGCAGCGCCTCGGCACTATCGCGGTCTTCCACGCCCTCCACCTCTACAGCATACAAGCCTTTGCCCGGTATGTAGCGACCTCCCAAAAACTCGATCGGTTCCGGTTCACTTTTGTTAGGGCGCAAAAGCCACCGCTTCCCCGGTTCGATAAATCTCTCCGGGAAATCTGAATCGGGATAGACTCGCACTTCCCCGTCCAAACCTTGAGCTGCTACAATTGTACCGATTTCTATCCACTCTGACATAAACTTTTTGGGAATTAGGAATTAATTGGGAATTGGGAATTGGGAATTGGGAATTGGGAATTGGGAATTGGGAATTGGGCCCGCGCAGGGAATTGGCCCGCGCAGGGCAGTGGGAATAGGAACTAACCAATAACCAATAACCGATAACCAATAACTAATGACTGCTGACTCCTGACTGCTGACTTCTTTAAACCAACCCGGTTCTCAGGGCTACAACTGCCGCTTGCACGCGGTCATCCACAGCCAACTTATTCATAATACCGCGAACGTGAGTTTTAATAGTATTTGGACTCAAGTAAAGTGCCGCTGCTATCTCTGGATTGCTGTTACCTTCCACCATTAACTTTAATACCTCCAACTCCCGCTGCGACAACTGACCAAAAGTAGCTGTAGAGGCTGGTGTCGGCGGTTTGAGATGCTCGATCACAGTGCGGGCAATTTGAGGGTCAAGGTATGTAGCCCCCTCTGCTGCCGCTGCGATCGCCGCTAACAGCCTGTCTACGGAAGCACCTTTAATACAATAAGCATCAGCACCGCTAGAAAGTGCTGCAATAATTTCAATTTCTGCTGTGTGAGAAGTTAACATTACCACTCGAACTTCCGGCATTTGTGATTTAATTTTTTGAGTGGCTGCTATGCCGTCTAGCCTGGGCAAACCGATATCCATAACAATAATATCAGGCTTGAGTTTCAGTGCAGCAGCTACTCCTAAATACCCGTCTTCTGCTTGCCCTACTATTTCTATTTCTGGCGAATCTGCTAATACTTGCTCTAATCCCAGTTGCATCATCGGATCGTCTTCAACAATTAAAATTCTCATAATATGAATCAGGAAGGAATATGGAAGATTAATAACTACTAACTACCAACTACTAACTACTAACTAATGACTAATGACTAACTTTTAAAACTTTAACAAATTCGCCTGGGGGAATCCAGGTTTCTGCTGCTGGCAAAACTGCTAAACCAGTTGTATTAGCAAGGTTAATTAAATTCGCTGAATTTTGGCTGCCGCTAGCTGGTTCAAATTCCCAGACTCCCGCCACTAAATGTAGTTTACCCCAAACATAAGTTTCGCGCTTGCCGATCGATCGCAATTCCACATTACACCTAGCCTTGACAAACTCCGGCCCCCAAGCATCCGCACCGAGCCCCGACATCTTTCTCAAAGCAGGCACAACAAACCGCCAACAGCAGACTAAAGCTGAAACCGGATTTCCGGGCAAACCAAAATAGAGACAATCCAAACTCGAAATCGGCGCATCAGATTTTGTTTCACCTCGTTTAAACGCAGCAACGGTTAAGGGTTTTCCCGGTTTAATCGCCACAGCCTGAATGTGAATTTTACCTCCTAAATCTGCCAAAATTTTCTCTACATAATCGTAGTCTCCTACCGAGACACCGCCTGTAGAAAGCACCACATCCGCTGTCGAAACAGCCTGGGCGATCGCCTTTTGTAGCGCATCTTCGCGATCGGGAATTATCCCCAATCCGATCGGCTCACATCCCATTTGCGCCAACAAAACAGACAAAGCATACTGATTCGAGTCTACCAGTTTCCCAGGACTCAAAGGTTTGTCCGGCGATACCAATTCGTCACCAGTAGAAAAAATAGCGACGCGCACGCGCTTGTAAACGGGAACTTTAATGCACTGTGCAGTTGCTAACACTGCTATTTCTGGTGCATTGATAGCAGTACCGCGATCCATCAAAGTTGTTTCTGCTTGATAAAAAGCGCCTTTGTGCCTGACAAAAGCTTGCGGTTTTTCAGGAGTAACTAAGACAAAAATACGATCGCCCTCACGCCTCGTTTCTTCCTGCATTACCACCGTATCAGCACCATCCGGCATCATAGCCCCGGTAAAAATTCGCGCCGCTTGGCCCGGCTGCACCGTAATTTGAGGCAGATATCCCGCTGGAATCTCCTCAACTACTTCGAGCACCGCTGGTTTTTCGGCGCTGCAATTTTCCACATCGGCAAACCGCACGGCATATCCATCCATTGCCGAATTGTCCCAATAAGGAAAATCGAGGGAACTTGTCACAGGCGCGGCCAAGATTCGCCCCGATGCTGCCAGCAAGTCTACTGTTTCTACATCCCGCTGACTGTCGGGAGATTGCGCCAAATTTAGTATTATCGATTCTGCTTCTTTTACTGACAGCATGACTGTTTCCTGCGATCGCTCTGCGATTATTTTAACAGTCCTGCACGCAAAAAATACTTTGACAAACTACCCATATCGGTCAAGTGTGCAGTGTGCACATAAGCTATTAGCTGCGTAGAGGACTGGCTCTTTGCTGAGTTTGGCAGTGGCAATGATTGATGCTGTGGGCGATCGTAAACCGCGCGTTTATGCTTGATTACCGGCGATCGACCTTGAAAATCTGACCAGCACGGCAGCAAATATAACTTTTTTATGTCTTGCGAGTGATTCTTTATTCATGCTTTAAGCAGATGAGCAAAATCAAAATTTGAGATAGGCTGTTGACATAAAGAGTTAAAACTGAGATAAAGTGATGAAACAGAATGGAAGCTGGAAAAAATATACAAGTTTAACAAGTTCGTTATTGTTGAGTGCAACGGTTTTAGTTGCTCCGGCGTTTGCTAACGAGACCAATCAAACTCAAAACGTTAAACTTCAAAATACAAATCAATATTTACTAGCACAAATACCCGATAGCTGTCGCCAGGTAATTGCTAGTAACGGTCTTAACGTGCGCCAAGAAGCGAACAGTAATAGCCAAGCAGTTGGCATCATCGGCTCCGGCAGAACTGTGACAATTCAAAGTCTGGGTGAGAATGGTTGGGTGCCAATTACAGCACCGCTAAAAGGCTACGTATACGGTGGTTTTCTCGGGGAGTGCGAAACTGCAAATACTCCGCCTCCTACTGACTGCCGCTTAGTTGCAGCCGTCAGAGGAATTAACGTACATCAAACACCTTCGAGCGAGGGGGAAACGGCTGGTTTCATTGCGAACGGACGAAGAGTGACGATTGAAAGTTTAGGAAGCGATGGTTGGGTGCCTATTACAGTACCTCTGAAAGGCTACGTCCAATCTGAAAACCTGGCATATTGTCGTTAATTGAAAAAACAGTGATGAATGACCAATCAAACCCAGAAGAAAAAACTGATTTGCAGCCAAAGTCTAGTTTGTTAAATGTGGTTGCTGAGACAGCAGAATCTGCACTGAATGCAGGCAAAGCGGTTGTTGATACGGCAGTTGATTTGGGGGAAGCTGCTGCTAAACAAACTTATCGATTAATTGGACACGCAACGCAGGGAACCGGACAAGTTGTGACTTTTGTTGGGAATCTTCCTTTTGTCAGACAAGTTGCAGGTGTGTTCAGGGTTGATTGGTTAGTTGGAGTTACCTCGCGCGTCGATTTGGCCAAAGCCGAAGCGGAAGTCAAGCAACTTCAACAACAGTATCCCAAGGAAAATTCCAGCGAAATTGCCCATCGCATCATGGTGCAAAAAGCGATCCAAGCAGGTGGTGTCGGACTTGCTAGCAGCCTTTTACCCGGTGTCGCGGCTGCACTGTTGGCGATCGATTTAGTCGCGACTACTGCGATTCAAACTGAAATGGTTTATGAAATTGCTGCCGCTTATGGGATGGATTTGCAAGATCCAGGGCGAAAAGGCGAGGTTTTGGCAATTTTTGGGTTGGCGCTGGGCGGTAGCAACGCCATGAAAGCAGGTTTGGGTTTTTTACGCAACGTACCGCTGGCAGGTGCGATGATTGGTGCGAGTACGAATGCTACGATGCTGTACGCGCTGGGATATGCGGCGCGCGAGTTTTATGAAGCCAAATTGAGGGAAGATGCTGATAAACCTGCAACCGAAACGCTGCAAGCAATTCAGCAACAAAGCGAAGAATATCTCGATGTGGCGATCGCCCAACAAGCAGTTATGGATCAAATTATTGTGCACATGATTCTAGCAAGTTATCCCAACAAAAACTGGGAAGATATTTTGCCAGGATTGAAGGTGTTGCAATTAAATGCCCATTCTCTGAATACGATTGCTACTAATATTAAATCGCCCGAACCATTAGATGCCTTGTTAGAGCAACTCAACCCCGACTTTGCCGTACCGCTATTAGCTCAATGCCGTCGCATTGCCCAAAGTAGCGGGGAAGTCTCCGAACCAGAACAGAGAGTCCTCGGTGCGATCGCCGATCGCCAAAGCCGATCGCAAAAAATCGACGCTCTGGATCGGTGACTTAACCTATGAGCGACCCAAACCTTGCAGAAAAACCAGCCCTAGAACAAGAGCGCAGCGAGATTTTACAGCAGCTAGAAGATTGGCTGGAAACTCCCATGCTGGTGCTGTCATTTGTGTGGCTAGCTCTATTTATAGTTGAATTAATTTGGGAATTAAACCCGTTTTTAGAATTCGCCAGCAATACAATTTGGGCGATTTTTATTGCAGATTTTATACTTAAACTCGCCATTGCACCGCGCAAAATTTCCTATATCAAAAGCAATTGGATCGCAGTTTTTTCTCTGCTGTTACCTGCTTTGCGTACCTTTCGATTTATCCGAATTTTCCGAGCATTTAAGACAGCACGGGCTGTCCGAAGTTTGCAGTTGTTGCGAGTCATGACTCGTACCAATCGAGGGATGCGGGCCTTAGCTGCAAGTGTTCAACGCAGGGGATTTGGTTATGTTGTAGGACTAACAATAATTATTACCTTGGTAGGCGCAGCGGGGATGTATGCGTTTGAAAAAGATGTCGGCGACAGTTCCTCCGGTTTAAATAATTACGCCACTGCTTTGTGGTGGACGGCAATGTTGATGATGACATTGGGTTCGGAATATTGGCCAAAAACGCCTGAAGGCCGCATACTTTGCCTTGTTTTGGCACTTTATGCTTTTGCAGTTTTTGGTTATGTAACTGCGACAATCGCCACATTTTTTATCGGTCGCGATGCAGAGGATGAGGAAGCCGAATTAGCAGGAGCAAAGTCAATTGCAGCCCTGAGCGCTGAAATTGCTGCCTTGCGGACGGATATTCAGCAATTACTGCATCAGAACTCAAATTCTTGAATCAGATATAGCAGTCCTTGCAGGAATCGTAAAGTTTTTCACCCCACCCCAACCCTCGCCTTATTAAGGGAAGGAGTAAGAAATTCACAAATGATTTAGGATTGCTATACATATCAAGAGGGTGTAGGAAACCGGATAATTACAATCAGGACTTTCAAGATGATTGGGCGGTTGCAACCGCATCTAAAAAAACGATTTCGGCCTGAACCTACTGCTTCGCAAAGAATCTCCAAAACCCAAATTTTGTATAATATAACATCATTTCATGGTTTCCGCGAGGGAGCGGTTTCCCAGCGATCTAATATATCTTTGATTACAACTTCTTTAACCCAAGTTTGAGCAACAATTAGGATTGGAAGCGCTAGCAATAATCCTAAAAACCCCAATAAAGAACCAAATGCTCCCAACAAAGCTAAGGTGTATGCCGGGAGCAGGGACACTTGCTTTTCCATGATTATAGGTGTAATAAAATTGCCTTCTATTTGTTGAATTACCAAATAAAGTAACAATACGGCACCTGCTTTTCCTGGAGAATCTAACAAAGCTAGCAACATGGGTGGAACGACACTCAAAATCGCGCCAACATAAGGAATTAAAGCTAATAAAAATGCTAAAAATCCGTTAACAAAAGGCAGTTGCACTTGCAAGAGAAACAGACCCACAGTGCTCGCAATCCCAATAAAACTCATGCTGAATGCAATTCCCGCCAACCAGCCCATTAAATTTTTTTCACATTCAGTCAGAATTTCATCGACTCGCTGGCGGTAAAAAGCGGGAAACAGCCTGATTATTACTTGGCGGTACGGCACGGGATTTACCACAAGCATAATTGTCAAAACGGTAATTAACAAGAAATTAATTACTAAACTGAGGGAGTTGGATAAAAATAGATAGATATGGGAAATTATCCACTGAGAAAGGGTTTGGAGTTGTTGGCTCAAATTATCAAGATTGGGAATATTATTTAAGGCCGGTTCCGGCACTTTTGCTTGCAACCAGTCGATCCACAATCGCAGTTTTTCTATCCCTAGCGGGATAAGTTTAGTTAGCTGTTCAAATTGAGAACTGAGGCGCGTGAATATCAGGAAAATAAAAACAGATGAGATCACCAGTACAATGCCAACTGTTAAAGCGATCGCCAGTTCGCGCCTAGCACCAGACTGCTGCAATCTTCGCACTAAACGGTTGAGAGCGATCGCTAAAATTACGGCAGTAAAAAACAATAAAATGACCGCTCTAATTTTCCACAAAATATAGAGCGAGACTATCAAAGCCAAAAAACCGATCCACTCTCCTAAACCCATAACATAAACCCCTCCTACCGGTTATACAGGAACGGTGCAATATCTGAGATTAAACCAAAGACAACTGCGATCGCGATCGGGCTTAACCAGGTTCTCAAGTTGGACAGCGCAATTTTCATGAAACTTCTCTGATAACTCTTATGGGATAGCCGTCCCGTCTGTCTTGGAAAATATTTTTTGGAGAAATCTATTTTCTACAGCATACCTACCTATGGGAAAGATTGTGCAGAATTCCAGCAGATTTCCTCAAATCTTACTTAAGATATATTCCCCCTACATTCAATTTAAAAATTCTCGTACCTCAGATAGATCGCGCGCATAATTCGACTAACTAAAAAGCACGGGGCGATCGCCGGTACCGAGCCAGTCCCATCCTGGGCTAATCTTCCACAGAGGCTATTTGATGGCGATCGCCCTGACTGATTTACCTACCTGGAGGGATGCCAAAACTCTCTGAGCAGGAGAAAATCATAGTGGAATAAATACAAATACTATATCTGCCTTCAAAAAAACCTTTTTTACTCAGAATTTCCCTTTTTTGCTTGTCCTCTTACCAACCAAACACAGGCGAGCGAACTGCCTCCGGCACGCTGCGCGATCGCACTAAATTTATGAATAGGCGGCTCGAATACCCAACTAATTCCAAATTGTAGAAAAATATGACACGGCGCAACTCACCCACCGATAGCATCACAGAACCTGTCCGACGCGCAAGTTCTCATCCCTGGTTCGAGCGACTGGCAAGACTGGGATATGCCGCCAAAGGCTTAGTTTACTTTATCATCGGTTTTCTTGCCGCACAAGCTGCTTTTGGATCTGGTGGCAAAACAACCGATACTAAGGGTGCATTAGCAACAATTGTCTCCCAACCCTTCGGAAAATTCCTGCTATTTTTGGTGACAATTGGTATTATTGGGTACGTCCTTTTGCGGATTGCTCAAACCGTTCTCGATCCAGAACACGCTGGCGAAAAAATGGATGCCAAGCGAATTGCGACGCGCATTGGCTACGCTTTTAGTGGGTTAGCTTATGCAGGTTTGGCCGTGACTGCTGTCAAATTAATTATCGGTTCTGGTGGTGGTAGCAGCGGCAATTCAACTCAAGATTGGACAGCTTTGTTTTTATCTCAACCTTTTGGTCAATGGCTGGTAGGGCTGGGGGGAGCAATGACGATCGGTGTGGGTTTCTCTTACCTTTATAAAGCATTTAAGGGAAAATTCCGCCAGCAGTTCAAACTCACTCAAATGAGTAACAACGAGCAAACTTGGGCCGTGCGACTGGGTAGACTGGGGATTGCGGCTCGTGGCATTGTCTTCACTATCATCGGCTTTTTCTTGATTCAAGCTGCGAAGCAATCAGATGCCAGTCAAGCTAAAGGATTTAGTGAGGTGCTGGCATCCCTGGAACAACATCCGTTTGGCCCGTGGATTCTCGGTTTAGTGGCTTTGGGTTTGATTTCCTATGGCATCTACTCATTAGTTCAAGCTCGTTACCGACAAATTCTGCACTGATAAACTGTTCGCTCCCAACAAAATTAATAAAATTTTTTCTGTTAAGACGGAAAGATAGTCATGATAATTACAAACTGGCGTGGGTATCGAGTTGCAGCTTGGGTAGGACAGGCGTTATTAACAATAGCAGTAATAGCTGCTCTGAGTCAGGGAAAATGGCAAAATGCCTTGGGGTTAGCCTTATTCTTGGTAGCATCCCTGGCGTTTGTGGTGAGGGAAGATCATTTGCCAACGCTGTTTGATTTCCTGTTTGTGCTTGCTGCTTTACTCAACGCCGGAGGCTGGGTTTTGGGGCTGTTTTATCAACCGGGACCTTATGATGAAATTGTTCATGCTTTCACGACTTTTGCCGTGACTTTAGCATTGAGTTTTTTAGCATACAGTTCAATGCTGACTATTTTTCGCACCCATAAACTGCTGTACTTGCTAACAATAACCAGTTTTGGGATTGCGATTGGTGCTTTGTGGGAAGTTGCCGAATGGACGGCTGGTATTGTTCTCTCAACCGAAGTGATTGAGAGTCTGAATGATACGATTATTGATTTGATTATGGATAGTGTGGGAGCTGCAATAGCTGCCCTAACTAGCTTATGGACGTTGCAAGAATGGATGCGCCCCAGCGCGACAGTGGGGAATCAAGCATCTATCGGCAATAGTCGGAGCGATCGCACTTAACTCAAAGCAAATTCATCATTTTTTCTTCAATCATCTTTCATCAGATAGATATTTTCTTATTGCCTCCGACAGATGGCAAGCTTTGGAGAGTTGAGATTAAATGTAGAGAGATAAACAAGTTTTGAGAGAATGTAGAACACAGACAATCGACCTTTAGCCAAAGTCAATTTTTAATAATTAATTTAAATTTTCACGTTACTGCAAGAGGTTGGTTGTTGCGATTTAGGAGGATTTTATGAAAATAAAATCATTTTCAACGGCAATTGGACTGGTTATGTTGGGTTCAACCCTTTATTTACCGGAAATTGCCCAAGCTAGTCCCAAACCCTCGATCCAAGTAGCTCAACGAAGAGTAGTCGGCTCTGATATCGACAGTTTTACCGCGTATCCAGTACAACGATTAGATCCGGGAACAGAACTCTTTTTCGTGCTGCGAGGAGCCCCGTATTCTAGAGCTACGTTGACTATCCCAAATGCAGTGCAAAATCTGCCGATGCGGGAGGTTCAACCGGGAGTTTACGAGGCAAGCTACATGATTCGCGAGGGCGATCGAATTTCCGAAAATACAGTTGTGCGGGCAAATTTGCAACAAGGCGATCGCATCAGTAGCACCCGCTTGCAACAACCTCTAATTGCGGGTTATAGCGATCGCGGCTTTCAATCTTTGTCTATTAACCGGTTCAGTGCTCAACCAGTACAGCAGTTAGATCCGGGAACCACGCTCAATTTCAAATTGCTCGGCACTCCTAACGCTACAGCTAATTTCTCCATTGAAGGAGTTGCTTATAACATCCCCATGCGGGAAGAATCCAACGGCGTTTACACAGGGGAATATACGATCCGCAGGCAAGATTATTTCCCCCCTGCGGGTGCAGCGGTTACTGCTAGTTTGCAGTCGGGGAATCAAGTTATTCGTTCCCGTTTAGATCGAGAGCTAGTTGCTGGCGATGATACCAGTGTTGAGACTGCCGAAATCCCTCTAGAAATTATCACTCCCGAAGAAAATGCTCGCGTCAGCGGGACGGTTAAAGTAGAAGGCCGCAGCGCACCAAATGCAACAGTTAATGTCGAGGTTCAGGCGAATTCTTCTGTAGCAGGTTTGTTTGGGTTTAAACGAAACATCCTCGAACGCATAATTAAAGCGGACGAACAAGGTAACTTCAGTTTTGCTTTTAATCCGACCATTGCTCTACCAGGAACCAGATACGAAGTGAACCTCAGTTCTAACAGCGGCGATCGCACCAGTGAAGAAACTTTGGTACTGTTTCAAAATTGAGCAGTTACCAGCGACTATTTGCAGCGACTATTTGCTCGCTAAAAAACTGGCAAACTCTGACTAAATTTTAAAAATTCCATCAGGAGGTATCGATGAATAAACTCAATCGCTGGGAAAAAACACCAGGGATATTACAAAAATTCATCTCTGGAACTTTATTAATCGGTCTGCCAATCATCCCTCTGGCTGCATCAGCAACTCCTCTTTCTACACTCAAATCTTGTCCTGGCATTTATTATGAAGAACCTTACAACAGTAATGTTCGGGTTCCCCAGGGATGTCAGTCGAATGCTGCAAGTCAAAGATTGAACCAGCAAGAGTTGGGTCAAAATATGGTTCCTCCCGCGAGGCCAACAAATGTTACGCAACCACCTTTGCCAGAAACAAGACAGACTCCCATTGCCACTGTCATGCCAATAGCAGGTGAGGTGAGCGTGAAATTAACAAACAGCACAAATGCCTCGATTTCCTATCAGGCGATCGGGCATACTGAATCCCGAATGCTAGCGCGCGGAGCAGAAATTATCCTGCAAAATCTACCAACGCCTGTGACAGTCACAATGGTGCGCGCAGATGGAGGGCTGCTGAAAGTTATACCCATGTCTAGTTCTGAAAAAGGGATGCTAGAAGTTTCAATAGATGAAACGAGTAACTTTGATGGCAATCAAGGAGTTTTAAGAATTCAACCTGACGGTCAAGTGTTTTTGAATTAGCCAATCAAAAGACCCGGTTTTGAAGAGCAAAAACTCTGTAGCTTGATCAACAAAATAAACAAAAAAAATTTAGGAGGTTTTTCAATGGTTAATAATCGTTTAAACAATTCTACTCAAAAACTATCGAATGCTTGGGGAAGTGCGATCGCACTCGCACTAGCAGCTATGCTGCTTCCGGGTTGTACTACCCCACAGCGGCAAGCAACGGCACCTGTACCTGCACCTGGAACACCCGGTTCGGTTGCCACGACAACCGAGAATGTGGTTGATAACACAGCACAACTGCTTGGCAAAACTGTGACCATCAGAAGCGAACCAGTCAAAAAATTGGGGCCATCGACCTTTACAGTTAGCGATCAGGAGTTTTTTGGCAGCGAACCGATTTTGGTTGTCAATGCCACCGGCAAGCCTTTTGTGCTGCCGGCTGAATCAGGTCAAGAAGTTCAAGTAACGGGAACTGTTCGCAACTTTGTGCTTGCAGATATTGAGCGCGAGTACAAATTAGGCTTAGAGCCAAACCTGTACGCCGATTACGAAAGTAAACCTGCCATCGTTGCACAATCGATGGCGCTAGCCCCCACACCGGGGGAACTCACCTCAGACCCCAAAAAATACTACGGCAAAACCCTGGCGGTAAGCGGTGAAGTCGAAGACATCAAAAGTCCAAACTCGTTCACCTTGGATGAAGACAAATTAATTGGCGGAGAAGATTTGTTAGTGATACACACCGTTCCACAACCAAGCGTGAAAGAAGGCGAGAAAGTTGCCGTAACCGGTGTGCTCCGTCAGTTTGTTGTCGCTGATCTCGATCGCGAATACGATTTGCAATGGGATTTGACCTTAAAGCAGAAGCTAGAAGCCGAGTATACCAACAAACCCGTGCTAGTTGCTACAGGCGTGTATCCCTCAGCCATTCCTGACTGATGAATAGACCTCTCAAATAACTCTTGTGGAACAGGCTATTTGAGCCTGTTCTTTAGAGGATTTTAGAAGAGAAGTCTAATAGAGGACTCATATCGTGTGCGATCAATTAAGCCCGATCGCTCGGGTTCGTAGTGTTGACTTCAGTCCGCACTACGAACCTTTTTTGTGAGGGTAATAGATCGGACATGATATCACTCCGGGATGATGAGAAACCGGGTTTGATGCACTAAAATTATTGGTTGTTACCCGAAGATTAAGTAAAAAACTAAGGCTTGAAGGCATTGATGCGTCCAGGAGCGATGGCTTGCACCCGGACTACCGACCGAAAGAACCTCTTCCTTGTTTCGTTTGTGATAATTATCAATTCAGCAATAAGGTGTATATCATGAATCAATCAGAATCCGTATCGCCACCACTGCTCCAAAGCAAATTCGTCGAGAATTTTCGTTGGTTCAGTCGATTTAGCTTCTGGGTACAGTTATTGTTTGGTGCGGTTTCCGGTATTACTTTAATACTTGCCATGTTGAGCCGCAACCTGAGCGAGCAACCCAATAATCCAGGTATTGGGTTCGGCATAGTTTTAGCGATAGTTGGTGTGGTATTGCTTGCTTTTAGAATATTTTGGGATTTTAGATATCGACTTTTAGGCAGACGTTTACAAGGAGGCGATATCGAGTTCTATCCCAGCAAAGAAGATATTACTCAAGCCTTACGAATTGGATTAAATTCTAGTTTGGTAGGGCTACTGCTCGCGTTTCTCGCTTCGGAAGCAACAGTGGGTGTAGTTTTAGCAAAAACGCTCGCTCAACCACAAGCGCTCGCAACTAATACGCCAGAAAATGTGATTCGTTCCCTAGATATTTTTGTAACGATGTCAAACGTCAATATGATTGGCGCTCACTTTTTTGGAGCTGTTACTTCTCTTGGGTTACTCAATTGGGTAGAAGAGTAGTTGGGCAGCAAAAAACACAACTCCTATGCCGTCAGGACTTACAAATGGTGGTATATTCAACTGAGACCGTGTCCCCTCGATTACCACAACCAAAACGGTTCGCGCGTGCGGAATGGGAGTCCGTAAAATGCAAACGACTCGCATTCCGCACGCGCGATCGAATCTTACTATGATTAATCGAGCGGACAGGATAGGACATCTTGCACCATTCTCAATAAACTTATAACCGGGTTTTTGAACCATAAATATAGGTTTTGATGCTAATTTTTGGTTCAAAAACCCGGTTTTTGCCACAGGCGCAATATCTCAATTTAACTAACTAATATGAAAGACCTCTGGTATAAAGACGCAATTGTCTACTCCCTTGATGTTGAAACCTTCCTGGACTCGAACGGGGATGGTGTAGGGGACTTTCAGGGACTTACCAACAAGCTAGATTATTTATCAGGACTGGGAATTACTTGTTTGTGGTTGTTGCCATTTTATCCTTCGCCTAACCGCGACAACGGTTACGATGTGATGGATTACTACAACATTGACCCGCGACTGGGAACCCTGGGAGATTTTGTCGAGTTCATGCACCAAGCAAAGGAACGAGGGATTCGCGTGCTGATCGATCTAGTAGTAAATCATACGTCCCATCAGCATCCTTGGTTTGTGGCATCCAAAAGCGATAAAAACTCCAAGTATCGCAATTACTACGTGTGGTCAGAAAATCCACCCAAAACTGATCCAGAGTTGCTGGTGTTTCCCGATGCTGAGGACAGTATTTGGGAGTACGACGAACAAGCAAACGCTTACTATTTGCATCACTTCTATAAAGAACAGCCAGATTTGAATATTACCAATTCGGCGGTACGAGAAGAAATCTGCAAAATTATGGGTTTCTGGCTAGAACTGGGCGTGTCTGGATTTCGCATTGATGCTGTTCCCTTTTTAATTAAAGAAACTGGCACCGAAGGTACAAGCACCGAAGACCTGCGATGTTTCTTGGAAGAAATGAGAGAATTTGTGTCATCACGTCAGAGTGATGCAGTTTTGCTGGCAGAAGCAAATGTCGCGCCCGATCGCATTCACGTCTACTTTGATAAGGGCGACAGAATGCACGTCCTGTTCAACTTTTTGCTGAACCAATATCTGTTTTTGGCCCTAGCGCGTCAAGAATCCACAGCCCTGCGCGATGGACTAAAAATCTTACCGGACATTCCTGATATTTGTCAGTGGCTGAATTTTGTGCGCCACCACGATGAACTGACACTAGACCGCATTTCTTCATCCGAACGAGAGGAAATTTTTGCCGCATTCGCCCCCGATGAAAGGATGCAAATTTTCGGGCGCGGGATTCGCCGCCGCTTACCGCCGATGATGGGAAATGACCGCTGCCGGATCGAACTAATCTACAGCTTGCTGTTTACTTTGCCCGGTACACCAATGCTGCGCTACGGCGAAGAAATTGGCATGGGAGATGACCTTTCGTTGGAAGGTCGAAACAGCGTCCGCACGGCGATGCAATGGTCAGATTCTCCAAATGGTGGCTTCTCGACTGCTGCAACTGATGCTCTTGCCAAACCTGCGATCGCCAGCGGAGAATACAGTTATAAACAAGTCAATGTCGCCGCAGCGCAGCGCGATCCTAACTCATTAATTAACTGGGTCGAACGTGCAATCCGCATCCGCAAGCAATGTCCTGAGTTCGGTAGGGGAAAATGGCAAATTTTGGAAACCGACTGTTCTTGGGTTTTTGCCCACTGCTGTCACTGGGAAGGCAGGACATTACTTGTCGTCCACAATCTAGCCGACAAACCTTGCACGGTTACTCTCAAATCTAACGAATACACCAATCTTATTGATTTATTTGGCGATCGCCTGTACGAATCTCTCGATGACGGATCGCCCTGTATTCCCTTACAAGCTTACGGCTATCGCTGGTTGCGAGTCAATTAAATCTTAGACAAATCCTGATTGTTCAATATTCGGATTAGTTTGCGGATTTTCCCGGCTGATGCCACCCGATTTACCAACAGATAATACCATGCTAGCAGTTACCATTAATTTTGATGCGATCGCCCAAATCACCGACGACCAATTTTATCAACTGTGTCGCGAAAACCCCGATGTCAAATTTGAACGCAACGCCAAAGGAGAAATAATCGTCATGTCACCCACAGGAGGAGAAACCGGAAACAGCAATTCAGAAATTAATGCAGATTTTGTGATTTGGAACCGACAAACTAAACTGGGAGTTTGTTTCGATTCTTCAACTTGTTTCAAACTCCCCAGCGGTGCAAATCGTTCTCCCGATGTCTCTTGGATAAAAAAAGAAAGATGGGATGCACTGACTCCCGAACAAAAACAAAAATTTCCTCCTATCGCCCCAGATTTTGTCTTAGAGTTAATGTCCCCGACTGACAGTCTCAAGGATACTCAAGACAAAATGCAAGAATACATGAAAAATCAAGTAAAATTAGGCTGGTTAATCAACCGTAAAACCCGCCGAGTAGAAATCTACCGCCAAGGACAAGCAACAGAAGTTTTGGAAAGTCCCGCAGAGCTTTCAGGAGAAGATATTTTGCCCGGTTTCGTGCTAAACTTGCAAACAATCTGGGCGTAATACGATTTTAGATTTTAGATCGGGGATGATTTACTGGATAATAGTTTGAAGATTCCCTAAATTTGTATGTTCAGGAAAAATGGTATAACTAGACATCCTGAATCTATCAGCGTTTATTTGCGTTAATCTGCGGTTAAAAAGCAATCTCATGGAAACCAATACAGAAACAACTACAACCACTGGTTTAACAGCCGAACAGCACAAACAGAAAATGCAGCGCCGCCAAGAAGTGCAGGCGCAGCGAATTGCCAACGCTGCTAAAGACAAAGGTTTGATAATTGTCAATACCGGCAACGGTAAAGGCAAAACTACGGCTGCTTTGGGCATGGTTGTGCGATCGCTCGGTCACGGATACCGCGTCGCCATAGTACAATTTATCAAAGGAGCTTGGGAACCTGCAGAAAAAGCCGTTTTTGAAATGTGGGAAAAACAGCTAGAATTTCATGCAATGGGTGAAGGTTTTACCTGGGACACGCAAGACCGCGATCGAGATATCGCAACAGCTCAAAAAGCCTGGGATAAAGCCTTAACTTTTATCTGCAATCGCGAATTTAAATTAGTGCTGCTAGATGAAGTTAATATAGCATTAAAACTGGGTTATTTGCAAGTAGAGCAAGTTCTCTCCGGCTTAGAACAAAAACCCGAAGAAACTCATGTTATTTTAACAGGTAGAGGCGCGCCCCCAGAATTAATTGAACGGGCAGATTTGGTTACTGAAATGACTTTAATCAAGCATCCATTTCGGGAACAAGGGATTAAAGCTCAAGCAGGTATTGAATATTAATATGGTTCGTAGTGCGTCTTAGGATCGAAAACTTAATAACTTAAACAACTCCTACAGTCCTCTCTCCTGTAAGTTGCTTTCCTCAAAGGAGGCAGAGCCTCCGCACCTGCATTACCAGGCAGAGCCTGGTAACGAGCAATCGCTTAAGTTATACCAATTTTAAAAAAGAATGCAACAGTGTTCTTGTCCCCCCCCTTTGCAAGGGGGGGCTAGGGGGGGGTCGAAGAGTGTTGCACGATTTTAGAAAAATGGTATTATTAAATTTTTATTCCTTAGTGTCCGCAACAAAAGAACACTCAACCATTTAGTTTTTCGCCCTCTAGTCAACAGTCAACCGTCAACAGTCAACGGTCAACCGTCAACAGTCAACAGTCAACAGTCAACCGTCAACCGTCAACCGTCAACCGTCAACAGTCAACCGTCAACAGTCAACCGGAATTCATATCAAATATCAAATATATCCTATGCCGGCAACATGAGAGTAAAAGTTGAACCCTTGCCCAACTCGCTATTCACCGTAATTTCTCCCCCCAACATCTCAGAGTATTTCTGTGCTATTGCCAAACCCAAACCCGTACCTCCGTACTTGCGAGTAGTCGAAGCATCAGCTTGTGTAAAAGGTTGAAATAACTTTTGTAGCTGTTCGGGAGTTATCCCAATTCCCGTATCCGTACACTTAAAAATAAACCGTTCAGCATCCCAACTATTCTCATCATTTTTAATTTTTTCGACGCTGAGTGTAATTGTCCCTTTTTCGGTAAACTTAGTGGCGTTGCTGAGCAAGTTAAACAAAATTTGAGTAAATTTAATTTTATCAGAATGCAATTCGCCAATATCATTAGGGCACTCAATATTCAAACGATTAGTGTTTCGTAAAAATAGCGGTTGAACAGTTTTGGCGATATCTTGAACTGCGTCGAACAGGTCAAAAGTTGTCAATTCAAGTTCCGCGTGACCGGCTTCTATTTTCGATAAATCCAGAATATCATTAATCAATCCCAGTAAATGATTGCCTGCATTATGAATTCTTGTTAAGTCAGAAATAAAATTTTCTTCGCCCAAATCTAAAGCCTCTTCTTGCAAAATTTCGCTGTAGCCGATAATTGCATTTAGAGGAGTTCGCAGTTCGTGGCTCATGTTAGCTAAAAACTGACTTTTCGCCAAATTAGCTGCTTCTGCTGCTTCCTTGGCCTTGTACAGTTCTGCCTCGGCTTGCAAGCGGTCGGTCACGTCGTGAGCCATGACTAATTCAGCATTTTTGCTATCAAATATCAAGGCATAAGAAGTAATTTCTACGTCAATAATTCTGCCGTCTTTTTTCTGGTGCTGCCACAGGCTGGCAAAATCAATGTCTGCATCTACTTGGGATATATTTTGTAGCCATCTTGGTAGTTCTTGGGGAGGATAAATGTCGGCAACGGTCATGTCTAGAAATTCTTCGCGAGTGTAGCCGTAGTGGTGGATAGCTGCTTGATTGACGGCTATAAATTCGAGGGTTTCTAAGTCGTAAACCCACATGGGATGGGGGTTGTATCTAAACAAAAGTTTGTAGCGTTCTTCGGAGGCTCGCAGTTCGGCTTCGGCTTGTTTGCGCTCGGTAATGTCGCGGACAACAGTGCAAATAATCTCGCGGCCTCCGTAGGAAATCACGCTGGCACTCACTTCTACGTCCACGCAGGAACCGTCTCGGCGCTGGTAGAGAACTTCGCCCATTTTGAATTTTTTGTCGGTCAGCAGGGACTCGATATTGCTGTCAATTAGGTCTTGGGAGTAGGCGGTGATATCGTAAATAGTCAGTTGCGATATTGCTTCCAGGCTGTAATCTAGCAAGTTTCTAAATGCTGTATTGGCTTCTAAAAGCCGTTTGGTTTGAGCGTCCCACAGGAAAATACAATCTGTAGCTTGCTCGACTACGGCTCGGTAGCGGGCTTTTTCTTCTAGTTGTTCGTTTTCGGCACTGGCGATCGCCCCGAGCATTCCATTGATAGTATGGGCAAGGTCGGACAACTCGTCTTCGCCCGTCACCTGCAGCCGCATCGAGAGGTCTTGGCTGCTGCTGACACGGTTCACTGATGAAGCCAAACCGCTCAAGGGAGACAGCACCAAATACTCTAGCAACAGCAGAGTGCAGCCGACAAACCCAATGCCCGCTAACGTTACAGACACCAGCAGGTACAGCAAACTAATTTGACCTTGGCGGTAGATTTCTCTGGGTATATCAACTCGCAGCAGCAGTGCGGGTCGATCGTAAATATCCCGGATCAGGGCGTAACCTGCCATCAAATCTTCGCTGACACGGCGCACCAAAATCGGTTTTTTCCCCGACAGTTTCTCCCGCGCTTCCACAAAGTCAGCAGGTAACTGAGCCTCATTAACGGTGCGTACAATCAGAGGCAAGCGAGTAATTTTAGAAATCCTGGCAATTGCCGCAGCATCCAAATTGCGCCCGAATATCAGTGTGCCTCGAATCGGGCCAGTGTTTTTTGTAGTGACAATTGGTCGGGAAGCAATCAGTATCGGCCCTGACGGTAGCAGCAGAATACCAGCGAGGCTGCTTTTGATGTTGGGGTGCTGCAACAGCGGGTCGCTGAGAGAAATGCGCTTTTTTAATGCTTCTGGAACAGGGGTTAGTTTCACCTTCTGGCTGTCGAAACCCGTACCGTAAACTATTTTGCCCGAAGTATTGACAAATAGGGCTATATTAACTCTCACATTAGCCAGTCCTTCGGGAATCAAATTGGAGGCGATAAATTCTTTGTTACCGTTTTGGATGAAAGCGTAGTTGTCGTCCCAGGCTGACCAGTCGGCAAAGCGCAAGTTGAAATCATCGGCGGTTTGGCCGAACACGTTGAGCGCTCCCTTGACAACTTGTGTGGCTTCTTGTTCTTCTGCTTTGACAAGGCTGCTCAAAAGGATGCTTGAGGAGGCGGCATATAGAATGCTAGTCAGCCCAGCGATGGTAATGCCAACTATTGATAGTGTTTTTCGACGCAGTTTCATCTTGCCGAGTGTGTGGTGTCTGTCTAAAATTCAGGGTTCGGGAGCAATTTTCTTGCTGTTTCCTGAACCCTGACGGATGGCGTGGCGCAGTCTGCCGTCCGAGAGTGTTGTAGTTTGACTGTGCGTCAGAGGCCTACATTTTCTCCGGTATTTCCTGTTTTTTGTCTGACGCACCCTAGCAATGCCTTCTTAAGCAGTATACAGCTAACATCCGCTGACTTCCGGCATGGCGATCGAGCCTGGTTTGTCGCGAAACAATATCTTAGCCAAACGGGAAAATATTCTCAGAAAAAAGGTTGGGTTTAGGTTCTGGCCTTCAAAAAATGCGCCTTATTTCGCTTCGCTGTAGTCAATGGAGCAAAAAAATTGCGCTTGGATTCGTTAAATAAGCCTGATTTCTGACAAAAATAACAGGTTTGATAGCGAAGCATTGAGGAAGAAACTAGATTGCGAGATTGTTTTTGCTGCAGGCAGATTGGTGCTTCGTTCTAGTTTTAATAGCAGTTCCCCAAACAATACAACAAATCGAGTCCGCGATCCAAATTTTTATAAAAATAATATTACTTTGCCCACACTTGCTGTTTGTGAGCTTCCTTGCAAATACCCAAAATTCGCCGGTCGTTGTCACTAGGGGCGGAAAGTTGCTGATACTGTTGCAGGTTGACGGAGTAGGGAGAGCTAGTGCCGTCGTAACTGTCCACTACTGTTAAATTTAACCGAGTTCGGTCTAGATTGCCGTAAAAACAGTAAAAATTAGACTGAGGCAGGTAAAAAGCCCCAATTACTTTACTCTGTCTCATTTCAAATACAAAATATTCTTTTTTAATTTCATCTGGTTTGTTGGACTGGCCGTAGAGGTAAACACCGTCTGCTAAACCTGTGAATGCTGTATCTGGCTGGGGATTGGCGGGGGATTGCGAGATGGAAACGCCGGATTTGATGTCCCAGTGTCGGAATTCGCGCAGGGCGAATCCGATGCTGAAGTTACCGGGCGAGAGGGCCAGGGCGATCGCAATAGCTTCTACACTGCTTGTTAATATCAAATAATTTAACACCACTCTTCTACCCCAAAATTTTAACTAATACGAGTGGGAAGTCCCACACTCTATCCGTTTACAGGATGAGTGACGGGATGAAAACGAGCAGCCAACAAATTGAGCGATAGCGAATCCATGATAGGATCGAACTAAGCGGGGATGATAAGAGTAGCCGTGGTGGGCGAATTTTCCGTTGTATAAAGGCTAGACACCACCTATCAGTTTCTGACTGATAGCCCCAATATCCCGCTAGGCCGTAAAAGAGCTGATGGATGGGTGAAAAAATCAACAATTCTACTCCTTGGGACACAGGGAGTCTGCCTCGAAGATAAGTAATTATCTTGCTAGTAAGTACCACCTTCGGGTAAGTAAAACCTACGGAGGGAGGATAAGACCAGCTTAGAGATGGCTCTAATAAGGCTCTCCCGTTGAAAGAGGAAGCTTGCACTCTATTTGTTTACAAAATGAGTGTCGGGTATGTCACATAGCTGCCTCGAATCAACTCTTGTACCAGTTTCAAAAAGCTCGTAAAGAAACTGGGTATTTGACTCAAAGCTGACTATTCAATTGAAGTCTCGATCGCCCGCCCGGTTCCTGAACTCTCATCTAAAATTAGTTTTAATAAATTTTGTTTGCGATCGCGCCCGATCGGGCGATCGACCTTTCAAATAAAAACATCATTACCAGCAACACCAATACGAAAAAAGAGTTGAGATTTTGGTAAAAATCTCAACTCTTTAAGTCACTAACTAGCCAAATATTCTCTGACTTGAGATTGGCGCCGCCGCAGGTGGGCGAGGGCTTGATGTTCTAGCTGCCGCACCCGTTCCCGGCTGAGATTGAGCCGTTCTCCCACTTTCGCCAGCGACATTTCGGTGCCGTCTTCCAAACCGAAGCGCAGAACGATCACATCTCGCTGCTGCGGGGTAAGTTCTGAGATCAAAGTATTCAGGTCTTGCCGCAGCAATTCCGAGGTAATGTAGTTGTCTGGAGATGCAGTTTCGTCTTCTAAGAGTTCTTGCAGTTCTGTATCTTGGTTGTCTCCAACCCGCAAGTCCAAAGAGACTGGATGTCTTGCCATCAGCAGGTATTCCCGAATTTGGGAAGGGTGCAGTTCCAAGGCGGAGGCAATTTCTGCAGGGGAGGGAGAACGACCCAACTGCTGGGTGAGTTCCCGCTGCACTTTTTTAATTTTGTTGAGTTTTTCGGTGATGTGAATTGGTAATCGAATGGTGCGGGCGTGTTGGGCGATCGCGCGGGTGATTGCTTGGCGAATCCACCAGTAGGCGTAGGTAGAAAATTTGTATCCCCGCATCGGGTCAAATTTTTCTACTCCTCGTTCTAAACCGAGGGTGCCTTCTTGAATTAAATCCAAGAATTCCATGTTGCGTTTCTGGTATTTTTTGGCGATCGCCACTACTAAGCGCAAATTCGCTTCAATCATCTTTTTCTTGGCGCGCCGCCCCGACTGCAAGATCCTGTTCAGTTCAGCTTCTGTCAACTCCATTTCGGCAGCCCACTCTTGCTGAGTGAGTTCCCGCTGCCATTCTTTAGCCAGTGCTTGTTTGGCTTCGATTAATTTCATCATTTGCTGTACCTGCTTGCCGAAAATAATCTCTTCTTCTCGGGTTAGCAGGGGTACTCGACCGATCTCGTGCAGATAGGTACGAACCGTATCCGTTGAGGAGTATGGCCGACTGCTTGTGCGATCGGCTTTCACTGTTTTGGTTTTAGGGGTTGTAGTGGACATGGGTGAGTTTTGCACTCCTTGTAACAACAGATAAAAAGTTGGTGATACCCTGTCCCACTCTTGTAAGTGGGATCGAGACTGCTACAGAGGGGATATTACCCCCTCCTGTTTATCGGTGACGATCGGTAGAAGCTTGTTGTTTGGGATTAATTTTGTGCTTGATTGTCTAGTAATCCCCGTCGATTTTCCGTAAATTGCTAGCTTTAACAGCTTGTTCCGGCGAAGTGAATTTAAGTTTACTTTACTCAATATTATTCCAAATTTTGAGAGTCGTAAAGGGTAAAAACCTCTGTCTTAAGGTCAAGATTCTACATTTTTCCTTAAGGTTTTCAATTCCTTGCTAGTTTTAACTGCAACTCAACTTCACAATACTCATGCAAACCTACTCATACAAACAGACTCATGCAATTCGAGGGCTTTTTTTGCTCTCTGTTCTATCATCGCTTGAATTTTTCTCCCTGCCTAGATGCTGGGATGCGAGATAACCGAACCCGATCGCCGTATTCGCTGCACTTACCATTTAAAATATTTCTTGACATTTGTTATAAAGCATGATATGCAAATTATGCTGTGAGCGAGTAAGATGTGTGACATGACTCCGACTAGAAAAAGTGGCTGTTGGGCATTCAAATTGTAAATTTCAATGCCATATTCCCCTCTCCCCCTCTCCCCCTCTCCCAATCTCCCCCTCTCCCAATCTCCCCCTCTCCCCCTCATAGGCACATAATTCTTGAGGGCGATCGCAGCTTAAAAGCTGGCTTAGATCCCACCAGCCCTATTTTTTTGCTTCAAGGGAATTTCAATGCAAAACTCCGCTCCCTCTCCCGGTACACCAACAGGGCGAATCAACCCCTGATGTTTCAAAACAATAATCTGGTAACTGATCGAGAGCCCCAAGCCTGTACCCTGACCTACAGGTTTTGTGGTAAAAAATGGGTCAAACATTCGATCGCCAACTTCTTTACTAAATCCCGGCCCGTTATCGGAAATTAACACTCTGGCGCGATCGTCCGCCGACAAAAGTTCCGTGCGAATCCGAATCTGACCGCCCTCCTGCTTGTGGCTTTCTAAAGCATCTACCGCATTGCCAAGTAGATTGACAAACACCTGATTGAGCTGTCCTGGATAACATTCTATAAGTGGCAGAGGGCCATATTCTTTAATCACTTCAATTTCCGAGCGGCCATTATTTGCCTTGAGGCGATGTTGCAGTATTAGCAGGGTACTATCTAGCCCTTCGTGAATATCGACAAACTTCATTTCCGCTTCGTCTAGGCGAGAAAAATTACGCAGCGACAGCACGATATTGTGAATTCTGTCACCACCCACCCGCATGGAAGAACAAAGTTTAGGCAAGTCTTCATCTAAAAAATCCAATTCAATTTCATCTGCATAAGCTTCAATTTCCGGTGCAGGATCGGGATTGTATTTTTGATACAGCTTGATCAGTTGCAACAATTCTTGAATGCGATCGCTAGCGTAGTCGAGATTACCGACAATAAAGTTGATGGGATTGTTAATTTCATGAGCTACACCAGCCACAAGTTCACCCAAGCTAGACATTTTAGCACTTTGGATCAGTTGCGCTTGGGTTTGCTGCAATTCTTGGAGAGTTTTTTTGAGTTGTTGAGTTTGAGCCATAGCATTCGCCGCCTGTTCTGCTTCCTGTAATGCCGATCGCAATTGAGCTCGCTGTTTAGTTAATTTATCAGTGAGTTTTTTAGCATCCGCTAAGGCAGTTTTCTTTCCTTGCAACAATAAAAGCAAATCCACTACCCGATCGTGAAGAGCAAAATCGTTAATTGTCAGCCCCAGCGGAGTGAGATCGGCTAAGTCTTCGATCCAAGGAGAACCGAGGAAAAAGATGATTTCTGGATTTTCCGCCGGCACCATCTGCCCTTTAAGTAAGATTTTGCTGTGCAAGTATTCGATCAAAAACATCGAGTCAGACTTTTCTCGAATCACGTCAAATTCTACGGAAATCTTGGGGCGTTCGATCCGAAAATGTTCCTTCAGGGAACTTCCTAAAGATAATTCTGGGCAAATTCGAGCTAAAACATCTCCCAAATGGATAATTTCAGTCTCCCGTCTCCGAAATGCTAAATGAAATGGAAAAGCCTTTGCAAATATCAAAGGAGGAGAACTAAATGCAGGGGGAACCATAATATAGCTTTTCGATAAAAAGATGAGGTACGAGTTTAGAGTTTAGAGTTTAGATTTTATAGCAATTTCATAAAGTAGCGCTAGATATTACCCCCCCAATCCCCCCGATGCTTTGGGGGGGCTAATACTTAATCCATAGCATATCTTTAGAAAAATGGTATTAAATTTAGCAATTATTAATTAATTGATGAATAGCTCATGTTTGCGATCGAGGCTATAGCTTCAGTTAGATTTGTAGTGGATGGAGAACACGTCGTTATCTGCACCCTGAGTGCGATCGCTTGTTTGCTCAATTTCTACCTCTGTTTGGAATCGGCACGCCAAGCCTTTCAACAGCCCCTTCACCATTGGTGCCAACCCTTGCCGGTGAGAGTAATAGTGAAGTTCCATACTATTTTCGGAGTTGTCAGTACACTGAAACGAAGGCGGTTGAAGCTGGGGAAAATTCAACCCGACGCGGGCGTGGAGGTTGTCGAGGTTTGCCAGAAACTCCCGCAGGTTATCTCCCGCCAGATCGAGGATTTGGGCGTAGCCTTCGGAAGCGGTATAAATTACCCAATATTCCCCGAAAGCCTGTAAAATCTCGTCTGGGCTCATTCCTAGCACTTCGCTGGCGGAGTCTACTAGCCGGTGAGTCAAATCGTCTGGATAAGCTTCCATTGTCATGAAAAAGTCAATGTCTACATCTGCTTTCTCTTTGATGGTTTCCCAAGTCTCTTCTCCGAAGCGAGAACAAACCATTTCTTCGATCGCTTTGTTAACTAAACCGTACATACACTGCTCCTGTTTATTATAGTTGTGTTTGTTTATACTGGAATTCAACAGACGGGAATTTTAATATTTGGGACTTTCAAACTAGCGATCGCGCCGCAAAGCCACCCTATATTGTATCAAAAAATATATGGAATGTTGCAAAATTCCCTGACAATCGATTGTGACAGCCGAGAATGTCACAAGCAATTAATATAACTTAAACTCTGATTGGGGGTTTTCCTAAAGTTAGAGACGATCGCTCTTTCCTAATCCTAGCTGCTAAAAAATGTTCAAATCCTTAGAACTTGCGTTTAAATGCCTAAATTTTATCTATCTTAAGTTGTGGAAATTGAGGTTCGAGGATAGGAGGGGTGTAGATACGGGCTTCCTAGATGAGGGCTAATGTTATTTAACTGTCGATCGCCGCACCTTTTAATTGAGAATTCAATAGGCTTGGGTTAAGATTGTCATTGCGAAGTACGAAGCAAAATAAGAGTGTTTTTTTTCAGGGATTTTCCCTGTCGGAATCTCTTATGCCAAGCCCAATATGGTTCACTTAGGATCGAAAACTTAATAACTCAAGCACCTCCTACAGTCCTCTCTCCTGTAAGTTGCGAGACAAAAGGAGGCAGAGCAGAGCCTATCTACGTTACCAGAGCCTGGTAACAAGCAATTATGCCGATCGGCTTAACGATACTTAACTCGCTCCAAATTTTTATAGATTTACGATGAGGGGCGAGAGGGTGAGGGAAGGGGACTTTTTACACAAAAACATGACTAATTTTTTTGATAGTCGATAGTTAGAGATTTTAAAGGCGATCGCACTTTGTAGCTCATCTAATTCTCAAGGCTAGATTAAACCCGCAACACAAGCTACCACTCTATATTAAAATAGCGCAAAATCTCGATCGGGTGCTGCAATGAAAGCTAAAAATTTCCCACAATTAGCATTACTATCGCTGGTGTGTGTCGCCTGCGTGCAAAACCCCTTGGCACAAGCACCCGCCGCGTCGTCCGCACCCAATACCCCAACTCCTACGCCAATTCAGACTCCACCGATTTCACCGCCTACTCAAACACCAATAGCACAAGAACCCACCGCATCGCCCGCACCCAATACTCCAACTCCTACGCCAGTTCAGACTCAATCTCCAAAACCAATTCCGACTCAAACGAGTTTAGAGGTTGCCCAAAAACCTACAAACTCTCTGCCACCTGAAAAAACTTACGACCTCCGGGTTATCGATAACCAACTATGGAGACGGCTGACAAAAATTACCTTTGGTGAAGATAGCATTATAGTGACTATGGTGATTACAAATGGTGGCAAGGAAGTTGTAATACTTAATGCTGAAAATGGTATGTATCTCTACGACAACGATGGGCAACGATATAATTTGTTGCCTCCCTCCAATAATACCCAAATCATGATTAAACCAGGCACTACGCTCAAAGGGCAGTTTGTATTCGTAGGTTGGTTACAACCGAAAGCAAATAATTTGCGGATATATTCCACTATCAATGATTCGAGGAGTTCTATTGCCCTATTCGACAATATTCCAATTGACAGGTGATTGAGAAATGACAAAGCTAATTAGACTGATTAATACTACGATAATCTCATCATTGCTTTTCGCGACCTCATCCTCTCATTTGGCTGCCAGTAAACCCGCAAAAGTCGATACTGTTGAATCAGAATCAACAGCAGTTACAACCTTAGAAGTAATACCAATTGCTCCTACTACTGTAAAAGTTGAAATTATTGCTCAGACTACAGTAAAAGTTGAGAATATCACCGCGAATCTAACTGCGACAGAGGAGCAGCTACCAACTCAAATAACAACCGAGACTGTCAAAAAGATTGAAACAGAGTTGAACGCCGAAAAAGTATCTGAAGGCATCAGAATTAATGTACCAGAAACTATTTTATTTGATTTTGACAAATATAACGTCCGTGCCAAAGCTAAACCCACTCTCGCCAAGATAAATCTGCTGCTGAGACATTACAAAAACGCCCAAATTTTAATCAACGGACACACCGACAACCACGGGGCAGATTCCTATAATCTCGAACTTTCCCAGAAGCGAGCCGCAGCGGTAAAATATTATTTTATCAACGTTTTTAAGGTGCAGAATACCCGAATGCAAACTAAAGGGTACGGCAAAACTAAACCGATTTTTCCTAATAATCATTTAGACGGCTCAGACAACCCGGTGGGGAGGGAGAAAAACCGCCGCGTTGAATTAATTATTAAAACATAGGAATTAGATTTTTTTAACCGCAGATGCACGCAGATTAACGCCGAGCGAGAGGGATTTTATAAAAGTTTAATCTGTTGTTAAAATCCCAAATCCATTTTAGCAGCTTCTGCCTCGGCAAATACTTGTTCGTCGGGCATTTCTTGCCAGTCAATATCCCCGATTTCCCTGTAGAATTGCTCGTCGTAGGGACGAGTCTGCACGACTACCGGCATCGGTACGGCGTGCCCCAAAACTAATGCTTGCTGTTTCGAGTCTAGTTTCGACAAAACCGATCGCAAACTTTGGCCTCCTGAAACGCCGGTAAAGATAGCATCAATGTCCTTATCGTCGTTTAGCAAAGCAGTGATCCGGGTGCCGACTTGCGACATCACCTCGCCGTCGATACCGGAGGGACGCTGGTCTACAATTAGCAAAGTTACGAAGTATTTTCGCATTTCGCGGGCGATCGTACCGAAAATAGTCGATCGCACGATCGCCGGATCGAGAAAGCGGTGGGCTTCCTCAATGGTAATTACTAATGGTTGCGGGCGATCGCACGGATTCTTACTCTGCAAAAACTTCTCTGCTTTCTTCACGTAAGATGCATGAATGCGCCGAGTAATCACATTTGCCGCCAACATATACGACAGCAAATCCGAGTGCGAACCAAACTCAATTACTACATTTTTCCCACTATCCAAACACTGCAAAACTTCTGTCACATAATTTTTTGGACAGCGTTGGCGAATGTATTTCAAATCATTCAAACGTTCTAATTTGCGCTGCAAAGCCATAATCGAAGATTTATTCCCCCGCTTTTCTTCGCAAAACATTTGGATGTCTTCATTCGTCATATCCAACAACTTATTTATCCAGCCGCTTCCCAACTCGTTACGCAAAATAATTGCATTTTCGATACTAGCTTCCGACAAATTCAACTCCCGCTGCACCAGCGAGATATCTTCCACTTCAATTTGATCGAAACTCAAAAACAACTCTTGAGCATCACGAACTCCCCGACGTTTTGTCGATTCTGGATCTAGCGTATAAATCTGAATTTTATCGGGAAACAACTGCCGCAAACCTTTAACAGTGCTAAATTGTTTTCCTTCGGAAACCGCTTCCCACCCGTACTCCGAGTGCATATCAAAAATTAGATTGACAGCAGCTTGCTTGCGAATAATTCCCGACAAAACCAAGCGCGTCAGAAAAGATTTACCCGTTCCCGACTTCCCAAAAACTCCGTTGCTGCGTTCCACAAATCGGTCTAAATCCAAGCACACAGGAACGTCCATATCAATCGGTTTGCCGATCGCAAAATTGCGACGGTACGGGTCATCTTCCCAGCCAAAAACCGCTCTAAAATCGCTTTCTTTAGCATCAAACACCTGGGAAAAGTGGCTGGGAATAGTTTTGACCGGCAGCAGTTCCATATCTGCCCCGCTTTGCGCCTCAAAAGAACCCAAATTGCCTAACGCCGCCGCCTTTTCAGGGAATCCCTTGCTTTTGGGATCGAAGATTGCTTGAGATTTTTCTTTTTCTGCACTCAGCATTAACATCGGCGAAAGCTCGATCGTACCGTAGGTGCTGCTACCTGCGAGCACTGCGATCAAAAAATCGTCGTTGGGGTTAGGAGGGTTGGATAAAATGCGTCCGCTGGATGTTCCCAGAGACACGTCAGTTAGCATACAGAAAAAGTGCGATCGCACCCCCCGCACTACTAGAAATTTCCCCACCCTCATATCTTCCACCGAAACATCAGCGTGCAATCGCACTTCTAATCCCTTACTGAGGGAACCTTGAATCACAGATCCTAACGGTTTGTCATTAGTCATTGGTCAGTTGTCAGTTGTTAGTTGGCAGTTGTTAGTTGGCAGTTGGCAGTTGGTAGTTGGCAGTTGGCAGTTGGGGGTTGTTAGTTGGGGGTTGTTAGTTGGGGGTTGGTAGGGGCGGTACCCCCGTGCCCGCCCTCTTAGTTGTTAGTTGTTAGTTGTTAGTTGTTAGTTGTTAGTTGTTAGTTGTTAGTTGTTAGTTGGTAGGGGCGGTGTCCCCGTGCCCGCCCTCTTAGTTGTTAATTGTTAGTTGGTAGTTAGCAGTTGGTTAGTTATGAATGCCAAATGTCCACTGCTTTTTTCTCAAAGGCTTTCCTGTCAAATACCCAATGCTTTCGGGTCAAATGCTTTCGGGTCAAATAACAAATAACAACTGCCAACTGCCAACTGCCAACTGCCAACTGCCAACTGCCAACTGACTAATTACCATTCCGATTCTAATGACGGTTCAAAACAACTCGGACTCAGCTCTACATCGGTCAAATCTGTTTCGCTCAAATAAGCGTCGGTCAAAGATACGCCCTTCAAATGTGCACCTTTCAGGTTAGCACCTTTCAGGTTAGCACCTCTGAGATTAACTCGGAATAAATGAGCGTCGCTCAAGTCTACCTCAGTTAAATCTGCTCCCTCCAAATTTACTCTCATCAAATCTGCTTTTCTGAGGTCTGCTTCGTTTAACTTAGCGCCGCTGAGGTCGGCTTTTGTTAAGTCTACACCTCTCAAGTCTGCCCCGCTCAAATTAGCGAACAGCAAAGTAGCTCCGGTGAAATCTGTCTCCCTCAAATCGGCATCGCTTAAATTAGCGCCGCTGAGGTCGGCCCTTGTTAAGTCTACACCCCGGAGGTCTGCAGAACTCAAGTTTACTTGGTGCAAAATGGCGCTGCTTAAATCGGCTCCTCTTAAATCTGTTCCCTCCAAGTTGGCACCTTTGAGGTAAGCTTTTTTTAAGCTAGCTCTGCTAAGGTCTGTATTTTTGAGATTGACCGAACTTAAGTTAGAATTGCTCAAATTAGCTCCGCTTAAATCCGATCCGTTTAAGTCGGCTCCGGTTAAGTTTACCCCTTGCAGCGATACATTGGGAGCAATTAAATAAGCTCCGCCGAGACGGAGGTCAATTCCTTCTGAAAACAATGTTTGGTTGCTGTAAACAGCTTTTTCTAAAATGGTAGAGATCAAACTGGCTTCCCTCAAATCTGCTCCACTGAGGTTGGCTCCTGCTAAGTTTGCCCGATCGAGCTTTGCTCCAAATAAAATAGCTTTGTATAAGTTTGTCCGCCGCAAATCGGCTCCCTTTAAATCCGCTTCAGTCAAATCTACCATAATCAGATTTAATCCTGGGAGCGACGCATTGGGAGCCAGCAAAAATGCTCCCATTGCGGCTGGATTGATATCGTCAGGAAAAATTGTCCGGTTGTTGTATACGGCTTTGTCTAAAATCGCGCCGGTCATCTGAGCACCGCGCAAATCGGCTCCGCTGAGGTTGGTTCTGGTTAAGTTGGCTTGGAGGAGATTTGCTCCAACTAAATTGGCCTTGATCAAACTTGCGCCTTTGAGGTTGGCTTGATGGAGTTCGGCTCCTACCAGAGTAGCTTCTCGGAGGACAGCACCGGTCAAATCGGCTTTGGTGAGGTTGGCTACATTGAGCAGTGACTCAGTTAAATCCGCCCCACTGAGATTTGCGCCGGTCATATCTGCTTCGATCAGGTCTGCATACCTGAGAATAGCGCCTTTGAGGTTGGTTTCTCGGAGGTCAGTGCCTCTAAGGTTGGCTCCTCGGAATTCCGCACCGCTAAGGTTGGTGCCTTTAAGCGCTTGTCCCCGGAGGTCGAGCCGGTGCAGAAAGTCACCAACGTTCATGTCCATCTCAAATTCGCTCTCTTTAAATGCTGAACCTAGCTTGACATTCCCAGGCCTGAATCGGGAATAGCCGAAAAACTATAAATTGTTTGGGGTTGAAGCTTGGCGCAGGCGGACGCGACTTGTGCTAGGGGGAAGGTTTCTCGATCGATCCCTACTTGCAGGGTTTTGAGCGGGTCTCCACCGGAGGAAACCAGGAATTCTAATGTTTGCAAATTGGGATCTTTGCTGATGGATTGAAGAATTTGCCCGATCGCCTTGACATAAGGATGGTTTTGGTCTTTGTACCAGTCCGCGGCTGCGAGTCCGGCTTGATCGAAGCCGAGGTGAACTATCAGAGAGCCTTCTCCAAACAAAGCTACGCCCACCGGCCGCGCTTCTTCTTTCAGCACCAAATCTTGGCTGGCCGCCAATTCCCGCAGTTTTTCCAAGTGTCCGTACCGATTTTGGATGGCAGAATCTTCCTCTTTTCCATCTTCCCTCGAACCTCTTCCTTCTTCCTTCTTCCTTCTTCCTTCTTCCCTCGAACCTCTTCTTTCTTCCTTTGCTTCGTTCCACTGAATCGCCACTGTTACTAAATAAGTTTGCAGCAGCATATGACCGAGTTTTTCGGCTTTTGTTGCCAAATAAATCGAGTTGTAATCTGTGGCTTCTATCAGTAACGGGACGCGATCGGCTACTTCAATGCCGTAACCTTTCAAACCAGCAATTTTGCGTGGGTTGTTGGTAATCAACCGAATTTTTTGCACCCCCAAATCGTTGAGCATTTGCGCTCCAATGCCGTAGTTGCGAAGATCGGCAGGAAAGCCCAACCGCTCGTTAGCTTCTACGGTATCGTATCCCAAATCTTGCAGCGAGTAAGCTTTTAGTTTATTGACCAATCCAATGCCCCTACCTTCTTGGCGCAAGTAAACTACGACACCAGAACCAACATTTTCGATCATTTTCAGCGCTGCTTGTAGCTGCATCCGACAGTCGCAGCGCAGTGAACCCAAAGCATCGCCGGTCAGACATTCCGAATGCACTCGCACCATCACGGGTTTGTCCTTAAATTCTGCGGGGTCGCCCTTGACAATAGCAACGTGTTCTGAATCGTCTTGAGTGTCGCGGTAGGCATAAATCATGAAATTGCCGAATTCTGTGGGCAATTTGGCGACTGTTTCGCGGCGGACAAACCGATCGTACTTGAGTCGGTAGCTAATTAAGTCAGCAATGCTGATGATTTTGAGGTTGTACGTTTTAGCGTACTCGATTAATTCCGGCAACCTCGCCATCGAACCGTCGGGGTTTTGAATTTCGCAGATGACACCGCTGGGATAGAGGCCAGCGAGTCTGGCGAGGTCAACCGAGGCCTCGGTGTGGCCGGCGCGTTTGAGAACGCCACCGTCGATCGCCCGCAGCGGGAAAATGTGACCGGGACGGCGCAAGTCTTGAGGTTTAGTGTCCGGGTGAATCGCAACTTGGATGGTGCGGGCGCGGTCTTCGGCGGAGATGCCGGTACTGACGCCGTTAACTGCATCGATGCTGACAGTGAAGGCTGTTTGATTGTTGTCCGTGTTTTTGCTGACCATCAGGGGCAGTTCCAGGCGATCGAGCCTGTCGCCGCTCAAGGCCAGACAAATCAAACCCCGGGCGTTCACTGCCATAAAATTGATATTGTCGGGAGTGGCGAATTGGGCGGCACAAATCACGTCGCCTTCGTTTTCGCGATTTTCGTCATCGACTACTACCACCATCCGGCCTGCTTTCATGTCTGCGAGGGCGCTGTCGATTGAATCAAATTGAAATTGAGTTGAGGTGTTGTTGTAGGACACTGAGAGTTCAAGCTATAAACAGTATTGTTATCGAAATAGAATGTATGTTTGATTGTAACCTTTTGTTTCCGGCGCGGTCGTTGCCGGAGCTAAATTAATTTAGCACCATTTTATCGCTTACATACTATAAACATTGCTATTTGTCAATCAAAAAATGACCGAAGTATTTCATCAGGTCAACTAATATCGCGAAGATTTTAGACAAACCGTACTTGCCAACTCTTAATTACCTAATTTGGAACACACCTTTTTCACTCACAAATTATCGAAAATTCTCTGCGTCGATCGAGGTCAATCTGCCTTTGATCGGCGCTTGATGTATTAATCGAGGACTTATGCAATACAAATCTAATATCGATTGTCTTGATGCGAAAACCGCCGATAATTGCAGATAAACACAGATAATTTTGAGATTGTTTTTGACTGAATGGAAAAAAACTAATGTTTCCCGACACAACCCTAGCGGTGGGAAGATTTAACGCTATAACGGTTCGATGCGTGGTGAGGTATGCCCTGCGCGGGCCAATGCCCCATTCCCCATGCCCTATGCCCAATCCCGGATAGTAACTCATACCAGAGCACAGAAAGGCTATAAATACAATTGCCGCAGGTCAAGTGTAGTGGGACAATATTGAAATCCGTTCCCATTGTCGCCATCATGAATAACTGGCCCAAGTTCCTTCCCTATCCTGCATCATGGGCAAAAGGGTTTGCCTTAAGCATTGGCTTTTGGCTGATTATTTGGGTGCTGCTGCCTAGATATTATTACTACTACAGATTTAACACAGCGTACTGGCGCAGCATCAGCAATTCTGATTTTGAAGGTGCGATCGCCTTTGCTTGGTTGTGTCAGATACCGTTATTTGCTTTCTACCATTGGGGCTTAAGCAAATTTGCTGAGTGGGTGGAAATCCGCCGCCACAGTCACTCGCCGACAGCAACAGTATCGGCTTGGCTGCACTGGAGGGAAGGCATTATCGCATTTGCTACGCTGCCTGCTGCTATTGTTATGGGAATTCCGGCGATCGCCCTTTTCATGGTGCCGATGGCAAATTCTTCGGGCGAGATTGTTGCTTTAATTCTAGGAAGCGCGATCGCATCTACTTATTTGTATCACTTCCACTTTGCCAAGCGAATCAAAATTCTGGTCAAATTCCTCGGAATTTTCTATAGCTATTTGCTAAAGATATTGGAAATTCTGTTTGTGCCAATTCTGACTGGTACTCCATTTTTTTTACTAACTATTGTCACGGCCGAAATAGTGCCAATAAAGCTACTGCCGCTGACAACTTTTCTGTTAGTTGTTTGCGTATTTTGGAGCGGTATAGTTGGATATGCAGTTTGGCATCATTGGTCGGCGCATTTGCTTAATTGGGCTGCGACATGGTGGCCCGCTGACTCTCCCGGATACAGTCACATTCAAGCTAGAAAAAGTTGGAAACACAATCAAACAGCAGCGAGTCAATCTTTTGTTCGCCATACAACGAGTTGGCATTTAGCTGCTAATGATGCTACCTATCTAATTTATTTCAATCTGATCGCGATCGTATTTGGTGCGATCGGTTATCGGCTGTTTGGAGAACCTTCAGAATGGTTAAAAGCAGAAGAACAGATTTTAGGATATATCGTGGCGCTAGTTTGGGTTGTGCTGTGGCATTTCTGGGGTTCGCGTCGCGAAGTAGACATTGCTAGGGGTCAGCCTGCAGTTAAAACTTCAGCTAAAAGGCGATCGTCCAATGCTAATTTATCCGATCCAGATCCAGTTGAAGTCGAACTCAACCAGCTTGCAGCCGAGTTGGGCAATACTCGGATGAGGCCTGTCAGAAAGTCAACTTCACCACCTCAAAAGCGATCGTCACCAACGAACAAGCCCAAACCAGAACAGGCTCAATGGTACGTATTCCGCAGCGGTAAAGCCGAGGGGCCTTATACGAAAAAGCAATTGCGAGATGTGCAGAAGATTACCGATCGCACCAAAGTACGCCTGGGCGCAGCCGAGTGGCAGCGCGCGGGTGAAATTCCAGAATTAGCGACATATCTCACTCACAAATAAAGCGCTTGACCGATCGCGCGTGCGGACTTGCATAGGCTTTTATTCTGCCCGTTCGCGCGTGCGGACTTGCATAGGCTTTCATGCTGCGGACTCGCATTCCCCACGCGCGATCCAATCTGAAGAAACACCCTTGATTGCGAGTAATTAACCAAACTTGGATAACAAAAAAACTAATGAGCGATGACCGACGAGAATTAATTAGAATTGGAATTTGAGTCATAACCAACAGCGCATTTCCCCTGTTGAGTGGGGTTGGGAGTTGGGTTAATTGCTACTTTAGAAACGGCATCTTTTTCCTGAATCCATCCGATTTCTCCCGCTTGCAGTTTGGCGATTTCTACTGCAACTGTTGGCTTAATATCCGGCGAAGGCGAGGGACTGGCCGCAGCGGGAGATGGACTGATTGTTGGTTGGGAAACAGTAGAGAAATCTTTATTTGATTTTGGTTTGGGAGAGTTCGACGGCACTATTGCAGGAAGCGAACAAACTTTTAATTCCAGCCAATTGCCTTGAGGCGTAAGCTGTTTGTTTGTCACCTGCAAAACGCTTCCTGCAGGGACTGTTCCTTTGACAGTCAACTCACCGATTGCCGATCGCAAATCCAAGCGATCGCCCGAAGCGCCCAATTCCCCACTACCAGAATTTTTAAGTTCTACAAAGGAGCCTTTTTCTAAATAATTGAGTTCAGAAGATACTGGTTGAACAGTTTTCTCCGGCTCGCTTCTAGCATTAATTAAACCGCGTTTACCGAAAATCGACTCCCCGGCAGTATCGATCGCCCGACCCACCGGAGGAATGAAAAAATAAGCAAATACACCTCCCAAACCTAACAAAAAAACTATTTTTACTAACAGCGAAAATAGACTTTTGCCTCTGTCTGGCGGCTGTATTAACTGCGTTTTTAGTTGAGAATTAGCCTCGATCAGGGCTGTGCTGCCGGTCAAATCGGTGGGCATATCTTCGGCATCGGGCATTAGTTCGATCGGCACATCTAAAGGTGCGACAGACAATTCTGTCAAAGTATTGCCATTGTCCTTCAAATGTGCTTGACAGTGAATTAAAGCCACGGTGACGTTATCGTGACCGTTTTTGGTATTAGCAATCTCGATCAGTCGATCGCGCGCCTTCGCCACATTAATGCTACCGTCGAGAATTGGCAAAATTTCCGCTTCCCAACATTCCTCAACCCGGTCTTTATCGCTCAAACCGTCGGAGCACAGCAGAAAAACGCAATCCTCATCCACCGGAAATCGCTGCACTGTCGGGTGCAGAGTGTTGGAGGAAGTAATGCCCAAAGCTTGAATCAGAGCCCCGGCGGCGACTTGTTCCAAAGCATCGCGGTATAGCGAATAACCCAAACGCACCTCACGACAAGCTACATCGTCATCGAGAGTAACTTGATAGCAGCCGGTGCGGGTAATCCAGTAAGCCCGACTGTCTCCGACGTGGGCGACGTAGACTTCGTGAATGTGAGCTAAACCCATGACTAGGGTAGTGCCCATTCGCTGGCGGCCTTGGCGGTTTTCGCTGTCGTTGCGACTGGCTATCTTGTCGTTAGCGGCACAGGCGGCCCGTTCGAGCTTGGAAGTCAGGCTCAGCGGGTCCCAATTAGCTTGATGCAGGGGAAGAAGCTGCAATTTTTCCTGAAGTACAGCAATCGCCAATTCCGAAGCGACTTCGCCGCCGTCTTGTCCGCCGATACCGTCGCAGACGATCGCGCAAGCCGACGCGCCGGGGAGTCCGGCAAATACCGTACCATCCGGCGGATAGCAAGCATCTTCGTTATGAGCCCGGGCTCGGCCCACATCTGTGCCCGTAGCAATCTCAATGTGACGATCGTAAAATCGGCCGGATTTTGCCAGAGCTTTATCCAACTGGCCCATGAGTTGTTCGCCTTGGCGCACTTGACCGGCGACCATTTGCTGGCAAAGTTGCCTCAAAAAATTGGCAATCGTGGGGTCAGCATCATCGATCCACTGCTGCCACAATTTGCCCAACTGCGACAAATTAGGCGGTTTGCGATCGGGCTGCAATTCCAGAAACCTGACTAACTGGCCCGACACCAGCAACAGTTCGGGAGTCAGCAGGGTGGAAGCCACGCCCTGAGCCATACAAGGCTGCCACAACTTGGCAATTTGCCACAGCCAATTGAGCTGTCGCATGGCGGAGGCTCCTTTCCAGGAGTCCGCCAATTCCGGCATTAAAGATTCCGTCACCTTCACAATAGGCGCGTTTTCCAACAGCCAGATATCTCCTGAGAGTTTGCTCGTCTGGGACGATATCAGCCCGTATACTTGAGGTACGTGCAACTGATAGGCAAACAATCTCAAATAAGGAACGATCGCGCTCGGAATCTCTTCGGGCAGTTCCGGCAACTGTTCGGGTTGAGTATCGACAAGAAGCCGATCGCGCTTGACCAAATAGCGACCTCCGATTAGATCGCCTGGTTTACACGCTTTGATCCCTTCACCTACAGCCCACAGGTAGTGTTTTGGCATAGAGTTTTGCATAAGGGTTCCTGACGCCTTTGGGCCGTGCCGATCTGAACTATTTTAGCCCTTGAATCTCGACAGGTTGATATGTGGCGATTATATGACACTCCCGTTTTTTGTGCAGAGGGAGATTCTTAAGACTTTGCAGTCCTAATTTCTTGTTTTTTTTGGTTCCCAGGCTCATCACTTTTGCACTTTTGTGTGCGCGGCGATATTTTCTGAAAATTTTTTAGTTTTGACTTTCGCTTTGTACTCAAAGCAACAGTCTACCATTTTGTTGACCCCCGGATAAATCTGGCGATCGGCTTTCAGGAATCGACGCTGGCGCGACACCAGCCCAGGTCAGGATATTGCTGAGACTGACAGCCGACGAAGCAATCGCAGCCCTCAAGCTAATTGAGATTTTAGACGAACTCTGATGCTAGGATGCAGATATAGGCTTTTGAAATCTCATATGAGTTACTATGCGGCAAACCGGGCATTGGCCAAACAGGGCATACCTCACTACGCGATCGAACCGCTATACGTAGAAATACCCTGAGCTTTTAGCTATAAATAAACACATATTCTCGGTTTGGTCTATCTGGCGATCGGTGCCTTGTAGCCGAGGGCGGGCAAGTCAAGTTAAATTTAACCTGAGCCTGAGACGGATACAATCCCGCCCAGATTCATCCGTGGAATCAATTTCTAAGCGAAAATCTAAAATCTAAAATCTAAAATCAACTGACCGACAATCAGTAAGCTGTTAAATTTTTAACCATGCCCCTACATGAGTCCAGCGCCTTTGGCGATAATTTACGCGATCCGAAGCTGCTACCTCCTGTTGAGGTAGACGAAATGCTGACTAGGATTCAGCATTCTCACGGTTTTTATTACAAAGTGATGAATCTTGAAGTTTGGGCGCTGGTGGAAACCTTGGATCAGATGTTTCCCGGCGCTTGGGGTCAGTTTATGACTAACCGCCAACTTGCAGTAAAGCAGTTTTTGGCTCGCGATCCCAATTGTGCGATCGATCCGAATGACAGTGGGAAAGACGCAGAAACCAAGGGAACTGAAGAATAAGGATCGGGAAAATTCGGCGTAATCGAAGCAGTGCGGGAATGGGATTGTCAAGAATTTAACGGCTCAATGTTGAGGTTGGAGGGGAGAAAGAAGAGGAAATGGGGATGATTTTTCCCATCAGACTCTCTCCCACTCTTCCCTCTCCCCCAATCGCTATTGCACCCTTTCCCCCTCTCCGACTTTCCCCTTAGAGGTGAATTTTGGCATCAACACGGGGAAGTCCCATGCTGTAGTTGACAGCGCGGCTGTTGAGGTTGTAGCTGATTTGGCCTTTTTGCAAGAACGATCGCACCAAATGCTCCAATTCCGAACCAATGCGGCGGAGGTTGTACTCTGTCAAGTCTTCGCCCTCGTAAGCATCTACGAGTTGGTCGAATTTGGCATATACCTGCTTGACTGACTCGTCGTTCCAGTTTAGTTCGTTGTCTGGGTCAATGTCGATCGTCAAAAGGTCATTGCTGGGTACGAGTTCGTTGTCTTCGAGGATGGCGGTATAAATGCGAATATGGCGGGTTGTGGACTTGAGCTGCATGAGTTCTTATGTGTAAAGATTTTTTCCTGAACTTATTGTAATGGCTAGGAGAGACGCGGGGAACTGGGGAGGAGGAGGATTGAACCGCGAAGGCGCAAAGGGCGCGAAGGAAGATAGGGGGAAAGGGGGAAAAGGGGCGATCGTCAATTTCTCGGAATCCCGAAATCTTTTAGTTGTTGGGCCGTCCAATTTTTGTAATATTCAGTTTTCTCTAGAGAATCGGAAGCTGGCTTCAGCTTAGAATTTACTTGCACAGTGAAGCCCGGATACGGCATCCTCCTAGTATAAAGCCCGTCAATATTAAAATCTTCTTCGGGATGAGTGTGAAAAGCTAGCAATCCCAACTCATAAATCTGAGTGTTTAATTTGTCCATCAATTCTTGAGTTTGTGGCGCACTAATCGCAGTTTTATCGGGATTAATTACTACCATTATTTCAAATTCGGAATTAGCAAATTCATGAATCGATTTCATGATAGTAGAATCTGCCTCAAACTGAGTCAGCGCTGAAAACCGCTCGATTTTGAATAAAATTTGATTTGCCAAGCGTGCTTTTTTAGTGAAGGGACAAATCGGTAAATCGCTGAAAACTGGATGCGGTAACTCGACAAACTCCGTCATCCATCGGAGGGTAGATTCTATAATTTCTTTGTCCGATTCATTCATCGAAAATCTATGTATTTGATATTTCACATTAATTATAATCTATTTTTGGGCGATGCACACCCCACCATTGGTGTCAAGTTAACGCTCTTTCCCTCAGTCCGCCAGGGAATGAATTCCCTGGCGGACTTTCGGTTAAATTGACACAAATAAATTGTTCATCTTGCTCTTTAATATTGGCGATCGAATTCATTCGTTAATTGTCCCATCTGGCATAATTGCACCTGCGAGTTTTGCCGTTTCCCGATTTGTCACCCCACTTAGATTTGCTCCTATTAAATTAGCTTTTTCTAGGTTTGTACCCTGCAAATTTGCGCCACGCAAGTCTGCCAAAGTTAGGTTTGCTCCACTAAAATTTCCATAACTAAGGTTAGCTCCACAGAGATTTCCTTCACTTAATATTGCTCCGCTTAAATTGCATTGAAGAGTTACACCAACCAGATTAACTTTTGTTAGATTAGCACCACTAAAATTTGCTCCACGTGTTTCTGCATTTTGCAAATTCGCTCCACTTAAGTCTGCTGCAATTAGGTTGGCACCATTTAGATATGCTCCACTTAAGTTGGTGTTACTCAAATTAGCTTGCACGAGGTTTGCAGACTCCAAACTTGTTTTAGTTAGATTTTTACCACTCAAGTTAGCTTCACTCAGGTTGACATGACTCAAATTACGACTCGCTAGGTTTGCTTTTTGGAATGAAGCATTAGGAGCGATTAAGCAAGCACCTGCTTTAACAGGGTCAAAGCCTGTGGGGAAGATCGTATCTGCGTTGTAAAGCGCTTGTTGCAATTCTGCTCCTTCAAGATTTGCCCCTTGAAGATTTGCCTTTAATAAGTTAGTATTACTTAGGTTTGCATTACTCAAATCAGCCTTCATTAATTGTGATTCCCTCAAATTTAACCCAGTTAAGTTCGCTTTACTGAGGTTTGCCTTGCTGAAGTTTGTCTTCGAGAACAAATGAACACTACTGAGATTTACTCCACTTAAGTTAGCTTCACTTAAGTTAGCACAATGCAGATTTACTTCACTTAAATTTGCATTTGTGAATTTTGTTTTCCCTAAGTTTACTCCGGTTAGATTAGCTGTGTGAAGGTTTGCATGAGATAAATTTGCCTCACTCAGGTTAGAACCGTATAAGTTCGTTTCAGAAAGTTCTGCACCGCTGAGATTAGCGTTACTCAGATTGACAGAATGCAGGATTTTTCCGCTTAGATCCACTCCCGATAAGTTAATCCCTGTAAAATCTCGTTCTCCCTCTTTATACCGTTTCAAAAATTCCTCAGCACTAATAACTGGTTCCAGATTCTCTAGTGCAGAATCATCAATTTTTGCCTCTTCTTCAGATTCCACAGTATCCGCATTAATAGGAATAGCAGCCGGCTGTTCTACCGCTTCGCTAGATACTGGAATTGGTGTCTCCTCGATCGCCTCTTCGCGCAATAATCGATCCACCCGATCGCTAAACTGCTTCAAAACCTCAGCATCATCAACCTTCTCACCAGCATTCGAGCTTTTCTCAACCGCATTCTCAACATAATACTTGTCTACAAAACTTTGCAACCCAGCATTATATCCCTGTCCTACCGGCTGAAACCTCCATTCGCCATTTTTCTTATACAACCGTCCAAATTCTAAAGCCGTTTCTTGGGAAAATATCTGATTTAAATTGTACCGAACCAATTCGCTAAGATTCTCTGAACTGTAAAGCCGGATAAAAGCATTTTTAACTTGACTAAAACTTTGATTCTTTTCCTGTCCATCGTGAATAGTCACAACAAACACAATTTCCTGAATCGCCGAATTGATTTTACTCAAATCCAGATAAACCGTCTCATCATCTCCCTCAATTTGTCCATTCCTGCTGTCACCTGAATGTCGCACCGCACCGTCCGGCGAGGTCAGATTGTTGTAAAATACAAAATACTTTTCATCGGGAATGCGACCGTCAGCGCCTAACATAAACACAGATGCGTCAATATCGCAGTTTTGTGCTGTCTGGCTGACTTGCCACCCCAGGGCGATCGCAACTTTCTTGAAATCAGGAGCTTCTTTAGAAAGATTAAATCTGTCACCCTTTGTTAATTCAATAGTCATGTTCGATAATTACCTGATATTTTAAATTAGCGCTTTCCACATTTTAAGGGATTAGTTAAAGTAATAGACTTATTAATAAGATATATAGCATTTCTCAAAAAGATGAGGTACTATCTGGGATTGGGCATGGGGCATTGGGCATTGGGCATTGGGCGGAGCGAAGCGGAGGGATGGGGCATTGGGCGGAGCGAAGCGGAGGGATGGGGCATTGGGCTATCCTCGCTTTTTTTATAACCGCTATATTTCGACGATGGCTCAAAAATCTTCTCCCCCTCTCCCTCTCTCTCCTCTCCCTCTCCCTCTCCCTCCCCCTCTCCCCCTCTCTCAAGTTAGATACAAGCTTCTACAGGCGCGGATAAAAATTTGACATAAAAAAACCTCAAGCTGTTGTTTGGCAACATTTTGAGGATTTCAAGGCTCGATGCGATCGCAGAATCAACTATCTATTCTCAACAAATTATGATTGTTGACTCCGTTTTCGATCGGGCAAACACACGATCGAGCTAAAAATTTAGCTCTAAATGGTTTAGTAGCGACGAGAGGAGCGGTCGTTGTTGCCCCAGTTACCGCTGTTAGAAGAACCACGTTCTTCGCGGGGTTTTGCCTTATTGACTTTGAGGTCGCGACCCATCCACTCAGCACCGTCAAGAGCTTCAATGGCGGCAGTTTCTTCTGCTTCAGTAGACATTTCTACGAAAGCGAAACCGCGCATCCGACCTGTTTCACGGTCAGCAGGCACTTGAATGCGCTTGACTGTGCCGTACTCACCAAAAGTTTGGCTGAGGTGCTCCTGCGTTACTTCGTAGGATAAATTGCCGACATAGATTGACATTGAACATTCTCCAGAATCGAGGTTGTAGAGATTTAAATCCGGAGGAACGCCGATCGAACGAACTGTACTGCCGAAAATAAAGCTTTGTGAAAACAATCATAGCACCTATACCTGCAAACTGCAATTTTTTGAGCCGATCGATCCAAAAGAATGCCGCAAGCTTTTGGGCGAGACGAAAAACCGCGAATCTAGCAGGAAAAGCTGACCCTAAATTAATTGAATTATCCGGGTTTGCCAGGAGTTCCCGATAACGCCGTTCTTTCGGTGCGTCTGGGTCACAATTGCTAGGGCGAGAGAAGTTTTGACGAAAATAGAGCAACCGGGGATTGTGCCGTACTTGACTGCCTTGAAACCCGGTTCCTTAACAAAAAATTACGATTTTGCCGGAGTCTGTGGGACGAAACCCAGGTAATGAGATCGATCCGGCTAGGTGAGTATGTCAAATCCCAAAGTTAGAGGCCAGATAGAGAAGTAACGGCGACAGTGGATTTGGCCCAATTAAATTCCTCAACCCCTGCGGCAACTTCTGCCACAGCCGGCGCTGCTGTTTCCGCCCCCACCAATACCAATTGCACGGCGCAAGCTTTTAACTCTGGCTGTTTGGAATCGGGACAACTTGCCGAATGAGTCATAGCATTGGCTTCAGCTTCTTCGGCCCACAGAGCACCCCAGTGCATCGGTACAAATAGCGTACCAGGGGCGATCGCCTTAGTAACTTTTGCCGGAAACCGAGCCTTGCCGCGGCGCGATCGAACTTCCAACAAATCCCCCTCATTAATCTGCAATTTCGCAGCATCGCGCGGGTGAATTTCCAAAAACGGATCGGGGTGCAATTGATTAATTTTCTCAGTTCTACCCGTGCGCGTCATCGTGTGCCAGTGTCCGTAAAGTCTCCCCGTCGTCAACACAAACGGATAGTTAGGATCTGGAGGTTCAGCGAGTCCCCGCGAGTGATAAGCCGAAAATTTTGCCCGCCCGTCGTCGGTGTGAAAACGCCTGTCAGTATACAGCCGTTTCGCTTCATTGGCTGGATGCGGAGGCTCGTTTTCGGGACAGGGCCACTGCTGGGGGCCTTGGAGGCGCAAATATTCGTGACTCAGGCCAGTTACATCGCAAGGCCTGCCCCTTGTCAACTGCACGAACTCTTGATATACATCAGCGCTGCTGTCGAAAGCAAAATGTTCGACAAAACCCAAGCGGCGGCCGACTTCTGCAAAAATGCTCCAGTCATCGCGCGCTTCCCCTAAAGGAATGTCGAAACCCGGGCCGAGAGTAACGCGGCGTTCGGAATTTGTCATCACTCCGGTTTTTTCGCTCCACTGGGTTGCCGGCAGCAGGATGTGAGCGTAGGCTGAGGTTTCCGTGGGATAATAAGCTTCTTGATAAATCGTCAAGGGCGATCGCAGCAAAGCAGCCTTTGTCCGTTCCAAATCCGGCATACTCACTACCGGATTAGTAGCTGCAATCCACAGCAACTCAACATCGCCAGTTTCCAATCCCAAAATCATCTCCCAAGCAGTGCGGCCGGGATTTGGGGAAATGCTTCCCGGTGCAATTCCCCAAAACTCCTCGACTTGGGTTCTGTGTTCGGCATTTTTCACAAATCTGTAACCGGGGAGTAGGTGAGAGAGTCCTCCGGCTTCCCGCCCTCCCATCGCGTTTGGCTGGCCAGTCAGGGAAAACGGGCCGCATCCCGGTTTGCCGATTTGACCGGTCATCAAGTGCAAATTAATTAGCGATCGCACCTTCGCCGTACCTTCGGAGGACTGGTTGATGCCCATCGACCACAGCGACAAAACCCGCTGCGACTGTTCCCAATAACGGGCAGCCGTTTCTAAATCGCTAACACTAATACCGCAGCGCGAGGCGACAAAATCCGGCGTGTAGCTGCTAATAACTTCCGCAAAAGCTGAAAAATTTTCCGTACAGTCTTGAATAAATTCAGGGTCTATTGCCCGTTTTCGCAACAGTAAATATGCAATTCCATTGAACAAATCTATATCCGTACCGGGCTTAATTGCTAAGTGCAAATCTGCCGCTTCAGCAGTCGGAGTCCGCCTCGGATCTACCACAATCATCTTGACATTGGGATTTTTTTTGTGATATTTGGCCAAGCGGTTGAACACAATTGGATGGCATTCCGCTGTATTGCTACCGACAATAAAAGCACAATCTGTTAATTCTAAATCGTCGTAACAGCAAGGCGGCCCGTCCGAACCAAAGCTTTGAACGTATCCCGAAACTGCTGAAGACATACACAAGCGAGAATTCGCATCAAAATTATTTGTACCCAGACAACCTTTCATGAGTTTCTGAGCAACATAATAATCTTCTGTTACGAATTGACCCGAACCGTAAACGCACAAAGCATCGGGGCCAGTGGTGCTGCGAATTGTTTGGATGCGGTTAACAATGGCATCGAGAGCTTCGTCCCAACTAGCGCGGCGGAAGGGTTGGTCGAGAGTGTCTCGCATCATCGGATAAAGTAGCCGATCGCTCCGAATGGACTCTGCTACCGTTGCTCCCTTAATACAAACCATACCGTGACTTGATGGGTGATTGCGATCGCCTCGAACTTTCCAACTTTGTTTTTTGTCGGGAACAACTTCTAGACCGCAACCTACACCGCAGTAAGGGCAAAGAGTTTTTATAGTTTCCATCTGGTGATTTTAGATGCTAATTTTTGAAAGCTCATGGATAATAGGTAATTTGTCATTATAATCAGAACAAATTGTTCCCAACAATGTATCAATTATTACAAAATTACCCAAAAAACGCTTCACAGCAGCGGAAAATACCCTGATTTAAAATTAACCGCTGTCTTACTAAAACTCGCGATCGCTCTTATTTGCAGCCAGTTTATGACAGTTTATAACTCCCCTGTAAAACAGTGGGCGAATACACTAATTACCAAAAACGGAAACCAGACAGTCCTGATTCGATATCCCAAATTTTACACTTCCGCTAAAGCTGCCAGATTTATCTGTGAAATAAATTTTTAAGCTCAAATCTTGAATGCGAAAATCGACTAACTTGGTTGTTCATAGCAATCTAAGAGCTGCGTGCGGGAAGCTTTCGCCTACTTGGCTGTTTTAACTTCTAATACGCCGCTGGGGCTAAAATTTACTTGAAATTCAGCCGTTGTTCGATCGCCTGCGACGACACCTGCTGGAGTTTGCAAAACCGGCAGAGGCGTTTCTTTGACAAAATCTTTAGCTGCTTGATTTGTGGGATCGAACTGTAGGATATCGCCGTTTTGTTTCACTTTGACCCGATAAGTCAAACTTTCGGTAAATGTCGGAGTTGTCCTCCAATTTTGGTCAATTTTTGCATATAACTGGTTTGCGATCGTATCGAGTTCCGCTTTGTCAGAAATCCCCGATCCGGTGCTGTTAGTCGCAGCAACAGGCGCAGGGCTTGCAGCAATCGGCGCAGGACTAGCGACAGGCGCGGGGCTAACCGCAATCATCGGCGCGGGGCTAACCGCAATCATCGGCGCAGGACTCGCAGCCACAGGCGCAGAGCTCGCAGCAATCATCGGCGCAGGGCTAGCGACAGGCGCAGGACTCGCAGCAACAGGCGCAGGGCTAACCGCAACAGGCGCAGGGCTAACCGCAACAGGCGCAGGGCTAACCGCAACTGGCGCAGGGCTGGGGGGAGAACTCACAACCGCGGCCACAGTCGGCGCTTGCAGTGCAGTTTCTCCTAGTTTCGCTTGCTTTAGCTGACTGGAAACCGCAGACATATTGACTGCTGCTAAAGTAGCCATTGCTGCCAACCACGACACTGCGAAGATAGCTCCTTTGAGCGGTGAAGCTTCTACGGGTTCAGTAGCGTGAGGCATAAAAGATACCTCTGGCCTTGGCTTGTCAGCAACTGCAGGCTTTTTGCCAGCAGGTACTGGCAGGGGTATCGCGACGGTTTCTGTTTCCGATTCCGTTGCTTCATCTTCTTCGTGGTGGGCGTAGCGAGAAAACAGGAACTCCAAAGCAAAGTTCCGCAGTTCGTAATATCTGGGGTCTTCCATTACCCGAGTCCGGTTGCGGGGACGGCTGAAGGGAATGTGCATATCTTCGCCGATGGAAGCGGCGGGGCCGTTGGTCATCATCACGATGCGATCGGCTAAAAACAAAGCTTCATCAATATCGTGAGTGATCATGATGACGGTAATTTTGTGCTCGCGCCAGATTTTGAGCAATTCTTCCTGCAATTCTTCCCGCGTAATCGGATCTAGAGCTCCGAAAGGTTCGTCCAAAATCAATAGTTTGGGGCGAGTTGCTAGAGCTCGGGCGATCGCCACCCGCTGTTTCATCCCCCCGGACAATTGGCCCGGTCTTTTATTAGCAGCTTCGGTCAGCCCCACTAATTCTAAGTTTTGTTTGACGATCGCATTGTGTTCCTCTGCGGACTTGTCAGCATAAACACTTTCAACACCGAGGTGGATGTTTTCAGTAGCAGTCAGCCAAGGTAGTAGGGAGTAGTTTTGAAACACCACCATGCGATCGGGGCCGGGTTCAGTAATCGGCGAACCTTCCAGAGCAACTTCTCCGCTGGTCGGCCCGTTGAATCCCGCAATCATGTTCAGCAAAGTTGATTTGCCGCAGCCGGAGTGACCGATCAAACAAATAAATTCGCCTTCATTAACAGTCAGGTTTACACCGTCGAGAATGACAAAAGGTTTGTCAGGTTCTTTCTGATTTTTGTAGACTTTGGATACGTTTTTTATCGTTAAAAAACCGGGTTTTTCTGTGTGAAAATTAGTAGTTTCGGGAGTTGTTAGAGTTTGCATATTTTCAGAAATTGGCTTGTTTTTTTGAGGATTAGACATGAAGCTTTTAGATTGAGAGGGATTTTGGGAGTTGTGGAAATCGGAAAATGTGGAGTCTTGTTTCCTAATTTCTTACTCCTCATTTCCTCTTCCTATTTACTGGTTATGCAGGGATTTTGATAGAACACTGACTGCCTATTTGTTCAATTAAGATTTCTTCAATGCGGAGGCCGCGCTTGATTTTGACATTCTGGAGATAGTCGATCGGGTCGTCTAGATTAAAGACAGTGCCGTCAAATAGCTCGATCGTCCGACGAACTCTCGAAATATCCGGCAAACCCAACTCGCGAACTGCTTGACCGAAGACATCGGGCCGCAACACTCGATCGACCACTTCCACCCAGTTTTTCGGGAACGGAATCAGACCCCAGCGGGCCATCTGCGCCATCACCCACACCATTTCTAGGCGGTCTGGACAATTGGTTTGGTCAACGTAGAACTGGTTGAAGTTGTAGAGCATTTGGGGTTCCGCCTCGGTGCCGCAGTTGTACGGATCGAGGAATCCCGGGCGGATGTTTTTGGAGTCTGCGCCGATGTATTGTTCTTGACAAATCAACCCCAGCACTTCTTCGCGGTTGCGGCGATCGTCGCAGTAGTCGCAGGCTTCCAAAAGCGCTTTGACGAGGGCGACGTGGGTTTGAGGATATTTCTGAGCCCAATCTTCGGTAACACCGAGAACTTTTTCGATGTGTCCGGGCAGAATATCGAGGGAACGGGCGATGACAAAACCACTACCGTCGTTGACTGCGTGGTTGTTCCAGGGGTCGCCGGCGCAGTAGCCGTCAATGTTACCTGCTTTTAAATTCGATACCATCTGCGGGGGCGGAATCACGGTCAAGCCCACGTCAAGGTCGGGGTCGATGCCGCCGGCGGCCAGCCAGTAGCGGAACAGCAGATTGTGCATGGAGGCGGAGTGTACCGTCCCCAAGGTGTGAGCTTTGTCGGGGGTGCTGGCGATCGCAGCTTTGAAATCCTCTAATGTCCGAATACCTTGTTTGTAGAGGTGTTTGCTCAAAACAATCGAATTGCCGTTGCGAGACAGAGTGAGGGCGCTACAGACTGGCACCGGGGCTTCGCCGTCCAATCCCAACAACATGGCGATCGGCATTCCTGCGACCATTTGCGCCGCATCCAGCCGTCCTTGGGCTACGCCTTTAGCAATTGCTTTCCAGCTTGGTTCGCGCACGAGGGTAACTTCTTCTAAGCCGTGGGCTTTGAAAAATCCTTTTTCTTTGGCTACGACTAAGGGCGCGCAGTCGGTGAGGGGAATAAACCCGATGTCGAGGTTGACTTTTTCCAGGCCGTTGCGGGCGATCGCAGGTAGTTGTTGTTGGGCCCGGCGTTGTTTGACGCGCTTTTGCTGGTTGAGGAAGTAAACAATTTCGTTGCGTAGCGCGTAGTAACTCGGATGGTTGACAACTTCCATGCGCTTGCGGGGGCGGGGAATGTCCACTTCGAGGATTTGTCCGATTTGCGCTTCCGGGCCGTTGGTAAGCATGACAATGCGATCGCTCAACAACAAAGCCTCATCAACGTCGTGAGTTACCATCACGCTGGTGACTTTGCTTTCCTGGCAAATTTTCATCAACTGGTCTTGCAAACCGCCACGAGTTAAAGCATCAAGAGCACCAAAGGGTTCGTCTAACAGCAGCAATTTCGGGCGAATCGCGAGGGCGCGGGCGATCGCAACTCTTTGTTTCATCCCCCCAGAAATTTCCCCAGGCCGTTTTTTGGCAGCTTGTCCGAGTCCTACTAATTTAATATGGTGTTCTATGACTAATTCGCGCTCTTCTTGAGTGTTACCGCTGTAGATTTCATCCACTGCGAGGGCGATATTTTCGCGAACAGTCAGCCAAGGAAGCAGCGAATAATTTTGAAACACCACCATCCGATCCGGGCCTGGATCGCGGACTTCACGCCCTTCTAAAGTAATCCCACCCTGACTTGCCCTGTCGAGACCAGCGATGATATTTAGCAGTGTAGATTTGCCGCAGCCAGAGTGTCCGATTAAGGAGATAAATTCTCCCTTTTTAATTTTAAGTTCGATATTTTTAAGAGCGATGTATTGCTCTCCATTTGGCAGATCAAATACGCGGTCAACGTGGTCTACTTCAACAAATACTGACATGATTTTTTTTAGGTTAGTTTGTAATTTGTAGATTAAGTCAATGTAGTGGGTGCGCCTGTACCTGATCCTGTTCGCGCTGCGGGTGCGTCGGGTCGCGCACCTTACCTTATGTTAGTCAACAGTCAACAGCCAACTGTTAACTGTTAACTGTTAACCAAATCCTATTTGCTTTCTTCGGGAACCACTTTAGAACCGATAAAACCAACTATTCTGTCTAATAGCAAGCCGACAATTCCTACATAAAGCACTGCTAGAATCACGGAGCTTAGTCTAGAACTGTTGTAAGCGTCCCAGATGAAGAAACCGATGCCAACACCGCCGACTAACATTTCCGCCGCTACGATCGCCAGCCAAGACAAACCGATACCAATTCTCAAGCCTGTGAAGATGTAAGGAACTGAAGATGGAATCAGGATTTTCCAGAAGTATTTTCGGTTCGGTAGGCGCAAGACGCGGGCGACGTTTCTGTAGTCTTGGGGTATTTGTTGAACGCCTACTGTGGTATTGATGATAATCGGCCAAATTGCTGTAGCCAAGATTACAAAAAGTGCTGCTACTTCGTTGGTTTTCAGTCCCATACCTTCAAAGGGATTGAACTGTTGAAATACTGCCAGGGCGATCGGCAACCAAGCTAGAGGCGGGATAGTTCTAAATACTTGAAACAGCGGGTCTAAAGCATCGTACATTAAAGGATTTGTGCCGATCAATATCCCTAAACTTATGCCGAGAATTGCTGATAAAGTAAAGCCGATCGCCACTCGCTGCAAACTCGCTAAAATTTGCCAAAATAAACCTTTGTCGATACCGCCGTTGTCGAAGAAGGGATCGATAATCAAAGTCCAAGTTTCTTTGACAACTTTAACCGGGCCCGGCAAGGAGGAACCATCACCGTGGCAAAGGATTTGCCAAATTGTGAGCAAAACTGCGATCGCAACTAAAGGTCGAAGGATTTTTCGGCGATTTTTTTGCACCAAATCCAAAACGAAATTTACCGGATTTTTACTTTTAGAAACCGAGAGATTTGTTGCCATATCTTTGAGTGTATCTTAGTGAATAATCGATTATTTGTAGATACTTGGAAGTGTTCGCCGTGTCTGGGTGGTTTGAGTCAAGAAAGCCAACTTTACTACTAAAGTTAAAAATTGGTCATTCAGTCAACAGTCAACAGTCAACAGTCAACTAATTATGCTTTCTTGATTGCCAGACTCTTCAGATATTCTTCAGGTTTTTCGGGGTCAAACTTGATGCCGTCAAAGAATGTTTCGACACCGCGAGAAGTCGTAGCAGGAATTTGGGCTGCAGGAACACCAATTGCTGTGGCGGCGGCTTTCCAAATATCCTCGCGGTTAACTTTATCGACGGTTCCTTTGATATCGGTATTAGCCGGCATATAACCCCAGCGAATATTTTCAGTGATGAACCAAGCATCGTGGCTCTTGTAGGGATACGAAGCATTATCAGCCCAGAATTTCATCGCCACTGGACTAGCAGCTTCAACGCGACCTGTACCGTAGTCAATTTGACCTTTAGAGCGAGCGACAATATCGGCTGCAGGAACTTTTAACCATCTATCTTTACCGATGATTTGACACATCTCTTCTTTGTTTTCTGGCTTTTCGCACCACTGCTGGGATTCGAGAACAGCCATTGTCAGTGCTTTAGCAGCTTTGGGATTTTTGGCTACCCAATCTGCTCTTAAAGTTAAAGCTTTTTCTGGGTGATCTTTCCAAAGTTCTCCAGTGATTAAGGCGCTGTATCCTACTTTTTGAGCAATTAGCTGAGCGTTCCAAGGTTCGCCTACACAAAAGGCTTCCATGCTGCCGGATTTCATGTTAGCTACCATCTGGGGCGGCGGTACGGGAATCACGGAAACATCTGTATCTGGATTGATACCGCCTGCTGCTAGCCAGTACCGTATCCACAAATCGTGGGTGCCTCCGGGAAATGTCATAGCAATCGGAACTTTCTGATTGGCGAGGGCTGCTTTAAAAGGTTTGCTATCTGTACCTATTTTTAAATCAAGGTATTTTTTGCCGAGGGAAATACCTTGACCGTTAGTATTTAACCGCGCCAGAATGTTCATTGGCACTGGCTGATTGCCTTTGGTAATTGTGCCTAATGTCATCTGGTGAGCCATCGGGGATAGGAGGTGCGCGCCGTCAATGCCGCCTTTGTCGGAACCGAGTTCTAGGTTATCGCGCGTCACCGGCCAAGATGCTTGTTTGGTTATTTGCACGTCTTTCATGCCGTATTTGGCAAAGTAGCCTTTTTCTAGGGCGATGATTAAGGGTGCTGCGTCGGTGAGCGCGATGAATCCGAGTTTGGCTGCGGTAACTTCGGGGGCGTCGGCGGGGTTGATGTTGACTGCTGGGGCAGCGGTGGGTGAGGTTCCGCCGGGAGTTGCGCTAGATGTGGTGGAACCGGAACTGCAACCGTGGGCTAGCAGGGTGCCGGCGGCTGTGACTCCGGCGGTGATGATGAATTTTCTGCGGGAAAGGTTGCTCATTTGTCTTGAATTCTTGTTGTACTTTGAGATCGTTGGAATGTGAGATGGCAGATGTGAGATCAGGCGTCGATCGACACTTGGCCGATCGCCCGCGCGCTGCAAGCTAAAATGAACCCTGGTTCTAAATCGGCAGCCGCGTCTGGTTGACTGTCGTAAACTGTTTTGCCTTCTAGAAGTTTCTGCTTGCAAGTGCCGCAGGTTCCCGAACGACAACTGCTGTCGAGTTCGACTCCTGCCCGTTCGGCAACGTCGAGAATAAATTCATCTTCGGTGCAAGCAACTGTTTTGCCCGATCGGGCGAAAATAACAGTAGATGTCTGAGGTTTGGTCGCCGCGAGTGTCGTTTCGTCTCTCTCAACCGTCAGTTGCAGTTGTCGGTTGAGGGAAGCTACATCTCCTTGATGGGGAACAGCACCGAAGTTATCGACTAAAAGTTGATGCAGCACCGGTTTAAGGTCTTCGCAAGGGATGCTTTTTTGGACGCAAGTACCCAAATGAGCGTCTTTGCCAACCGTCCCTCCCATGTAAATGTCTACACCTTCAAGGGTTTTGCCGTTCTTGCGAACCTTTGTCCCCATCAAACCGATGTCTGCTACTTGGGGTTGGCCGCAGGAATTGGGGCAACCAGTCCAGTGAATTCTGACCGATTTGGGAATGGAGAGTTCGGTTTCGAGTTCCCCAATCATGGCGACGGCGCGAGCTTTGGTTTCAATGAGGGCGAAGTTGCAAAACTTGGAGCCGGTGCAGGAAAGTAAGGCTCGCGTCAGGGGTGCCGGCTCAATGGAAAAACGCTGCAACAGCGGTTCTTTCAGCAGCGACTCAATCCGCGATTCGGGAACGTTGGGCACAATCACGTTTTCTTCGACAGTCAGCCTGAGCTCGCCACTGCCGTAGACTTCGGCGATTCTGGCTAAATCGAACAAATCCGATGCAGTTAGCCGTCCGACGGGAACGTGCAGCCCTACATACTTGAGTCCTGCTTGTTTTTGGTCGTAGATGCCGATGTGGTCGCGTTTGTCCCAGATGATTTCATCTTTGAGGGCGGCCCGAAGCAATGTGCGCCCTAATTCTTGTTCGACGACGGCGCGGAATTGTTCGATGCCGAGTTCGTCAATCAGCCACATCAAGCGCGATTTTTGGCGGTTTGCTCTCGGGCCTCGATCGCGAAACACAGTTAAAATTGCTTTGCACAAATCTACAACGTCGCTGGGACTTGCCCAAGCGTTGAGGGGAATTGCAGCTTCGCAGCGTTTGGCGGAGAAGAATCCGCCGACTAAAACATTAAACCCGATGTTGCCGTCCAAGTAAGCGGGTACGAAGGCGATGTCGTTGATTTCGGCGTGGACTGAGTTGTCGCGACAGCCTGCGATCGCAATATTAAACTTTCTCGGCAAATTGGAAAACGCGGGGTTGCCTTCGCCGCTGTTGGTAATCATGTCTTGAACTTGGTTCGCCAGTTCCCGCGTATCTATCAGTTCGTCGGCATCCAAGCCTGCGACTGGGGAACCGGTGATGTTGCGAACGTTGTCCATACCGGACTGAACACTGGTCATCCCCACTGCTTTGAGGCGGCTGAAGATGTCGGGCACATCTTCTATGCGAATTCCGCGCAGTTGCAGGTTTTGTCTGGTGGTGATGTCGGCGCTGCCGTCGTCGCCGTACCGCTGTACAATTTCTGCGATGGTTCTGGTTTGATTGCTGGTAATGATGCCGTTGGGCAACCGCATCCGCATCATGAATTTCCCAGGAGTTACTGGCCGAAAGAAGATGCCGAACCATTTGAGGCGGTAGTCGCGATCGATTTCGTCCATTGCTTCCCAGCCGATTTGGGCGAAGTGTTCGAGTTCGGCTTTGACTGCTAAGCCATCTTTTTCGGATTTGAGTTTTTCAAATTTGTTCTGGCTGGTTTTTGGTTCTACTGTTTGGGTCATTGGTTTACCCTCGCGGCTGGCTTGTTCGGGAAAAGTATTGACTTGGAGCATAAAGTGTGTTTCCTGCTAACCTTAGTGACTGTATGAATTTAAAACTGTATATTTAGTTACTCGATAGAATTTCTTTTAAGCATGGTTGGTCTTTTGTATACTTGAGCTTTTTTGGACGCTGCCTCGAATGCCACCAACCTATTTATGGTTGTTATGGTTGCTACCGATTGTTCGATCGCTGCGTTTCGATGCGCCTTTGTTACGAACAAATGTAAAACCCACCACCGTAAAGATTCGTAGCTATTTTTACAAAATATTGAGTTTTATGAAGATTTTGCATACTGACAATGCGTTTTATACATGAGTAGTCGGTAAAGACACCCACAGAGCCTAAAAATCTTTGTAAATCTTTAGATTTGGGAGGGGAGAGAGGGAAATTGGCAAATAATAAAATAATGTTGTGACGCCGATCGCATACTTAAAACGCCGCTAGTCACACAATTAGATGCGTCGCGATCGCACAATTAGCGTCAAAAAATCACATTCTCTACTCTGTCAGCGTCACTGTTGATTTTGGGAGAATGATAGATGATATAACTATCGAATTCAGAGAAGGTCTTATGCTTTTTATTCAACTTATCCCCGGCGCTATTTCTGAAATACTGGCCTCTGTTACCGATACAGGCTGTTTGACATTGGCCGATCGCTACGGTTTGATGGCTGCTGTTTTGGATGACTCTCTCGACGAGCAAGATATATATTCGCTCAACCGACTGCTGCGCTACGTGCTTAAGGGAAGAGTCAAGATAGTTAATGAATTGTCGGCGATCGGTTAACAGCATTCAGCAATTTGATTGATGCAGCGCTTCAAGTGCAGAAACTACCGCCAGAGTCTCAAGGAACCCGCGATGCTCGCTACGGATATGTTGCAGGCAGTTTCTTGGCTTTTCTCAAAACGATCGCTCCTCGCCGTCAGTCGATTTTAGATTTTAGATTTTAGATTTTAGATTTTTAGATTTACTTACATCATTAGTAGGGTGCGTCGAGGAGCGATGAATCCCTAATATCATCTCCGGTAGATTGCCATAACACAAAAAAGGTTCGTGCAGTTAATCGAGCGGGCGCGATATAAGATCGTTTCCGGCTGCATCGTCAGGTGATAAATCAGAGAGCAATTCATGAATGATTTTTACAAGTCACCACCTATCTCGGTGCAATTTTCAGTTGTTCGATTCACAGTCAACAGTCAACAGTCAACAGTCAACAGTCAGTAGGGGCGGTGGATGGTGCGTGCGGGCCCTCTTAACTTGAGGAAACAATTTTTTATAAATGGTATAATTTTGGGCGATCGACCTTTGAGGAATTTGAGGACTCAAGTCCTCATTACCAACCTAATTATAATTATTAAACTGGGCTAGAGATAATAGGCAACCTATGAAAATCATCAATCAAACAATCGAAATACTCACAGAATCAGGTCTTAATATTTATAACATCACTCCTCAAATTGTCCAGCTTCTTGATAGCAGTGCCGTGAAAAATGGACAAGTTATAGTTTTTTCCAAACACACTACTACAGCTTTGGCAATTAATGAAGATGAAGAAAGATTGCTAGCAGATATTAAAGTATACTTGCAAAAATTAGCGCCTCCCGGTGACAAATACTTGCACAACGACCTGCATTTAAGAATAGTTCCAGCCGACGAACCGATCAACGCTCACTCTCACCTGATGGCCATGACGCTCAGTACCAGCGAAGTAATTCCAGTTGCAGAAGGTAAATTAGCACTGGGGACTTGGCAATCTGTTTTGTTTTTTGACTTAGACGGGCCGCGAAACAGAAGTGTAAGTATTCAAATTATGGGCGAATAAGTTGTGGTGTAATTAAATTGCATCTAGCGGTTTTCAAGTGAATGAAATATTGACCAATTAATCCCTCAATCCCTCAATCAATTTTATGGACTAACTCTGCGTAGGTGATGCGTTTGGGTAGCAATGTGCTGGTAGTGGCGAAATTTTGCTGTTTAATTACGGGCATTAGCTGTTTTTTGTGAATGTAGTTGATATTAGGCGATCGCCCACAAAATCGGGAGCAGAGCGGTTTTGCAAAAAGCATTTTTTTTATTAAGCGTGCGAGAAGCCCAGATCGCGTATTGTACTCGCTCTTCGGGGACGCTCGAACTATAAATGCAAAACCGATCTGCTATCACAAAATCTTTACCAAAACTTTAATAAAATTTGCCGGAATCTGTGATTTACTAAAAATCAAAGAGTCCCTACGAGGCGGCAGCATCTCCGGCTTTGTAAAAATATTTTTTTGTGCGAGTGCGATAGATAAAATCTCCCACGCATTAAAACAAAAGCGATCGATAGGATCTCCCACGCATTCAAGCAAAACACAGATGCTCCCGAGCGATCGACTTGATTTTTTATCACTCATTCCCCGGAGAATTTTATGAATTCTACTAATAAAAACAGTATTTACAGCACTTGCTCAGTGGCTGTTTTCTGTGCAATTATCGCGATACAGCCACAAAAAGCTACAGCAGCAACGCTATCTAACGGTTGGAATTATGCGATCGATTCCTTCAGCGACGGCGTGACAGGGCCGCAAATCGGCGGCGGCGAATTTGAATTTTACGGTATCGCTGTCAAAGAAACATCAGATACAGCTTTCATCGCCATTAACTCGAATCTAAGTTTAGCGGGATATGCAGACAGCGCCGCTCTCCGAGGCAACATCAACTACGGCGATTTATTCTTCAATTTTTCCGGTCAAAACTTCAACACAGCTAATGCAAATAACAGCTTGTTTGCCGTTCGCTTTGCCGAAGGAAATGACTCAGGCGTGGCAACAACTGGCGTTTACAGCAATGTCACTGCTAAAAACGTCACTAAAACCAACTCCGGCTTTAGCAATTTAAATCAATTCAACACTGTAGTTGCATCTCAAGGCGGTACTCCATCAATGGGCGATTTAGCTGCCACAGATCCCTATTTTGAACAAACAGGAAACTGGACAGTTCTCAACTCAATTGCTACAGGTACAAAAGTAGGAGAAATTAACTTTTTAACTCCCGCCACTTTGACTGCCCTCGGTCTGAATTTTGGTCAATTTAATGCAGTAGGTTCTCAAACAATCGGATTCAGTTTTAACAAATCCTCAATGCCTTCGGGGAGCTATATTGCTAATTTTTTGGCCGAGTGCGCTAATGATGCGATCGCCATTAAAAGCTCCTTTGAAGCAAGCTCTGCTGAAGCCGTACCCGAACCTGCTACTTGGTTGGGTACTTTTGCCGGATTTGGGATTCTGGGTATGGGTGCGGCGAAACGCAAAATTAAGGGCAAGATTAGCTGAAATTAAAAGTTTACAACACACTTAAGATTGCACTTAGAACCCCGAGTTCTTCCAGAATTCGGGTTTTGGATATTTTTGATGAATCAGTCGGTCTCCTGGTGGCGAAAGTAGTAGGGTGCGTCGCAGGGTAATATTTGCCATCTGCGGTATTTGTTTGTTGATCCGCACCTTACGCCGTTATGGATAATCGAGGGGTTGTCTTCCCCGGATTTGGTATAACCTCATGCTCTAAGCTAAATTGAAATTGGCAGCATTAATCGCACTTGCCGTCTCCCCATTCAGAGAAGCTAAAATTTCACCTGTTGCCGACAAACGGATGAAAGTTGAACTATTTTCTTGAGTAATTGACAATTGCGAGAAAGTTAGCCCGTTACCCAAGATTAATAAGTCTTTACCAACTTCAAAGTCAGTAATAATATCAGTCCCAGAATTGGTAGAAAGCAAGAATTTATCATTGCCATTACCTCCCGTCAAAGTATCACTTCCCAAACCGCCAGTCAGCAAATCATCACCCTTACCTCCCAGCAGAATATCGTTACCGTCACCACCATTCAAAATGTCAGCACCGCGGCTGCCAAACAAAACATCATTTCCGCTACCACCCAGCATAATATCGTTACCTTTGCCGCCGAAAAGAGAGTCATTGCCAGAGGTACCGTCGAGATAATCATTGCCCCTCATGCCCATCAAAACATCATTTCCGCTGCTTCCAGTCAGGATATCATCACCATTTGTACCGATAATTGCGTCGGGCGAATTGCTGCCTAACTCAGCATCGCCGGTGACAACAGGAGTCGCAATCCCACCAGGTGTTGTTATAGTTTCAATTTTGGTATCTAAAGCAGCACCAGTATTCTCAGCCACTACCTGAGAAATTGTCTTACTTCCAGCACCAACAGCTTTGAAATCTTGACTCGTTGCGCCCAAGGTTACTTTTTGGACGCGGGCGACTGCTTCAGGAATTGAAGTTGTTGGGTTGGAGACAGCGGCATCAATGCGTTGATTGGCTGTTGCCATTACAGTCGCAGCTTGCGAGGTAATTTGGGTAAAATTTTGACTATTGAAACTGGAGTCAGTTTGCTTGATTCTAGTGGCTGCTTGCTGAATAATTGGTTCTAAATCGGCTGCATTGCTCAGATTTAAAACAGTACCGGATTGAACTCGACTCGTAATTGAACTGACAACAGCCTTGACAATATCGCTAGTTAATGCACTAGAAGCACCGTCAATCAAAGCGCTAGTTTGAGTGATGAAATTTTGGACTTTCACCATTGCCGATAAAGTTGCGATACCGCCCGGTTGGTTGTTGTTGGTAGCTGCGATCGGATCTAAGCTAGTCAGGTCAATATTAGTGGGGATGGAAAGGGCAGTTTTGACTAAAAATTGTGCTTCTGCTGGTCCAATTCCTTTGTCGGTCAAGTCGGCAACTAAGCTGGTTAAGAGGGTGACAACAGTAGCATCTGGCGGTGCGGTGACTGGTGTTTCTAGGGGTAAGCCGGTGGCAGTGTCGGTGCCACCTATGGCAACTAAATTGCCTTTACCTGAGTCAATTTCCCCGTTTTGATTGTTGTTGAAAGTCTCGAAGGGGAGATTGAGATTAAATTCACCGTTAGAGTCAGTAGTAGTGGATGGTTCGCCGGCATCGAGGACACCGTTTTTGTTGACATCTAAGAAAACAGTAGCCTCGGCAATGTAACCGTCGATAACCCGGCCGTTTCGGGATTTCGTTACTTTGATTATCTGGCTGGAACTCGCACCATAAGGGTCTATTGCTGTTAATTTCGCGTTGAAGGATTGCCAGTTACTTGGGGGAGTTCCGGTGAACTTAATGCTGTTTGTGGCAGAGTCAAACGAGAATCCCAGCCAACTGCTGTTCGGATTGCTCTGTAATAAGCTTCCATCAGGCAGGGTTAGTGTGTAGGTGAGTAGGTCGCCATCCGGGTCTATGTAGACGTTAGGAATGTCCATATCGAAAGGAGTGTAACGAGAACGCAGGCGAATATTCTCGTCTGGAGGACGATTGGTCGGTGTTGGTGGTGTTGGTGGTTGTGGTGGTGTTGGTGGTGTTAGTGGCGTTGGTGTTGGCGTTGGTGTGACTGGTGTTGGTAGTGTTGGTGGTGTTGGTGGTGTTGGTGGCGTTGGTGTTGGCGTTGGCGTGACTGGTGTTGGTGGCGTTGGTGGTTCTGGTGTTGGCGTTGGTGGTGTTGGTGGTTCTGGTGTTGGCGTTGGAATTGGCGTTGGAATTGGCGTTGGCGTTGGTGGTTCTGGTGTTGGTGTCGGCGTCGGTGCAGTGTAGTTAATAATAGTTGTGGTAGCGGTATCAGCGGTAATTATCGGTGTTACCGCTGCGATACCTGTGGGATCTGACAGGGTGACGGTAATAGTTTCATCGGGTTCAACTATGGTGTCGCCCAACACATCCAAAGTGATAGTTTTTGATGTTTCACTCGTCGCAAAATTAATCGTGCCTGTAGCAGTTTTTGCCCCAGAAGTGCCGCCGATATTGTTATAATCGCTGCCGTTGGTAGCTGTTCCGGCGATCGCATATTTGACGCTACTTGCCCCGTTAGTGACGTTGCTGCGAGTCACAGTGAAAGTTAGAGGTTTTTTGCCGCTATTACCTTCGTCAATGCTGGCAGTATCGGTGGCAATGGCATAAGCAACAGAAACCTGGTCTGAAATAGTTAGTGTTGTTGTTTTTGTGGAGCCCGCAATCCCACCAGTAATTGTACCAAAGTTGAAAATTACAGTTTCGGGGTCTTCAGAGAGATTGTCAGGCTTGATAGTAACTGCAACATTCTTGGTGAGTTCGTCACCTGTTGCACCTGCGGGGAAGGTAATCGAAGTAGGGGAAAAGGTGTAGTCTGAATTTTCGGTGGCAGTGCTGCTGGGATCGAGGAGAATTGGCACAACTACATCGTTTAAGGGAGTGCCGCCGGCGATTTTGACGGGAACATTAACTACTGTATCTGTTGTTCCTTCCACACCGCTGTAAGTGGCCGCACCGAAATTAACTGTATTCGATGTATTCAGTAGAATCGAGACAGTTTGACCGGAAGCCGTAGCTATATCCAACTTACCGTCAGCATTAAAATCTCTCGCAACCGCAAAAGTAATATAACCATCAGTGTTCGGGGCCTTCGGGAGCGTAAAGTTGCTGAGAGTACCAAATTTACCCGTACCATCTCCTGACAAGACTGAAAGTTCCTGCTGCACGTAGTTAGACGTGGCTAAATCGAGTTTGCCATCGCCACTAAAATCCCCTGCAACCACAGATTCGGGACCTCCAAATAGATAAGGTGTGACACTAAAGTTGTTAGCAGTATCAAAATTACCCGTACCATCTCCCAAAAAGACAGAGACAGATCGATTGGAGCTGTTATTGGCGGCGATATCGAGTTTGCCGTCGCCATTAAAGTCGCCTGTAACGACAGTGCGAAACTCACTCCCTGCGGCAAGGTTAACGGGGGAGTTAAGGTTAACGGGGGAGTTAAAGTTGCCTTTACCATCTCCTAAGAAAACGGAGATGTTATTAGTATTTTCATAGTTCGACGTGACTAAATCGAGTTTGCCGTCGCCGTTAAAGTCGGCTGTGGCAACACTATACTTGCGTGCTTGTGTGTTAATCTTAACGGGATTGCCAAAGCTACCAGTACCGTCTCCCAAAAGTATTGAAATGAAGTTATCGCGGTCAGGAGTTGTGGCTAAATCTAACTTGCCATCTCCATTAAAGTCACCGGTTGCGATCGAAGCATGATCTATATTTTCACCGAAGTTGGTAGGATCGCCAAAACTGCCAGTACCTGTCCCCAACCGGATGGAAACGAAATTGCCGTTACCTTGTGTATCCTTACGATTCGCTACAGCTAAATCGAGTTTGCCGTCTCCATTAAAGTCGCCCACTCCAACGCCAGTGGGATTCTCCTTACCTGCTGGCTTAAGTAAGCTGATAGGAGTAGCAAAGCTGCCCGTAGTGCCCGTCCCCAACAATATGGAAATATCTCTTGGGAAGAAGCGATCCTGCTTACCTGTCACTACTAAGTCGAGGAAACCGTCACCATTAAGGTCGCCCGTATCAATGTCTCCAGCATTTGGTACACTATAGTTTCTGGCTTCACTGAAGGTGGCAAGGACGTGGCTGTATGTTGCTAGAACTTCGGGCCGAAATGCTAAAGAGGCTGCAATTTTCCCGGTTGTTACTTCTAGTTCCCAGTCGCCACCTTTTGCTGCACTGCCGGTGAGGTTTTTGGAGGCGGCAACGTTGGTATTTGTGAGTTGGGCGATGCGCTGGATGAAGGTGAAGGATGTCAATGCGACATTGCAACCGTAAATCAGAATATCCGCACCGACAGTTAAAGCACTCCGCCACTGCTGCAATTTCTCGGCATAAGCTTCCAGATTGTCAGCACACAATCTAGTTTTTCCCAATTGCAAGCTACTCGGACTGCCGTGAGAAATAATGTGAATGCTGTCTATATTTGTCCGAAGAGCTAAAATTTCGGTAATTTGTGCAATCGCATCCCTGTCCCCATCCAAAACCACTACTTCCGTACCCGGTGTTACCCCGGCAATTAAACTTTGATAATCTGTAACAAGGCGATCGATAAAGGCGATCGCATTTCCTAAAATTTGACAATTAAAATTTCGCATCACACCACCTATTCCTGGTTTAAAAAAGAGTGAAAATTTGTAGTCTCAACCATAACGGTTTATTGCAGAAAACTCTGTAAAGATTTGCTAAAGATGTATTTATCAATAGTCCCTCGATCGACCTTGGGAGTGCCAAGAGTGCCTCCCCCCGCCCACGATGGCAACCGCAGGGGGATTGCCCCTATAAAGAATAGGGGATATGCAAATCGGGTCGATCGCACTTTCTATCGTATTTTTATTAAATCAGGTGGCTATTTGAGAACTTGAGTGAGTTCTCATCGACTTCTCATCGACTTTTGATTGGACCTCTCCCATAATTAAGTTTTTGTCCAAATGGGGAAAGGCGTAACGCAATATTAAGTAATATTGCGGGCGGTCGAGACTTCGGTACAAACGATATATCTAGAGGGTTTCAGTCTTAAATTCACACAAATGCACTGCCAACCCTAGCCATATCGACTGTCGCAATCTCGATCGCACCTCATATCGTTTCCGGTTGTATCGGAATAATAAAATCGAGTCAACAGTTAACACTAAACCATTCAGTTTTTCGACCCGCTCGTCAACAGTCAACAGTCAAAAGTCAACAGTCAACAATCAACAATCATGTAGGAGTGCAACCGGAATTGATATCAAAAGATTATCGAGAGATAAAATGCGCCCAAACATTCCCATCAGGCCCAGCAACTTGATTGACGTAACTGTAGGGATACATCAACTTTCTTCCCTCAGTATTGCTGTAGCCCGTGAGTGCATCTCCCCAAGGATCTTGCACGATATAACCCTGGGAATTGTAGCCAATTAAAGTGATAATGTGACCGGCCGCCGTAAAATCTCCCGCTAAAACTACCGGCCGCCGATTCAACAATTCCGATCGCACATCCGCCCATGTACGAGTCGTACTAAAACTCGTCTTAAACCCGTAAGCCTGAATCAGCGCCGTCAGCACGTTGTGATCGGTTTGAGAACCCTGGCCGGCATAGTCGAAACACCACTGCAACAACTCATCCTCCAACTGTCCGCCCCATTTAGAGCGAACGCCGTAGTAATAAAATACCATTGCGATCGCAGTTACATTGCAAGTAGACCAGTCAAAGCGCGGATTGTCCCGCTGCGAAAAATACGGCACGTTCAATTCCACATTGTTCGGAACTGGATCGAAAATTTTATCTCCCCGTTTGAACTGAACAAAGCTCGGAAAAACATAACCTGTATTGCCAAAATTCGGCAGTTCTTCAGTCAGGGAAACTTTTAGGTGACTGCCTTCCAAACCGTAGCTTTCCACGCCGTAAACTCTACCTAAAGGCAGTGTAGTTCTTTCAGTAGCACTTAGTTGGCTAGCATCTAACGGGCGTTTTTTCAATACCGTTGGTTGCAGCATTGTCATTGTCAAAGCATCGGGGTCAAAGGGAACTTCTTTGCCGTTTTTCTTGATTTTAACGGACTGCCAATAAATAAATCCGACATTCCCGAAATCAGGAATAGATTCGGCGAGAGTTACTCGGAAATGACCCAAAACGCACGCATAGCCAGTGATGGTGTATGTGCTACCTAAAATTAAATCTGCAACTCCATTGGCGGGCAGTTTTGATGAATCTACTGGTTGGCTTTTAATCACAGTTGTTTGAGTTACCAACACTTCCGCACCCCCGCTGTTGTTGGGTACGTCGGCGAGGTCAAACTTCAAGGTTTTTGTACCTTTGGCTAACTGAACGTCTGGTTCGTAAAAATAGCCAAAACTGCCGATCGGCGAAATTGCCGAATCCAGCACCACCTTGAGATGCCCGTCAACAAATCCGTACTTGCTCAACGTAAAAATCTGACCTGCTTTGACAAAAACTTTTTGCTGATTTTCTAGTCGCGAAGAATCAACCGGAGCTACTTTAAAGAAAGTAGCAGAAACTATCTTTAAGGTCAAACCTTTTCCGACAGTCAGCGGATCGGAACTAACTGTAATGTAAATTACTTGGCTGGCGGTAACATTGCGTTTGCTGTCAGTTGCGCGCAACCTCAGCCAACGAGCTCCTGCTACGCTAAATCCTTTAGGCATATTCACTTGCCAAGTGCCGGCTTGTTGGTTTAGCGTAACGGTTAGCGGAAATTTATCTTCAGCTATTACATCAACTTTTACCGCTTCCTGCTTGTCAAAAGTACCCTGCAGGACGATCGCCTGATTTACCAAAACTTCTGTTGGCCCTTGATAAGTTAAATTAGGGGCAGGATTGAAAGATTTACCACCGCGACTGAATTGCACGAAATCGGGAAAAATAAAACCCGTATTGCCAAAGGAAGGCAAATTTTCAGTCAGCGAGACTTTGACATCACCTTGTTCTATAGAGAATCCTGCAACTCCGTAAATCATGCCCGCCGGCAAATTAATTTTTTCTTGCGGTTGCAGGCTTGCTGGATTGACCGGCCGCTTTTTAAGCACAGCAGTTTTGATAACAGTCATCGTCACAGCATTTCTATCACACTGAATTCCTATCCCGTTTTGCAAAATTTGGACGTGTTGCGAGTACAAAAATCCTGACTGGACAAAGTTGGGAATCTGGTTATTTAGGGTGACACGAAAATGATTGTCTACGCAAGCATAGCCGAGAATATTGAAAGTTTCTCCCTGGTAAAATCTGACTTTCTGATTTTCTGCTAAAGTAGCAGAATCTGCGGGATTGCGCTTTAACCAGGTTTTTTTGTTTACCCACAGCAACATCATTCCAGGCGGCGGGGTGGGTAATTCGGCGCGATCGAATATCATGATTTTTGCGCCGTTTGTGATGATTGCGTGCTTTTCGTAAAAAAAGCCGGACTTCCCCACCGGATTGATGGGATTCCTTAGTTGAACATTTAGGTGTCCGTCTTCTAACTCGTAGTCGGTAATTTGATAAGTTGTTCCGGCTGGTACGTCCGCTTTTTGTTGATCGTTGAGACTGCTACTAGGCAATGTTCCGGCTTTGAATCTGGTAAATTGGAGAATAATTAACGTAAAAGAGCGATCGGGTAAGTTAGAAGCAGGATTAACTTTGATGTTAATTTTTTGTTCGCCGATAACTTTACCAGCCTTATTAGTTGCCTTCACCTGCACACTGCGAGTTCCAGTGCTATCGAATCCTTTCTCTAAACTGATGTTCCAGATGCCCGTAGATAAATTCATCTCAGCATTCAGGGCATTTGAGCCTTCTGTTGCTGAAATCGCCGCCACTTGATTTTTGTCAAAACTGCCCACTAAGACGGCACCTAGATTTGCCTCAACTTCTTGTGGGCCTAAGTAACTCAAAATACTGTCGTTGCTTGTCATTCTCTATCTGCCTACCTACTTAATTATTCAGCTACAGCAAGGATAACTTCTGATTTTATGAAACACAATGACTCAATCTAGGACAAAACCGCCCCTCGACTGAATCTAGGGGCGGTGAAAGCCTTTTAAAGCATGAATTTTGAATGGTTGACAGGATTTGCACGCAAAATCTAACTGTAGGCTGTGCACCGCGCACCTGACGACAATCTAGGCTGCTCGATCGCATTTGTCGTGCAAGTTTTGGGGGAACAAATATAGTTAGAGTAGGTTGTTAACCCCCGTACCCGTGACCCCTCACTAAACTATGGTGACAAGAATATCTTGAGCGTGAGAGTCAACTTTCAGATTGTCTCCTTCATAAACCTGAATAATTTTGCCGGTGCCATCGATAACAAAGGTGACGCGCTTGGCATAATCGCCTTTCTCGACATCGTAAGCTTTGGTAATTGCGCCATCAACATCTGCTAATAGTTGAAAAGGCAAACCGTACTTTTCTGTGAATTTTTGGTGCGATTCTTCGTTGTCGCGGCTGACACCGAGAACTACTATATCTTTGCCCTTGTATTCTTCATGAGCTGCTTTGAAGCTTTGAGCTTGTCTGGTGCAGCCGGGGGTGTCATCTTTGGGGTAGAAATACAAGATTACGGTTTTACCGGTGAAGTCGGAGAGGGAGACTGTTTTGCCGTTTGTGTCTTTGGCGGTGAATTGAGGGGCGGCGCACCCTACTGGTAATGTCATAGTTGTGTTTCTCTTGGAATTTATAAATGTATTTTAATTCATTTTGGGCGGGCTAGGAGCAACTGCCGACAAGAAAATGCACTTTTTGACAGAATAGAAGAGACGGGGCGATTGGAAATCGCGTCTACAAAAACAAAACCCGCCTGCGCGGGTTAATACAACGTTTATTTATACAGGTATTGATACACGAAAAGTCTGCACTTTGCAATAGTTCGCACTGGTGATTGTCTGCCTTGACTTGCGGGCGATCGCGTGTTAGATTATTGGCATATCCTCAAAATATGCTGACTAAATTAAAATTAATTTACCAAATAGAATATGATTAATTTTTATACTGTAGTTATCCGCAAAAGTTCCGACTACTGGGTTTCTCTGTGTTTAGAAAATGGGTTGGTGGGGCAAGGCAATACTCGCGAACAATCTATCGATAAACTCAAACAAGCTATTGAGTCTTTTTCCGAAGTCTATCAATCAGAGTCTAATGTTTATCTCAGCCCTCTTTCTATTAATGAGTTGCACGAATTTATGACTTTAGAAGATGCGGAAGCTTCAGACACTTATGAATTAAGGAAAGTTTATGCCTAAAAACCTTCCATCTTTAAAACCTAAAGCATTAATTAAGATTTAAGAACAAAACGGATGTCAGTTTTACCGAGAGGGGAAAGGGGATCATCGTTTGTATATGCGTGAAGTTGAAGGCATAAAAAGGATTGTTCCGATTGATATCGGTGCTGGGGAAATGTCACCTGCTTATGTGTTGCGGATTTTCAGGCAATTTGGGTTTACCGATCCATAAAATGAGGGGATGATTAGTTAAGTCCGCCTTGATTGCTCAGCAATTGAATTAGCAATTTTAATGTACAGCAATTGCTTAATCAATACCCCAATTTTTCAGTTGTGTTGTAACTGATTGGATCGGAAAAGCAAGAGCAGTATCACTAACAGGTCGTAGAACTGGCTCTTGATTCTGCGATCCAGTAATGCTAATGTGATAACGACTTCGCTGACCAATGGCAACAACGCGATTTTGCCGATCTAATACGGGACTGCCAGCCTTAACTATAACTGAAATTGGAGATATTTGTAACTCTCGATCGCTCTTGTTGATGACTTTTCCTGTTGTAACTGTCCAATCATCATTGGTGTCGTCAGAATATCCAATAATGTGGGTAGGTGAGTTGAGGGGAACAGAGGCTGAGGCTCTGGCTAAAGGCTTAATATCCTTCGGAATGTTTGTGACTTCAAGTAAAGCTAAATTTAGGTTGTCAGAGGCAGCAGTAATTTTAGCAATCTTAGCGGGTTTCCGCTTGCGGAATTCGCCAGATTTCGGTTTACTATAAAATTCAACTTCGATTTCTGGATCACTCTGGAGCCTAGTTGTGTCAGTCGTTTTCACAATGCGCTCGGTCACAATCCAAGCTTTGTTTCCCTGCCGTTTTACTACCCAGCCAGTAAGCGACTGTAAGTCTGTCCAGCCAGTAAACGACGGTAAGTCTGTAGAATTTTTAATAACAACTCGGACAACAGACCGCTTTAATGAAACTAAAGGTTCATCTTTTAAACTGGGGAATCGCTCTGGAATTTCCGAAAATTGCGGATTTTTTCGCATAGCTAAGAGCCGTTCGGTTTCTTTGAGTAATAAATTAACCCTAATATTTTGGAGGAATGCACTTATCCTCTCGCTCAAATTGTTGTCAGCTTGGGTATGTTTGAGGTTGAGTTGAATCGCTTGGCGGTAAGCTGCGCTCGCCTCCTCTAATCTCCCCTGTTCCTGTAAAATCCAACCTAAATTTTTGTAAGCTTCGGCATAGTTTGTATCTATTTTAATGGCTTGGCGGTAAGCTGCGATCGCCTCATCTAATCTGCCCTGTTGCTGTAGGGCCAAACCTAAGTTTCTGTGAGCTTCGGCATCATTAGGATTTATTTGGATGGCTGGGCGGTAAGCTGCGATCGCCTCATCTAATCTGCCCTGTTGCTGTAGGGCCAAACCTAAGTTTCTGTGAGCTTCGGCATCATTAGGATTTATTTGGACGGCTTGGCGGTAAGCTGCGATCTCTTCATCTGGTTTGCCTTGGTAGGATAGCGTCTTACCAAGTTTGTTGTAAGCCCAAACCCACTGAGGGTTAACTTTGATGGCTTGGCGGTAAGTTGCGATCTCTTCATCTGGTTTGCCTTGAAAATACAGCAGAGCACCCAGCTCTTTGTAAGCTTCGGCATCATTGGGATTTATTTGGACGGCTTGGCGGTAAGCTGCGATCGCTTCATCATATGGTTTGCCTTGCCAAAACAGCACCTCACCCAGATTTTTATAAGCTTCGGCAAAGTTTGGATTTATTTGGACGGCTTGGCGGTAAGCTGCGATCGCTTCCTCTGGTTTTCCCCGAGCGCTCAACTGAAAGCCGAGAGTTTGGTAAATAGTAGCATCCCAAAAATTAGGTTGAATCGCTTGCCTCAAACTCTCTGTTGCTTCATTTGCTGCATTTTGCTTTTTCTGCACAACCGCTTGAACAATATAAGCAAAAGAAGTGAGGCGATTGGCAAGCAACGGCAGTGTCGCCGCCACGTATAAGAATAAGAAAACCGAGGTTAACTTGGGCAAGAATTTTTTAGGCACTTTCGGCAAAGGCATAATCTTTCTTCTTCTCTAACTTCGTTAAGCCTAGTCTACTTCTTCTCTCAAGCTACCTGCAAGGGTTTCTCTATACCGGGCGATTGGAAATGCAGAAGCCTCAGACAGTTATGAACTCAGAAAAGCTGATGCCTAAAAATATTTATTTCTGTTCAACGCCTGTCTGATTTTTTGTATAATTTTCATAACTCCACTTTGACTCTAAATCTGTAACAATTAAAAATATAGTACCTATTCAAAAAATCTCTCAATGACTTTTATCCCATCCGAAGCATTTAAATCTATTAGTTATCCCGATCGCACTGTCAAAAGAGCCGATCGCGCGATCCGGTGCAGCCCTTTTCAATTACACTTCTTCCAGACCATCCGCGATAACAGTGTTTTCCTAACTGCGATCGCCTCAAACGCGGGTGTTGAAAGCGGCTACACCCGATCGCCCGTATCCGAACTCGTAGCGGAAAACTCCCTACTCTGGCTGATCCAAGTTGGCGTTTTGCGGCGCGAAGTAGACGGACAAGGGATTACCGACAGTTTTCGCCTCACACCCCTGGGCCGCCAACTCGTGGAAAAATGGGAACAGGAAGGACAGGGAGTGCCGGCCGCGTCATTGTGCGATCGTATGGGAAATGCGGTTAGCCGCGGATTGGGACTGTTTCTTTAAGCGTTTATTGCTTGTCCGACAGTCCGACAGTCCGACAGGGAATGAATTCCGTGTCTCATAGCAAAAGTCGGTTAAAACCGACTGCAAGTCTCAATTTAATTGGATGTTGAGTTTCGCATTTCACGTTAATCAACCTCCTCAGTCCTCTTGCAGAGGACTTGCGCTATGAGACAGGGATTTCAATCCCTGTCGGACTCGCCGTCAAACGAGTTAGACCACTTAAAGCCGTCAAGCGAAGGACGGGGTTTTAGACCAATTTTCTTGATAAATTAAATGCCCGATCGCTTAACTAATACAAATTAAACTTAAATCAAATAACAATAATGGTTCAAACCGCTTCTAAACCTTTGAGTCTCCATGAATTTCTCCAACTGTCGGAAACCAAACCCGCCAGCGAATTCATCGACGGCCAAATTATCCAAAAACCTATGCCCCAAGGAAAACACAGCACAATTCAAAGCGATTTGGGTGCTGACATCAACCGGGTACTCAAACCGCAACGCATCGCCCGCGCCTATCCAGAATTGCGCTGTACCTTTGGCGGTCGATCGACTGTACCCGATCTTGCAGTCTTTACTTGGGAACGCATTCCCCGCGACGAGAACGGCGAAGTCGCCAACACTTTCGCCATCGCCCCCGACTGGACAATCGAAATTCTTTCCCCCGACCAAAGTCAAACTAAAGTCGTCCGCAACATTCTCCACAGTCTCGGCCACGGAACCCAGATGGGCTGGTTGATTGACCCGGAAGAAGAACTGGTATTTGTCTATTTTGCCGTTAGCGAAGCCCTCGCAGAGGATCGCACCATAGCATTTTTTGAATAACCGGGCGATCGCCTCCCCGTTCCACCCTTCGCTGAATCCTTGAATCTGACTGTTGGTGAAATGTTCGGTTGGCTGAGTCAGTAGCGCCACCTCGATTTATGAATGATTTTTTAACCGCAGAGGGCGCAGAGGGCGCGGAGAGAAGAGAGGGTTCTCTACGGATTTGGTTCGATCTAATGTGCGGTCGATCGCCTATACTGGAATATCTGGTTGTCAGCTCTTCAAGGACGAGAGAGGACTAAATTCCTTGCTAAAAATTAATTATGATTATTTCACCGGACTTGATAAGTAAGTCCACCTAACTAAAAATAAGATATTGATGGCTGAAAAAAATGCTGTACAAGCATTCTTTCTTCCTTCTTCCTTCTTCCTTCTTCCTTCTTCTAACAACTAACTAGATAAAACGTTTCTCAAAAATGGAAGCTAAATCCTACAAAGACACCGTAAATCTGCCCAAAACCAAGTTTGATATGCGGGCTAACGCCGCCCGTCGCGAACCGGAATTGCAACAATTTTGGGCAGATCAAGAAATCTACGATCGCCTTTCGGAAAATAACCCAGGCGAATTGTTCATCCTCCACGACGGGCCACCCTACGCCAACGGACAACTTCACATCGGCCACGCCCTCAATAAAATCCTTAAAGATTTTATCAACCGCTACCAAATGCTGCGCGGCAAAAAAGTTCGCTACGTGCCCGGTTGGGATTGTCACGGATTGCCGATCGAACTTAAAGTATTGCAAAACATGAAATCGGACGATCGGCTAAATCTTACGCCGATCGACCTCCGCCACAAAGCCGCCGCCTTCGCGCAGCAAACAATGGAACAGCAGCGCGAATCCTTCCAGCGCTACGGCGTTTGGGGCGACTGGGAACACCCGTATTTAACCCTGAAACCCGAATACGAAGCCGCTCAAATCGGCGTTTTCGGTCAAATGGTGCTCAAAGGCTACATCTATCGCGGCTTTAAACCCGTGCACTGGAGTCCGAGCTCGAAAACAGCCCTCGCCGAAGCAGAATTGGAATATCCCGAAGGCCACGTCTCGCGCAGCATCTACGTCGGCTTTCATGTCAGAAACTTGTCAAAATCTTTGCAGGCGAAGCTCAAGCGCTATATGCCGAGCCTCTGGGCCGCGATTTGGACGACTACCCCCTGGACGATTCCGGCAAACTTGGCGATCGCAGTCAATCCCGAACTGATGTATGCAGTGGTGGAACCGCCGGCAAATTCCCACATCGCACAACAATTTATGTTAGTCGCTGTCGATGCGGTCGATCGACTGTCGGCAACTTTCAACACAGAATTAAAAATCCTGGCTACCTTCCCAGGTAAAGAATTAGAAGGCTGCACCTACAAACATCCGTTGTTCGATCGCGAAAGCCCGATCGTTGCCGGCGGCGACTACATTACCGCTGACTCAGGAACCGGATTGGTGCACACCGCGCCCGGCCACGGACAAGAAGACTTTATAGTAGGAAAACGCTGCGGTTTGCCAGTTTTAACACCCGTAGACGAAAACGGAAATTTCACCGCAGAAGCCGGAGAGTTTGCAGGTTTAAATGTCCTCGGAAACGGCAATAGCGCGGTAATTGAGGCATTGGAAAAGGCAAATTGTTTGATTAAAGAGGAAGCTTATCCTCACTCCTATCCTTACGATTGGCGCACTAAAAAGCCGACGATTTTTCGGGCTACAGAACAGTGGTTTGCGTCCGTTGAAGGGTTCCGAGATGAAGCATTAAAAGCCATTTCTAATGTGAATTGGATTCCCGCCCAAGGTGAAAATAGAATTACTGCAATGGTCGGCGATCGAGCAGATTGGTGCATTTCTCGCCAGCGGACTTGGGGCGTTCCAATTCCCGTATTCTACGACGAAGAAAACAACGAACCGCTGTTAAATGAAGAAACGATCGCCCACGTCCAAGCCATCTTTGCCGAGAAGGGTTCCGATGCTTGGTGGGAATTGTCGATCGATGAATTGCTGCCGGAATCTTACCGCAACAATGGCCGCACCTACCGCAAGGGCACCGACACGATGGATGTGTGGTTTGACTCCGGTTCTTCCTGGGCCGCAGTTGCCAAAGGGCGATCGGAATTAAACTATCCAGCCGATATCTATTTGGAAGGTTCAGACCAACATCGGGGCTGGTTTCAATCCAGCTTGCTAACCAGTGTAGCAACCAACGGCATTGCTCCTTACAAAACAGTTTTGACTCACGGTTTTGTGCTGGATGAAAAAGGCCGCAAGATGAGCAAATCTGAAGGCAATGTCGTCGATCCGGCTGTGGTAATTAAGGAATATGGAGCCGATGTTTTGCGGTTGTGGGTGTCTTCGGTAGACTATTCTGCGGATGTGCCGTTGGGCAAAAACATTCTCAAACAGCAATCGGATGTTTACCGCAAAATTCGCAATACAGCTAAGTTTTTGCTGGGGAATTTGCACGACTTCGATCCGGCAAAAGATGCTGTAGCTTACGAGGATTTGCCAGAACTCGATCGCTATATGCTGCACAGAATGGGAGAAGTTTTTGCGGAAGTTCAAGATGCTTTTGAAAACTTCCAATTTTCCCGATTCTTCCAAACAGTGCAGAATTTCTGCACGGTGGATTTGTCTAATTTCTATCTGGATATTGGGAAGGATCGACTTTATATCAGCGCGACAGATGCCCAGCGCCGCCGCAGTTGTCAGACGGTAATTGCGATCGCTGTGGAGAATTTGGCAAGGGCGATCGCACCTGTGTTGTGTCACATGGCTGAGGATATTTGGCAGTACCTTCCCTATCCAACTCCCTACAAATCTGTATTTGAAGCCGGTTGGGTGCAAGTTGAGGCTTCGTGGCACAATCCAGAATTGGCTGCGCGCTGGCAATATTTGCGACAAGTACGCGGTGAAGTTAACAAGGTTTTGGAAAAAGCCAGGACTGAAAAGGCGATCGGTTCTTCTTTGGAAGCTAAGGTTTTATTGTACGTTCCCGATGTTGAGAAAAGAGAGCAATTGCAAGCTTTGAATCCCAGCAGTGAAGAATTGGTGGATTATGTGCGATCGCAAAATGCAGCGATCAAACTAACCGCAGAGGAGAAAGCAAAAGCAGTACAAGATCGACAGGAAGAAAAAGCTGCAAGTGTTGCAAAAAACTTGACAATAAAGACTGTTAGTGTTGAGCAACAAACAGTCGCTAAGCGCGATGCAGATTCTGAAATTGTAGAGTATTCTACCCCAGAAGAATCGGCTTTAGACTTGCAGCAAGTGTTAGATCGCAGCGCCCAGTTTGTCGCCGATCTACCTGCATACGCGGGCAACTTTATCACAGAATACCAAAAAGTTCTGGTAACGCTAGGGCTGTTAGCTTCTGTATTGGTAACGGGTAGAGTAACCCTGGCAGTTTTGGATACGATGAATCAAATTCCTCTCTTGGAAGTCTTCTTTAAAGTCATCGGTATCTTATTTACAATCTGGTTTGCTTTCCGTCACTTGCTGTTTGCAGAAAACCGTCAAGAAATTGGACAAACAATAGATTCTCTGACAGCCGATGTGCTGGGACAAACAACTGCGCTTATGCTTGTAGAAACACAGGCGATCGTGCTAGCGCCCGTAGTAGAGACAGCGCTTGTACCGATACAGGCGCAAACATCCGCAGCCCAACAAAGTTTTGCAGAAATACCTGCAATCCCGAAAGCAGAATTAAGTGCGGCACCCAAAGCAAAAACTCCTGCTGAAGTAGCTGTACACCATCATTCTGCAAGTGGTAGCAACGGTGTAGACGAATTGCGCTATTTGTTCATCACCTCAGAAGTTGAACTGATCGAATCGAATGCAGCAATGCCAGAATTGCCGTACAGTTACCAATCTCCAGAGTTGGCGATTGGTGTAGTCAAAGCAGACGGCCAAAAGTGCGATCGTTGCTGGAATTACTCAACCCACGTCGGAGAGTCGATCGAACATCCGGCAATTTGCGAACGCTGCGTCTCAGCAGTAGACGGCAAATTTTAATGCAGGATGTGTAATAAATAGTTTGTCATTGCCAGTGAAACGAAGCAATCGCTTAATTTCCGCCATTGCTTCGCTTCATCTCTCTCCTCTCTTCTCTTCCTCTGCGTGCTCTGCGTTCTCTGCGGTTAAATCATGCCGATTATTCAAATTTAAATAGCAATGGTTTACGCAGAATGTTTTTAGGCAGAGGTGTAAATCCCCATCTTAAAAACGTCGCGCGACCTATGTCAACTGTTTAAGGTATGTGTATGGTGCGGATCTGTGAGATTTCCCCGCTTTCTGGCAGATTGTCGGTGAATCCGCAGCCTACGGGGATTTTCCAGCTTTCCCAGCAGATGTTGAATAGTGACATACTTGCGATATGTTGTATGGTAAGTCGCACGAGTCGTTTCCCTCTCAGTACGCTTTGTGACCGATTTTCCTACTTACCGAATGTTTTTATGAAAATTTTAGTAACTGGTGCAGCAGGCTTTATCGGCTATCATTTAGCCCAAAGATTACTATCCCAAGGGCAACAAGTTTACGGCATCGATAACTTAAATGACTATTATGATGTCAACCTCAAAAAAGCGCGTTTAGCTCAACTCCAGACGCATTCGCAATTTACTTTTCAATATTTAGATTTGAGCGATCGCCCTAGCATATCCCAACTTTTCCAAGACCAAAAATTTGACCGTGTTGTTCACCTCGCCGGTCAACCGGGCGTTCGCTACTCGCTGGAAAATCCTCACGCCTACGCAGACAGCAACCTCACAGGATTTATCAACATTTTAGAAGGCTGTCGCCACAGCCAAATCGAGCATTTAGTTTTTGCTTCTTCCAGTTCTGTTTACGGTGCTAATACTAAAGTTCCCTTTGCAGTTAGCGATAACGTCGATCATCCGATTTCCCTTTATGCAGCCACCAAAAAAGCTAATGAACTGATGGCTCATTCCTACAGCCATTTGTACGGTTTGCCGATTACGGGATTGCGCTTTTTTACAGTATACGGCCCTTGGGGAAGACCGGATATGGCTTATTTCAAATTCGTCAAGGCGATCGCCGAAAACAAGCCCATCGACGTTTACAACTTCGGCAAAATGCAGCGCGATTTCACTTACATTGACGATGTAATTGAAGGAGTTGTGCGAGTCATGGCAAAACCGCCTCAATCGATCGCCCAAAATTCTGCCACCACGGCTCCCTACAAGATTTATAATATTGGCAATCATTCCCCTGTGGAATTGTTGACTTTTATCGAAGTCATTGAAAAAGCAACGGGGAAAACAGCCGTTAAGAATTTTTTACCAATGCAGCCCGGTGACGTACTTTCTACCTATGCAGATGTAAGCGATTTGATGCAGGATGTAGGATTTAAGCCCAGTACGCCGATCGCCCAAGGCATCCATAAGTTTGTAGAATGGTATCGAGACTATTACGGCGCTGCGGGCGAGAACTCTTACAGTCAGGAGGCTGCTGAGATAGAACATCTTCCCAATGGCGATCGTCTGGCCAAAGTTTAAGCGCCAAAAATATTCACTAATGTGCTTAAAAACGCATTAGTGTTCCCGCTATTGGTTCGTAGTGCGAAATTGAGTCCGCACTAGGAACCAATATTATAGATAAATACGGTTTACTTAAGACGATCTCCCTGGCACACCCCTTAAAAAGGGGAGTAGGGGGTGGGACAATAATGCTCTCAAAGTCCCCCTTCTTAAGGGGGATGCGAGGGGGATCTCCGGGGCATAAATATGTTAAGTGAACCCTATTGTATTATAGATGCTCCCGATTAGAGGAAAACGATATCAATCGATGAGCAAAACTATTTTCGGTCAAAAAAACTGCAGACTATTTCACCAGGGTTGTTTTGTCCAAACGCCAAAACACGGCCATCTTTCTTAACCGTAGTGCGATCGCGGCAATTATAGACTTCCAGAGGCTGTTTAACTCGATCCACACTCAGAGTTACCCTGTACTCCCAATAATTTTTCGCACTGCGTTTGATATCGACAATGCAAATCTCGCGCCCTTGATAATTTCGGCAAACAGATGCCTCAGCCGGCAGCGCGACCGAGAAAACAGATATTAATAGCAACCAGCCGCAAAAATATTTCATCATCAGCTTAACAACAAAGCGCGCCCTCAAGCCGCGACATCATAGGATAGCTGAACCATACCAGAACTATAAGTCTGACATCCAGTTAGCTGCAAAGCTGTAGTATTGGGATTAGCAAATAAAGGAATTCCCTCGCCCAAAATCAGCGGGTGTACTGAGAGAATTAACTCGTTGACAAGATTGTTTTTCAGGAAATCGCGAATTAACAAAGAGCCTCCCACCAACCAAATATTTTTGCCCTCTATCAAGCGCAAATCATTGACAAAACTCTCTAATTGTGTTACTACTTCCACATCAGAAGTTGCTGCGAAATCTAGATTTTTAGTAAAAACATAACTTTTTTTTTCTTGGTAGGGATACTCGCCAAAAGTTAGAACTTGTTCGTAGGTTTTGCGCCCCATAAGGACTGTATCGATGCTATCTAAGAATTTAGTATAGCCGTAATTTTGGTCTGTATACAGCCAGTCAATCTCGCCATTCGATCGCGCGATATAACCGTCCAAACTAGATGCAATGTATAGTACAACTTTACGCATGGCAATACCTGGATTTTGGCTGTGGGGGCGATCGCCCGAATCACCTTAATTTTAGATCGTATCATGTCCGAAGACAACGCTGGCAATAAGATTAGTGCGATCGGACTAATTGACCGGAGAGAAGTACCAATCGAGGCCAAGAAACCGGGTTTCTGCGAGTCTTTGGTTGGGTGACGAGAAATACAGAGAGAAACCCGGTTTCTGAGATTTACGCAGTGGGCCAAGAAACCGAGGAAATCAGAGATTTGGATCTAGTTTACTGTGCCGATGGTAGCTTAAGTTCGATACCCACTTTTTCACCAAGATCGATCGCCTTATTAGCCAAATCAACAGCACCTCCGATACCAACTCCGATCGCAGCCGCCGCCGCAACTATCGCAGTCTGACTCTTCTTTAATCTGGCTTTATTCCATTGGTTTTCCGGTTTCTTAATTTCCGCTTCGACATCTTCAATATCGATAATTACGCCCTCGCGGATGTCTTCGGGAAACTGCGTCGCGGTTTCGCGAATTGATGAAATTAGTTTGAGAATTTCGGCGGTATTGGCATTATTATTTTGCACGGATTGATTGCCACTAACTTCGGCGCTGTTCGACGAACCGCCGATATTGCCGGAAAAGTTAGCACCTTGAAAAGCACCTTGAAAGTTGTTGGTTTCAGAAGAATTTTGAGTCATTTTTGCTTCGGCTTTATTAATAATTGGTCTACTAACAGCTAGTTTAGCGATATCTACAAGGTCGTCATATTCTCTTCCGTATTTGTCATCGCCCCTAAGCTTGCTGCGCCGAAGTTCGATCGACTCATACCCATCCAGCAACTGCCGCAAATCGAGTTTGAGTTTGAGTTTGCCGACACGCACTGTATTCTCGCCCATATCCTCCAGCCCTAGCAATTCATCATAATCCAGCGGATCAGCATCGGGATAACCCGGAACCGGCACCCATTGACTGATTTCCAGATTGGCAAAAGAATTGTGGATTTTGGTAAACGTATCGCGAATCATGCTGAGGAAAGAACGCCGCGTCGATTCCCGCCCGCTAACGGCAATAAAGATTTTCTTATCTTCCGGGTCAGATTTGATCCGGGCGATGTTGTACACCTCAGCGCCTTCCCTGTACTCCAGCATAACCCCCGTGCGCCAGTGGGTGCAGTTGTGGATTTTCTCGTGCATGAGGACGATGAAGCGCGAGAGAATGCTGTCGGGGAGGATGCGGTAGTGATATTGAAATTCCAGCGTTTCGCCTTGGAGTTTGGTGTTTTCCGGTTGTTCTTTGGGCAAGATGCCGGGGATGAGGAAAGTCGGCGCGGGACAATGGCTGACGGGGAAGCAGAGTTCAAATTCCTCCATCAACCCGGTGAGGCAGTGGTAGCGGCGGCTGGGATATTTATTTGAGTCGAGGATGCGGCTGAGGTCGGCGTAGGTGAGAATGCCTTTGGTTTTGACTTTGAGTGCGTCGTCGCTGAGGAGGGCATAGATGCCTTCAGTCACCCAGTGGGGATTGAGGATGTTGGTGGATTGCAGGATGGGGTGTTCGCGGAAGTTGAGGACAATGCCCAGGTTGTGCAGCAGTCCGATGAGTTGGGTTTGGTCGGTTTCTTCAAAGATGTTTTCTGTGGCGCAGATGGTGGCGTATTCGCTGATGCTGATAATGTCTTTGTCGAGGCTTTCCAGGCGCTGCTTGACTTGGAACCAGCTTAGCGGCAAAAGATCGTAGACTTCTTTGAGTTGGGAGATTTCCGTGTGGATGGCGCTGCGGAGTTCGTCGATGCCAGTTCCGCTTTCGCAGGAGGTTTCGATAATCGCTTTGATGTTGGGATATTTGTCGCGCAAGGCTTTGCGGTTCAGATCCAGGGGTTGTTCGTCGCATTTGTTGCCGACGATGATCACGGGGGATGCGTCGCCGAAGCTTTCGATCAGTTTCAGCCAGTATTCGAGGCGGTTTTCCTCTTCGCTGGTGCGGCAGTTGCACACGAGGAGGTAGAGGCTGCGTTTGGTAAGGAAAAATTGGTGGGTGGCGTGGTAGATTTCTTGTCCGCCGAAGTCCCAGACGTTGAGTTTGACCGGTTTGGTGTTGACTGTAATTTGCCAGTTTGTGATATTGAGTCCGTCGGTTTGGGGTTCGTTGCAGTTGTATTGGTTGTGGATGAGGCGGTTGATCAGGGAGGTTTTGCCGACGCTGCCTTGCCCGACGAGAAGGACTTTGGCTTCGTTGAGGGGGAGAACTTCGCTGCTGCGGAGTTGGCGCAGGTAGTTGAAGACGGCCGCGGGAGTACCGGGGGGTTCTGTCTGGTTGGCAGGCCCCAGAACTTCTGGAGAAATGGGCAGGGGATTGCAGCGGAGGTCGAGTGTTTCAAGTTGTGGCAGTGTTTCCAAACATTCAGGAATAGTTTCAATCTGATTGTTACCGAGGAAAAGCCGTGTCAGATTCGACAGTTGCCCGAGCGCCTTTGGGATCGAGGTAATCTGATTGTTATGGAGGAAAAGCTGTGTCAGATTCGACAGTTGCCCGAGATCCTCTGGGATCGAGGTAATCTGATTGTTATGGAGGAAAAGCTGTGTCAGATTCGACAGTTGCCCGAGCGCCTCTGGGATCGAGGTAATCTGATTGTGACAGAGGTCAAGCACTGTCAGATTCGACAGTTGCCCGAGCGCCTCTGGGATCGAGGTAATCTGATTGTTACCGAGGAAAAGCGGTCTCAGATTCGACAGTTGCCCGAGATCCTCTGGGATTGCGGTAATCTGATTGTCACTGAGGTTAAGCACTATCAGATTCGACAGTTGCCCGAGCGCCTCTGGGATCGAGGTAATCTGATTGTTATTTAGGAAAAGCCGTGTCAGATTCGACAGTTGCCCGAGCGCCTCTGGGATCGAGGTAATCTGATTGTGATTGAGGTAAAGCACTGTCAGATTCGACAGTCGCCCGAGCGCCTCTGGGATTGCGGTAATCTGATTGTCACTGAGGTTAAGCTCTGCCAGATTCGACAGTTGCCCGAGATCCTCTGGGATGGAGGTAATCTGATTTTCACTGAGGTCAAGCACTGTCAGATTCGACAGTTGCCCGATCGCATCTGGGATGTCTGTTAAACCAATGCTGGTTAAATTTAAACTCTCTAATTGCTTCATTTCCAGCAACAATTCTGGCATTGTTCCCAATGGATTGCCGATAAGGTCGATCGATCGCAAATTTAAGAGTGATCGTAATTCCTCTGGCAGTGTTCTTAATTGATTGGTGATTAGTTTCGGGCTGAATTCACCATCAACCCATTCCCCGCCTTCCACCTTCCCCAACAGCAACGTCTCAAGCTGTGTGCACTTGCCAATCTCCGGCGGCAATTCCTCCAAGTCCAGCCCCGCCAAATCCAGTTCCGTCAATTTTTCCTCGGCTGCTTGGTCGATTCGCCGCACTGCTTCCTCTCGCGTCATGCCCTTTGTCTCTCGGTAGGATTCATTTTATTGTGACAGGATTTTTCGCTTGGTGGGGAGTTGCCCGCGCGTCACAATCAAAGAAACCGGTTTTTTTTGTTTTTAGACTGTCATGCGTCTTCTGGGCAAAAACCCGGTTTCTGAGCGAGGCATTACAACTATAATAAAATAACCGTTAAAAGAGGAAAGCCAATGGTGACGAGCCTGAATGTGGATACGGCACTGCTGCAAGAGGCGATCGAACTTGAGGGAGAAATTGATTTCGAGACTCTAGTAGAAATCGCCTTGCGCGAATACATTCAACGCCGCAAACAGCCACAGAATCTCGAACTTAGCTTTGGAGAATCTCTCAGTGCATTTCGTGAAAAATATCAACTGCACGAACTGGGTTTAAATCCTGATGAAATTTGGGGAGAAGTTCGCGATCGAACTTTTGCAGGACGCGAGGTCATCTTTGAATGACGCTGCATTATTTACTCGATACCAACATTATCTCCGAAATAATGCGCTCGATTTGTTCGCGGTGGTGATCCTACTATTTTTTTGTTTAGTGACGAGAAATACCCAGAGAAACCAGGTTTCTCAGTTCTACGTGTGATACCTGCTTACTAAAACTTTAGCTAATCTAAATATAAACACATAATCAACCTCAATTTCATGTTTTTTACCAACAGATGACAAAGGGTGGTAGGCTTGGGATAGGAAGTTATTTGTTTATGAACCAAATTAAACGTGTTGCCATAGTGGGAGGAACCCACGGAAACGAACTCACAGGCATTTACCTGGTGAAGAAGTTCGATCGCGCACCAGAGTTAATTGGGCGATCGACTTTTGAAACTATCACCCTGCTAGCCAATCCCAAAGCTTGCGAAATCGGGACACGCTACATCGATATCGACCTCAACCGCTGCTTTAGAAAGCAAGATTTAGAAAATCCCCATCTCTCTACCTATGAAGCGCAGCGGGCAAAAGAAATCTACCGCATTTTTAGCTCAAAAAACACTCATCTGCCCAACGTAATTATCGATTTGCACAGCACCACATCCAACATGGGGCTAACATTTATTCTCGCCAGCCAGCATCCTTTTAACCTGCAACTAGCAGCTTATTTAACCTCTGTGTATCCCCACCTCAAGGTACTCGCTTCTACAACCAAGAATCATGATAGTCCTTTGCTGCGATCGCTTTCCGAATTAGGCGGTACGCTGGAAGTTGGTGCAGTCCCGCAAAGCGTATTGGATGCCTCTTTATTTCAGCAAACCGAGCAGGTTGTCGGCACAATTTTAGAGTGCGTAGAAAGCTACAATCAAGGCACAATGCCTGCTGCAACAAATCCCCTGACTGTTTATCATACCATCGGGGCGATCGACTATCCCAGAAACGAAAAGGGAGAGATTCAGGCAATGATTCATCCTCAGCTACAATCCAGAGATTATCAAGCCCTAAATCCCGGCGATCCGATGTTTTTGACCTTTGAGGGCGAGTCAGTCTTCTATGAAGGTAAATCGACGGTATATCCAATTTTTATTAACGAGGCGGCTTACTACGAAAAAGGAATTGCGATGTGTTTTACCCAAAAGCAAATAGTTAGTTGTTAGTTGGCAGTTGTTAGTTGTTAGTTGGCAGTTGGCAGTTGGCAGTTATTAGTAGGGGCGGTGCCCCCGTGCCTGCCCTCTTAGTAGTCAACAGTCAACAGTCAACAGTCAACAGTCAACCGTCAACAGCTAAAACTATTCTTGAGGATTTTCAGGCGACAAAAACTTCTCTTCAGCAACAGGACGAGAATCATGAAATTGCTGCCATACTTGTAAACTAAAAATACAAGCAAGCAGCCATATAAAACCAGCAATATAACCAGCAATAACATCGGTTGGCCAGTGAACTCCGAGATAAAGCCGGCTCAAACCAATAGCCGCAATTAATACCACAGTCAAGCTGTAAATCAACCAGCGCTGCTTGGGAAAGCGCGAACCCAAGAGATATCCTAGCAAACCGTAAATAATCATTGAAATCATCGCGTGTCCGCTAGGAAAACTGTAAAATTTTACGTCAACCGTGCGCTCCCAAAGTAGAGGTCGATCGCGCGCAAACAGTTGTTTCAAGAGTAGATTTAAACCCAGACCTCCCACGCCTGTAACAGCAATAGTTGTGGCTTCGGAGCGATGTTTGCGTACCCACAATATAATACCCAAACTCACGCTCAGCATGAGCAGCACGTTGGGTTCCCCCAAAAATGTCAAGCCGAGCATGAGGCGATCGCGCAGTGGAGTGTGCAGGCTCCTAAGATATAGTAAGATAGATGTATCGAAAGCGTAGGTTTCTTTTTCCAAAACCTCTTCGGCAATGGTGGCAAATGCCCACATCGCCAAAGCAGCAACCGCAAGGCCACAAAGCCGAATTATCGAAATCAGCGATCGAATTTTAGAGAGCATTTTTTAACTAATTAAGCAGTAAAAACCGAGAAAACTAAGCTGTTTTGCTTTGGCAAATTAACCTCTCTAGCGGGCAGAAATTCCGCTATACAAAAGTATCAAAAAACAGACCAGTATAAATAAAAGACGCGACAGTTTACAATAAATATGGGAAACTAAAACGCCAGATCGATCGTCTAGATGATTGAGCCAACTATATTTTGAATGATTGATTAATTTTTGACTTCATTCCTCAAATTTTATCTCCCACCGACGAATGACTATCATATCAAAAAAACACTTTTCTGCAATTTTGTTGGCCGTGGGGTTGACAAGTGCGGCTGCCTGTGCTAATAACACCTCAGTCAATGCACCGATCGCCCAAGCCAACACGATCGCCCAGCGCCTCGTTTCTTCAACCGTCGCCCAAAAGCCCAGCGGGCAATTCGGTAAGCCGATCGACTGTACCCTAGGAAAAGACTGTTTTGTATTGCTGTACTTCGATCGCGATCCGAGCCCGGCTGCAGTCGATTTTGGCTGCGGGCGACAAACCTACGACGGGCACGACGGCACAGACTTCGCCATTCCCGACGCCAAAGCAATGGCAAAAGGAGTTCCAGTTATCGCCTCCGCAGCGGGCAAAGTTTTGCGAGTGCGAGATGGTGTAGTCGATCGGCGCTTGCAAAACCCGACAGACAAAGCCAACGTCTCAGGCACAGAATGCGGCAACGGCATAGTAATCGATCACGGCGCAGGCTGGGAAGCCCAATACTGCCACCTCCGCCAAAACAGCGTGGTTGTGAAGCCGGGAATGCAGGTACAAAAAGGCACCGTTTTGGGCATGGTGGGAAACTCTGGGATGGCTTCTTTCCCCCACGTACACGTCACTTTTCGCTATCAAGGCAAAGCTGTAGATCCGTTTGTCGGTGCCGATGCCAAATTAGGCTGCAACACCGCCCGCAATCCAATTTGGGACAAGCCCATCGACTATGTTTCTACAGGTTTAATTCGCGCCGGTTTTGCCAACAAAGCACCTGACGATAACGCTATCTGGGCCGGACAATTTTCTGAGACTAAACTCCCCATAAATAGCCCTGCTTTAATATTTTGGGTGCAGGCTTACGGAGTCCTCAAGGGCGATCGCGAACAATACAAATTATTTGCACCCAACGGTGAAACCGTCATCAATGACAGCAAGGAAATTCCCGCCCCCAGCCGCACTTGGTTGCGTTATGCCGGCAAAAAAAACAGTACAAATTCTCCTCTGACTCCGGGAGTGTGGCGGGCAGAATATCGGTTGACGCGGGGCGATCGAGTTTTAACAGAAGTTAAGCGAGAAGTTGAATTGCGATAATCTTATTTATTCCTTCGCAACCTATCAATTCAAGCAGTCAGAAACCGGGTTTTTTCCGACAATCATGTATCTCAGCCTTGAATTAAGTAAAAACCCGGTTTCTTGGGTGTGGACGTGCAGATACTGTTAAAATAATCACAATATTTGGAAATAGTAGAAAAACCTCCGACGGCGAAGGGAATTCGCTCCTTGTCAAACGAAGTCCGCGCAGGCGGACTGAAGAAGAACGATAATTTTCGGCGCCGTGTCTTGTTCGGATTTTGATAACGATCAAGGCAAATTTTCCCAAGCTTGAGCTACAATTTCGCTCAACCAGAGCCTTTGAGCCAAATCGAGCAGGTTGTCGTCAGCGAGCAGCTCAGCCTTTAATTCGTCTAAAGACTGAGAACGCGATCGAGCTATTTGAATCACACCCGCGATCGCCGATGCCACCAATTCTTCATTCAGCGGCTGCTGTCGCAAAGCAATCATTTCTTGAGGATTCGTAGGAATGGGATAATTCATAAGAGTGCATATCAAAAAAAGTAAATACTGACCCGCAGCGGGTCAACTAAGAGCTAGGGCGATCGAGAAACTAAAAATCTTAAAACATTGTAAACTTATTTAAAACTAAATAAGTATTCGGGAGTATAGCCTACTTTGCTCCCTTGTCAACTCCCCCATCTTTATTAATTTATTCAGAATTGAACTCCCAATCATGCAAGAAATTCTTTATCTAGAAGTCCCCACACCCGATACAGCAGCAGTCTGTACCTGGCTGCAGCACGAATTCGACCCCGAAATCGGAGAAAAAATTATTACTCCTGACGGTTTTCGCCTGCTTTCCAACACAACAGCAGCGGAGTCGGTAAAATCTGGAACTCAAAATGCTAATCCAAAACCGACCCTCGCTGATACCAATTCAGAAAACCACAATTGGCGAACAGAACTTTCCACCTTTGTCTGGTCAGTACAGCGCACAACTTATTTAAAAGTCTTTCGTCTAGAAGACGCGCCGCCTGGAGAAAAAAAGTTCCTGGAATCTCTAAATCTGGCTGTCAGAAACAAGTTTCCCGATCGCTACCCAGAACCCCCCACCATAGACCTCTCCAAACAGTCAATTTTTGACGCTCTTGCCCCCTATTACCCTCTCACCGTCAAATACTTCCAAAAAATGCCCAACGGCGAATACGACCTGCAGCGCGTTTACTGGTGGGAGCAGCGCTGGCGCGAAAACACTCGCAATCCTCAAAAGCCAAAGCAAGTAGTGTTTTTGAAGGAAGAAGGAAGAGGGGAGAAGGAAGAAGGAAGAGGGAAGAAGGAAGAAGGAATAGGGAAGAAGGAAGAAGGAATAGGGAAGAAGGGAGAAGGCACTGTTTCGGTGTCAGATGCTGGCGATACTGTTTACGATTTAATTTATATCGGCGGAGCATTAGGAGTGATTCACGCCGCCGTCATGGCGAGATTGGGCTACCGAGTGCTGCTGCTGGAACGAATGCCTTTCGGGAAGATGAATCGCGAGTGGAATATTTCGCGGGACGAAATGCAAAGCTTAGTTGATTTAGGTTTATTTACTGCAGCCGAAATCGAAACTTTGATTGCGCGAGAATACAAAGATGGCTACTGCAAGTTTTTTGATGCTAACAATCCGCCCGTTGCTAAAGCGGCAATTCTACACACGCCGAAGGTGCTGAATATAGCTTTGGACAGCGACAAACTGGTGTATTTGGCGGGAGTTAAACTCACAGAAGCGGGCGGGGAAATTTGGGACGAAACTGAGTTTATCAGAGCCGATATTGAAGCGGAAAAAGTTATAGTTCAAAGCTGCCACTTGCCGACAAAAACCGATCGCACTGTCAGCGGACGTTTGCTCGTCGATGCAATGGGTTCAGCTTCTCCCATCGCTTGGCAATTGAACGAAGGACGGGCTTTTGACAGCGTTTGTCCGACGGTGGGAGGAGTCATCGACGGAGGAATGGAGCCGGGAGTTTGGGATTCCGATTACGGCGACGTTCTCTGGAGTCACGGCGATATTTCCCGCGGCCGCCAACTGATTTGGGAGTTATTTCCCGGCGCTGGAGGAGAACTCACAGTTTATCTCTTTCACTATCACCAAGTAAATGCCGAGAATCCCGGTTCTTTGCTGGAACTGTACGAGGATTTTTTCGCAATTTTGCCGGAGTACCGCCGCTGCGATGTCAATAAATTAATCTGGAAAAAAACTACTTTTGGTTATATTCCAGGCCATTTTAGCACCACCAGCAGCGATCGCGCCGTGGCTGTCGATCGCCTAATTGCGATCGGCGATGCAGCATCTTTGCAATCTCCCTTAGTATTCACCGGTTTCGGCTCTCTCATCCGCAATCTTTTTCGATTAACAGATTTATTGGATACAGCTTTAAAGCACAATTTATTAAGTGCCAAACACTTAAACCAAATTCGTGCCTACCAGAGCAATATATCAGTAACTTGGCTGTTTTCTAAAGGGATGATGGTACCGACGGGGCGCACTTTGCCACCCCAAAGAATTAATTCAATGCTCAATACCTTTTTCGGTCTTTTGGCAGAACAAGAACTCACCGTCGCGGAAACTTTTATTAAAGACAGAGCCGACTGGTTAACTTTCAATCAATTGGCAATTAAAGCAGCCAGAAAAAATCCTTCTCTCCTGTTGTGGATTTTAGATTTTGTCACCTTGCGCGATATTTGGCGCTGGTTGGGGAGTTACTTGACTTTTACTCTCTTGGCTTTGGCGAGTTTCCTATTCGGATGGCTTCCCAGTTTCGCCCGCAAAATACAGCCTTGGTTGGAGCCCCGCTATCCGGCTGTTTGGCTGCGGCTGTTGGCTACCAGCTATGCTCTCACTTACGGGATGGGAAAAGGGAAAAAAATAGTTTCGAGTTAAAGTTTGTAGTGAGGAATTCCGCACTACGAACTCGCGAAAACGGACGATCGTCCGCACTACAAACTGTTTTGTTGTGGTAATCGATCGCCCGTGATATTATCCCAAGCTGAAACCGTATTTGCTGTATTGTGGGTAATTGGTAAATCTGTGCAATCACCAATTATATCAAATCCTCTCTTCATGGGAATAATAAATTAACTGTTAACAAGTAACAAGTAACAAGTAACAATTAACTGTCAACAGTCAACAGTCAACAGTCAACAGTCAACAGTTAACAGTTAACAGTCAACAGTTAACATCATGAAGAGTGCAACCGGAATTGATATTACCGCATTGAATTAACTATCGAAAACTCGGCAATTCAATTTCAGCTAGCGATCGACGTTTTTTAGCAGCCCGCAGCGGACTAGCAATCAAAGTCAGCCAGTCTGGTTGCGCGATTGCTGTAGGCGTGGCTTCACTCGATCGCCCTTCTTGAATACCAAAGGTTTCCACAGAATTCAAAATTTGAACCGCCCTGGCCAATTCTTCGCTGCCCGATTTGACAGCAGCAATTTCTGTTTCAGACTCAGTTATCGGTAATTCCGGTTCCTCCACCGCCACCTCCGACTCAGTTACAGTCTCCTGAGTCCGGTAGGTTTCGCTCTCCTGCAATTGAAGGCCGGATACTTGGGCTAACTTGTTGAGTTCCTGATTGGCCGTGGGTTCAGTGTCGATCGCCTCTTCCACAGCCGCTGCATCTGGATGCTCTTCGGGCTCTGACCAAGGTTTGACAGGAGAAGCGTTAAAGGCTGGCGGCAGGGGAACTTGAGAGTTTTTGACCGTCGCCAGCAACGATTCTAATTGCTTGTGCGCCAAATCGTCCCCACTGTCAGGCGGCTCGTAAGTCGGCGGCTTCTGCGGCATCTCCAAACTTCTTTCCAAGGCTGCTTTGAATTGCAAAGTGTGGCGCTGCTGGCGGTGCAAGCGCGATCGTAATTCTCGGCAAACATTTTCTGTGGCTACTAGCTGATGAAACTGTTCGTTGTAGCGCTGCACCGTAGACGCACATTCCCGCTCAACAATCGCTAGCCTGGTTTGGCTGCTTGCTAACTTATTCCTTAAACTCTCCACTAAAATTTCTTGACTCTGGAGGGTTTGATGGGAAACTTCCACTTTGCCAAACAGCCGCGTCAATTGTTCTTGAGTGTTTTCGAGTTCAGCAGTCTGCTTTTCTAGCAAGGCTTCGCGATGCTGCCAGTTTTTTTGGGACTCTTCGAGCGCTGTTTCTAGCTGGGCGATGCGCTGCAAAAGGTCGCGGTTGCATTCGTGCAGTGCTTGCATCAGGGTTACTGGGGTCGATCCTTTGGCCTGACGCTGTTCGGCATTACCGAGCAGATTTTTGAGGTTCTCTGAAATCGGCGGTGTTCCCGCTTCGGGAGGCTGTGTCAGAGATTGCAAATTTTTTGTTTCTGCTGTTGTGGGAATGGCATCTACGCTGAGCGCGTTGGGAAAATCTAATGTTTGCCAGTCTTCTTCTGGCTGTTGGGGAACCGCAGGAGTATTTGTGGCAGGGGGGGCGATCGGATCAAAACCCCCAGCAGCGGCCAAATTTGACTGCAATGGTTCGGCATCCGATTGAACAGCAGGGTACGGTTGATGCTGATTAGCTCGAAGATCAGCTTCTGACATAGCTTTTTATCCCAATAGTCACAGGGTCTAAAATACAGTGTATCGTTATAGATTCTCTAAAAGGAAGCCCCCGGCCATTAGTTATTGGTCAATACGGTTCAGTTTATTTGAGATTGGGGATTTGGGGATTTGGGGATTTGGGGATTTGGGGATTTGGGGATTTGGGGATTTACCACTCTCTCAGTCTCCCACTTTTTCTTGACGCGCGATCGGCTAAGGAATTTGCTAGTTACCAGACTGGAGCCTGGTAACTAATAGCTGGAAGCTCTGCCTCCTCTGACTTAGCTGTCTGTCGAAAAAAAGGAATATGTCAGGTGTTTAACTTATTAAAATTTCGTTCCTAAGCTTTAGCAACTGCAAAATGTTTGTCAATAATTGCTGGAACCTCTGCTGGTGCAATGCGACTGTAGCGAGTTTTATCTGGCATCACAACTATATTGGGGCCAGCTTTGCACTGTTTGAGACATCCGGTACCCTGAACTGTCACTTCTTCTTCTAAACCCCGCGCATTCAAAGCATTTTCTAAAGCTTTACAGACTGTTGCGGCACCGCGTTTTTGGCAGTCAGATTTTTGACATACTAATATTTTGGTTTGAGTTTTGGCGCGAGCTTTTACAGTTCGATCTGCTTCTGGAGGGCTGACTTCGGTTTTGCCGATCGCGCGATCGTCTGATGTCACAATCTCACCAGGCACACCCGTAAAGCCTTGCTGGTCGGGCAATCTATCTTTGTTTCCCCCAGCCAGCGTCAGACTGCGAGCTTTCAGTTTTATTTTACCGTTTTTTAAATTAAGTTCTTGCTCGCCTACAACTTTCACTCTCAATCCAGGTGTCAAAACAGGCGCTAAAAATGACCGCAATTCCTTGCGAAGTTTCACGAGGTATTCTACTTTGCGAGCGGTACTAATCCGCAAATATTTAAGTTTGCAGCCATCTTCAATAACTAGGCTGAGGATTTCTCCCTCTAAGTTGAACTCGGAAACTTGCTTGCCAGATTTATACATTGTTATAACTCCTTGATTGACTGTTCAGTGAAAATTATCGAACTTGACAAAAAGCGTCGTTAGTGAATGTATTTATGCGTTAAATCGCATCATTATTGTTTTTACTTCTTCCCTCAGACGTCTTTCTTCTTCCTTTGAGCTTTACCCGATTTGCCAGCAGCACTCCAGCAAGTTCACCAGTTCGCGCCGTGGAGCGCTCAATTGCCTCAAAACGCTTGCGAGTTGAGCAGCTTGTTTGGCGGTGCTAATTTTTGCCCGCAAAGGCTGGTCAACTCCGCACCAGCAGGGAATTTCTAGTTCTTGCAAGCGTTGGTAAACTTGCCATCTGTCTAGCCAACTGACTTGCACGATGTCACAAACTTCTAATTCTGGATCTGCTGGGTTCATTTTTTTTGCAACAATAATGATTTGCATTAATTTTTGCTCTCGATCCACCCCCTTTTCAGGAAGCATTCAGAACGAGCATCTTTTTACAGGATAGCGCAACTGCAAATTATTCTCAATAGATTTTGAAATTTTTTTTTTACTATACAAAGTCTTCCACTATCGAGGCCGACCCTGCTTGACTGGTAAATCTAGGGTGCTACACTGAATCTATTGGCAACAAAACTGCCTATTGAGAGGAGAACACACATGGCTGAGACTCAGAGTGCATTGAGACCGTTTGGCCACATAGCTGAAAATCCAGTTCTACTGGAACATTCCGTCACAGCACCGATTTGTGAAGGGATGAACGCGCTGCTGGCCAGTTTCCAGGCTTTATACCTGCAATATCAAAAACATCATTTTGTGGTGGAAGGGGCAGAATTCTACTCCTTGCACAAATTCTTTGAAGAAAGCTACGGAGATGCTCAAGATAGCGTCCACGAGTTGGGCGAACGGTTGAACGGGTTGGGTGGCATACCAGCGGCTAGTTTTAGCAAATTAGCTGAGTTGTGCTGTTTCGAGCCGGAAGCCGACGGCGTGTATTCGTGTCGCCAAATGCTGGAACATGATTTGACTGCCGAACAAGCTATCATAGGTTTGCTGCGCCGTCAAGCAGGACAAGCAGAAAGTTTGGGCGATCGAGCTACGCGCTACCTCTACGAAAAAATCCTGCTAAAAACAGAAGAGCGAGCTTATCACATTTCCCACTTCCTCGCACCGGATACTTTGGTGCAGTTGAACTTGAACTAACAATTCTTCTTCTTCCTCTTCCTTCGCGCCCTTAGCGCCTTCGCGGTTCGTTATCTGAACCATAAAAAAAGCGAGCAGTTTTGTGACTGCCCGCTTTTTTTATACAAAGTGCTTTAACAGTTAAGGCGCTAAAGCATTGCCACGCAACAAGCTACCAATGGTTTTGGCGGTAATCTTCATTTGGATGAAAGGATTGGCTGGCACTACTGTCTTATACAAGTAGCTATCGAATGTGAGTTTCTGCACGTCGCGATCGGCACACATTTCCACAAAAGCTTCGCGAGTAGCATCGGAACGGTAGAACACGCGCTGCAAAATGTCAAGCACTTTATAAGTAATTCCGTAGGCCTTATCCCAACGCTTCAGATAAAGCTTGATTTCCTGTTCCGTAGGAATCCGCGTGCCCTGCTGAGAAATCTCCACAATCGTTTCGGCGCACATCCGGCCAGACTTCGCAGCAAAATAAATACCTTCGCCCGAAGACTTGGTAACGTAACCTGCAGCGTCGCCGACGAGAGCAACTCGGCCGACAACCCGGCGGGGACGCGGATGTTCCGGGATGGGGTGAGCTTCCACTTTAATAATCTCACCGCCCATCAGTTTTTTGGCAGCGCGGGCGCGGATGCCGGCTTGCAGTTTTTTGATGCTGGCTTGATTGACTTTCATCGTGCCGGTACCGACGGCTACGTGGTCGTATTTGGGGAACACCCAGGCGTAGAAGTCGGTGGAAACGTCGTCGCCGACGTACATTTCGGCTAAGCCTTCGTAGTAAGCCATTTTATCTTCTGGGAGGCGGATGCGCTCTTGGAAGGCGATCGCATAATTATAATCGCCTGCATCAATCGCCTTGGCTACGCGGGAGTTAGCGCCGTCAGCCCCGATTACCAAATCCACTTTCAGGGTTTTCTGAGTTCCCACAGCGGTGCCGTTGGAGTGGTCGGCGTAGTGGAGAATGTAGGGGTCGGTGTTGTTCCCAGGAATTTCTAAGGTGTGGACTGTGCCGTTAATTAGTTTGGCACCCAAGGAAGCAGCGCGATCGCGCATGAAGCCGTCGAGCACTTCCCGGCGGCACATACCGATGTATTCGTCGGCATTTTCGATATTGATGTCCACCTCTACGTTGGAGGGGGAGATCATTTTCATTTTTCTGACTTGACGGTCAATAATACTTTGCGGCAAGTCAAATTCGCTGACCATGCACAGGGGAATCGCCCCACCGCAGGGTTTTGCGTTGTCTAATTTGCGCTCGAATAAATAAGTTTCGATTCCTGCTTTTACCAATGTTTCGGCGGCGGAAGAACCGGCCGGCCCTGAGCCCACAACTGCAACCCGTAGTGTCAAAGCTTTTCTCCCCAGTTTTTTCTATAAGTATTTACTCAGTCAGATGTGATGGTATCACGGAGTTTCTTGGCTGTGGGGTAAGGACGGGAGATTTAAATGAAATGAAACAGAGCTTAACAATTGGATACGAAAATAGGCATCGCGCGAGGGATGGGGCGCGGGGAATTGTTGAGCTGTTGGTTGTAGTTTTTAGCAGGAAGGGAATATCTAACGTATGGGAAACCAATGCAAACGCCTATCTTTGATGCAGCCCTCCGACAACTAGCTGTAGCTTCTATTAGCGGATATCAGAAACACATATCACCGAGAAAAGGGTTTTCTTGTGCTCACCGAGTCCTGTACGGAGGAGAGTCTTGCTCTCAGTATATCAAGGGCGCGATCGCCAAATTGGGCTGCTTTGGGGCGATAAAAGCGTCGCGCCGTCGGTTTGCGGCTTGCAAGCGGGCAAATCAAATCTTGAAAGCCCGGTTTAGCAGTGAATCTGGCAGTGAAGCCTCCAATTTCGAGGGTAACGATGAACCAAAATCCGATCGACCAAAATCTCAGGGGGAAATTCCAGGCAGAAGCTCTCTGTGTGAAAACTGTATTGAAGGGCTAGACTATATTGAATGGCTAGATTGTGGAATCTCGGAATGTTTTTCTGGACTCGATTGTGGCGGCGCGGATTGTTCTGGACTCGATTGTGGCGGCACGGATTGTTCTGGACTCGATTGTGGCGGCGCGGATTGTGGCAGTTGTTTCTAGTTTTATTCGCCAACCGCTCTCCAAATAGGTAAATTTTTTTTACTATAATGTAGGGGAATTTTCTGAGGGTGCGATCGGCATTGTCGATCGAACTTCGTGCAATTACGTTACATTGAAGTTAAGTAAAGCTCCTATATAAAATTTCAAATTGCTATGCTAGGTAATTTTCAACAAAGTCAACTGCGGATTGAGGTTGAAGCTTCGGAAACCGCGATTCGAGACAGTTTGCTGCGTCCTGTGCAGTTGCAGCAGTGGCTGTGGCCTCAGCAGTTTTCTAAGGGTTTGCCGGAAATGATCGATCGCGAATTGACATTCACGAGTTGGATTGGCCCGGTAGCGGTGCAGCACTATGTGGACATTGCTGAGTCAAACTGTCTGCGGCTGTTATTGAGTGAGGGAATTGACGGGTTTCACGAGTGGTATTGGGGCGACGGTTGGGTGCAGTCTCGGTTGGAGGGAGTGTCGCTGCTACCGCTGAATTTGGGCCAAACCGCTAGTTTGTTGCGGCTGCGGGACTTTTTGACCAAGGGGAAGGGAAAGGGGAAGTAGAGATAGGGGAACGATTATTAGTATCAACTTAACTTCAAAGACCGACAGGGACTGAGGGTTTAAGGCTAAGTTGACACTAATGGGAAACTTTAGTATGTAGCCTTTCAAGCGAAAGATGAGGTATGCCGAGGTATGCTGCAACCCTTACAGTGTCAAGCTTTTCATGGCAAAACTGGTACCTCACCTTTTAGAGAAAGGCTATAGCTAGAGTGCTGATAATTCTTGAATTTTGTTAATAGCCTCTTGGTAATTACTTGTTTTCCCTTGGTACTTGTACAAGTCAGCGGCTTTTTGATAATCTGCGATCGCCTCTGATTTTTGCCCTAAGTCAGACTTGGCTAAACCCCGAAGGTAGTAGGCATTAGCATTATAGTAATTAAGCTCTATCACCTTACTATAATCTGCGATCGCTTCTTGCTTTTCCCCTAGACTATACTTAGTCAAACCACGATTGTAGTAGGCGTTACCATTATAGTAATTAAGCTCGATCGCCTTACTATAATCTGCGAGTGCCTCTGCTTTTTCACCTTGAGCAGACTTGGCATTACCGCGATTGTTGTAGGCAGCAGCTAGTGTGGGTTCGATGTCAATCGCCTGATTATAATCTGCGAGTGCCTCTGCTTTTTGCCCTAGGGCAGACTTGGCTAATCCCCGATTGTTGTAGGCATCAGAATCGTTAGGATTAAGCTCGATCGCCTGATTATAATCTGCAATCGCCTCTGCTTTTTGCCCGAGGGCAGACTTAGCTAAACCACGATTGTTGTAGGCATCAGCATAGCAAGAATTAAGGTGAATCGCCTGAATATAATCTGCGAGTGCTTCTTCATTTTCTCCTAAATTATACTTGGCTAAACCCCGATTGTTGTAGGCAACAGCATCTTTGGGATTGAGTTCGATCGCCTGATTATAATCTGCCAGCGCTGCTTCTTTTTTCTTTAGGTCAGACTTGGGATTACCCCGATTGAAGTAGGCATTAGCATTGTTGAAATTCAGGTCGCTCGCCTGAGTATAATCTACGAGAACTTCTTCTGTTGTCCCTAGGGAAGAGTTAGCTAAGCCCCGATTGTTGTAGGCATCAATATAGTTTGGATGAAGCTCGATCGCCTTCGTATGATCTGCGGTGGCCTCTTCTGTTTTTCCTAGGGCAGAGTTAGCTAAACCCCTAGTGTAGTAGGCATCAGCATAATGGGGGTTAAGCTCGATCGCCTGATTATAATCGGAGATCGCCTCTTCTTTTTGCTCAAGCTCATACTTGACATAACCCCGCTCGACGTAGGCAGCAGCTAATTTTGGATCGAGTTCGATCGCCTGATTATAATCTACGAGCGCCTCTGCTTTTTGCCCAAGCTCATACTTGGCACCACCCCGACAAAGGTAGGCCACAGCATATTTTGGATTCAGCTCGATCGCGTGATTATAATCTACGAGCGCCTCTGCTTTTTGCCCAAGCTCATACTTGGCATTACCTCGATTGTTGTAGGCAAGAGCTAATTTTGGATCGAGCTCGATCGCCTGATTATAATCTACGAGCGCCTCTGCTTTTTTCCCTAGAGCAGACTTAGCACTACCTCGACAAAGGTAGGCAGCAGCATATTTTGGATTCAGCTCGATCGCGTGATTATAATCTACGAGCGCCTCTGCTTTTTGCCCAAGCTCATACTTGGCAGCACCCCGACAAAGGTAGGCAGCAGCTAATTTTGGATCGAGTTCGATCGCCATATCAAAATCTGCCAGCGCCTCTTCAAGATTGCCAACCTCACACTTAATCTTACCCCGCAATAAGTAGGCATAAGCATATTTGGGATTCAGATTAACCGCATTAGAAAAAGCTGCCAGTGCCTCTGCTTTTTCCGCCAATTCAGACTTAGCTACACCCCTATAGAAGTATCCAACCGCTAATTTTGGATTCAGATAGTTCGCTTTGACAAAATCTGCCAGCGCCTCTTGTTGTGTCCCTATTTCACACTTCACATTACCCCTATTATTGTAAGCATCAGCATCGTTGGGATCGATATTAATTGCCTTAGATAAATCAGTCAGCGCCTCTTCTATTTTTCCGAGGCGAGACTTGGCTAAACCTCTATTGTTGTAACCAGCAGCTAATTTTGGATTCAAGTCGATCGCCTGATTAAAATCTGCGATTGCCTCTTCTATTTTTTCTAGGTTATACTTGGCTAAACCACGATTGTTGTAGGCATCAGCATAGTTTGGATTCAAGTTGATCGCCTGATTATAATCCGAGAGGGCCTCTTCTATTTTTCCTCGACGATACTTGGCTAAACCCTGAGTGTAGTAGGCAACAGCTAATTTTGGATTCAGGTTGTTCGCTTTAGCATAATCTGCCAGTCCCTCTTCTTTTTCCCCTAGTTCATACTTAACGTTACCCCGATTGTTGTAAGCATCAGCATCGTTGGGATCGAGATCGATTGCCTGATTATAATCTGCCAGCGCCTCTTCTATTCTTCCTAAACTAAACTTTGCTAAACCCCGATTTTTGTAAGCACCAATATCTTTGGGATTAAGCTCGATCGCCTTCGTATAATCTGCTATAGCCTCTGCTTTTTGCTCTAGGTCAGACTTGACTAAACCACGACCGACGTAGGCAATATCTAATTTTGAATCGAGGTATATCGCCTTCGTATAATCGGAGATCGCCTCTTCTTTTTTTCCTAGTTCCTGATTTACTAAAGCTCGACAGACGTAGGCAGCGGCTCGTTTTGGATCGAGGTAAATCGCGTGATCATAATCGGATAACGCCTCTTTCTTTTTCCCTAGCTGAGACTTGGTTAAACCTCTATTTAAATAGGCAGAAGCTAGTTGGGGATTCAGCTCGATCGCCTGATTATAATCGGATAGTGCCTCTTTTATTTTTCCGAGTTTATACTTGGCTAAACCCCGATTGTTGTAGGCATCAGCGAATGTAGGAGCTAGTTTGTAATAGACACCTAAACCAGCCGCCGCCCCAATTATCATCCACAAGCCTAATTTAGAATCGCCGAATTCCCTCAAAAAACCTGTGAGCCAGTCTTCTTTGTTCGCTAGTCTACGCATCTCATCGAGTTCATTCCGACGGTAGGCAATAGCATAGTTGGGATTAAAGTCTATTTTCTTATTATAATCAGCCAGATCACCCTTGAAATCTCCTTGATTTGCGCGAGCAAGTCCTTGACTGAAATAGACAGGGGAACAACCCGCCGCCCCAAACAGGGTCAAACCAGCAGCCAGAACTTGCGGAATCAAGCGATGCGGTTTTTTATTCATAGCCTTTGCAGTTAGTGAATTTTAATGAAAGTGCTTTTTTAACGGTTTAAAAAACTACGCCCAATTATATCTGAGTGTGTGAAATTATAACTCTTAGCTGACGCACCGTACAAGTTTTAGCTACTGTGCAAGAAGCCTCCCGCCTCTCCCCCTGCGGTTCAATTCCCCTACCTCGATCGCACCACCAACACCGAACAAGGAGCCTCAGCCACAACCTCAGCACTCACCGAACCTGCCAAAATTCGCTTGACACCAGTCAAACCCCGACAGCCGATCGCAATTAAGTCTGCTTTATAAATATTCGCCAAACGCAAAATCTCCTGCGCCGGTTCCCCCGAAACAATCTCTAACTCGCTCTGACAAGGCAACTTTTGCTGATAAGATTGCAGTAACTTCTCCACTTCTCGGTAAGCAATCTCCTTTCCCTGAGCGTGAGGTCGATCGACCGCCGCATCAAAATCCGACGTACCAGAACTCACAACATGAACTAGAATCACCTTTGCCCTCGGTTCTAGCTGAAATTGCCCTACAACTTGCAATACCTGAGTCGCTAACTCTGAATTGTCGATCGCCACCAAAATAGTATTCAATATAATGCACCTTATAAATCTCAGATATTAGACTTTAAACTTCGCGTTAATTATCGGCTACTTTCCACAACTTCGCGCTACCGGGCCACATCATCATCAACACAGAAACCCGGTTTCTTAACATAATTGCGTCATTTAAGCAAGATATTGGAAGAAACCGGGTTTCTTAAGCCCGAATTGCGTAAATCCCGATCGCCAGCCTCAACTCTACCATCTAAAATTCACTCTTTCCCTCATTTTCAGTCCGCAACCGCACCGAATCAGCATGAGAAGGTAAACCCTCAGCTTTGGCCAACACATCAATCGCCTTACTAACCTTCTTCAGCGCCGTCGGCGAATATTCAATCAAACTCGAATGCTTCATAAAAGTTTCCACCCCCAGCGGCGAAGCATAGCGCGCCGCCCCAGAAGTCGGCAAAGTATGATTGGGCCCCGCCAAATAATCACCCACAGCTTCCGGTGTAGATAAACCCAAGAAAATCGCCCCCGCGTGCCGAATTTGGTCTAGCAAATCCCAGGGTTCTGCCACTTGCAATTCCAAGTGTTCCGGCGCAAACTCGTTAGACAGTTCCGCCGCCGCTTTGAGAGAATCAACCACTACCACTAAACCGTAATTAACGATCGCCTTTTCCGTCAAAGTCCGGCGCGGGTGATTTGTCAACTGTCTCTCTACCTCAGCCACCACCTTTCTCGCCAGCACCGAATCCGCCGTCAGCAAAATCGCCGACGCCATCGAATCGTGTTCGGCTTGCGCCAACATATCCGCAGCTACGTGTACGGGATTCGCCGAACTATCAGCAATAATCAGCACCTCCGACGGCCCCGCCAGAGAATCGATTCCCACCGTTCCATAAACCAGTTTTTTCGCTAGCGTCACGTAAATATTTCCCGGCCCGGTGATTAAATCCACCTTGGAAATACTTTCCGTACCATAGGCCAAAGCCGCGATCGCCTGTGCCCCGCCCACTCGATAAATCTCATCAACTCCCGCTTCCTGAGCCGCTACAAGCACCGCAGGATTCATTTTCTTCTCTTGTCCGGGGGGAGTACACATCACCACTCTCGGAACTTTAGCGACCTTTGCAGGTACCGCATTCATGATTACCGAGCTAGGATAGGACGCTTGACCGCCAGGAATGTAAATTCCCGCGCGATCGACCGGTGTGTAGCGCTTGCCCAAAACAATTTCGTCATCACCAAACTGCACCCAAGACTTGGGTACGCGCTGTCGGTGAAACGCCTCTACCTGTTTGCAAGCTGTGCGGATCGCATTTAATAATTCTTTCGACACCTGTTGGTAAGCAGCATCCAATTCGGCGCCGCTCACCCGCAAATCTTCCACATTTAGAGTCATGCGATCGAATTCAGCAGTGTAGTGAAGCAGGGCCAAATCGCCTCTACGCCTTACAGCTTGCAGCACCTCCCGCACGGTGGCTTCTTTATGAACAATAAGTTCGTCATGGGTGCGATCGCAGATTCGTCGCAGTTCAGCTTGCGCCTCAACCCACTGAGTAATAATTCGCAGCATGGAGATTAGGAATGCCGTCAATAATTCAGTGACGCTCCCACACCATACCCTTCGGGTTGGTGTGGGCTTCAGAGTCCGGTTAAGGATATCTAGAACTTCATTCAAGGTACTCCAATTGTTTCCCTCTACTGCGTTTTATAGTGAGGAACACGTCCCGCCCCACTTGTCACATGAAAAGTTTTTTACTTAGACCCAGATTGTTATTCTTGGATCCAAGATATGAATATTCTACCAGAATTATTACAATTAGTGCTGGTTTTTCATTTTAACACCAATCCGAAACGGTTATGGTTTGGGGATTCCCGCCTGTATAGCTAACATTTGCTTGACAATTTGGGATTTTTGTGAATATATCCTAGAAAAGTATGCCACCACCAGTCCACAAGCTTAAACTGCCAGACTCGTGGCATTTTCACAGGCTTCAATGCAGCGCTTAAATCTCTGTCGGGATTTTGCAACACCGAGGACAAGCCACAACCTTCCTGGGAAATTGCTCGCCAGAGAACCGGGTGCGGAGGGAGAGGGGGAGAATCTAGAGGGACAGAGGGACACAGAGGAGGGGAGAGGGGGATTTTTTCCCTCTTCCTTCTTCCCCCTTCCTTCTTCCCCCTTCCTTCTTCCCTCTTCCGACAGACTTACATCCGTTACATCCCGTACATTGCTCGTTGCCGAACTTCCCTCTTCCTTCTTCCCTTTTCCTTCTTCCTTCTTCCTTCGATTCGATGAGTGATCCAGCAAGAAGCCCAAATAACCCGTATTCTTTGTTATAGTTTAACTTGGATTTTTCCGGGAATTGGGATTTTAAGCAGAATAGATGCTATATTAGTTTTTCAAACACCAGATAGTTTTTTTTATAGAAAAACGCCAAATTATTGTATAATTGAAAATTGCGTGTCAGAAACCGTAACTTTAACTCGTGACGGTCGATCGCCCGCAACTAGCCTGTGTAACACCTGTATCATACCTTTGGGTATCGTCAGGGATAAAAAATTGGCAGTTAAATGAGTCAATAAAAAATTATTGCGTCGCCCGAAAGTACCCACAGACTGAGCTCAATCTGAGCTAGCGGTAGTGGCTGTCCGACCCGCCCAAAAACGGAAGCCCCCGACACTCGCCTGGTCGTGAGTCGTGGAGAACTCAAAATTTTAGACTTTGGTTCGAGATCTCAGGTTCACCTGCGGACTAAATCTAAAATTTTCAACCTCAAATCAACAGACTCAGCTTTTAAAAATCAAGCTTTTTGTGGCTCGCTCCCGAAAAGCTTGTCGCAAAATTCCCGTGTCTGGAGACTTTCTCCAGACGGGGATGTATCAATGAATACCTACTTCCAGCAACTGACATTATGGCAAATATTAAGTCCGCAATCAAACGAGTCAAAATCGCCGAGCGCAACCGCTTGTACAACAAGTCTTACAAGTCAGCGGTCAAAACTTTGATGAAGAAGTATTTTGTAGCCGTCGAAAAGTACGCCGCAACTCCTTCTCCTGAATTGATGCAAGAAGTTCAGCAGCGGATGTCTGAGGCATACAGCAAAATTGACAAAGCTGTCAAAAAAGGCGTACTCCACCGCAACAACGGCGATCGCAAAAAGTCCCGCTTGGCAAGAACCCTAAAGCCTCACGAAACACAAGCAGCATCCTAAGATCAGGAAGAAGGAAGAGGGAAGAAGGAAGAAGGAAGAGGGAAGAGGGAAGTTCGGCAACGAGCAATGTACGGGATGTAACGGATGTAACGGATGTAAGTCCGTCGGAAGAAGGAAGAAGGAAGAAGGAAGAGGGAAGAGGGAAGAAGGAAGAAAGAGAATTTTTCCCACTCTCCCCATCTCCCCATCTCCCACTCTCCCACTCTCCCATTCCCCCACTCTCCCACTCTCCCACTCTCCCCATCTCCCCTTCTCCCCATCCCCCCTTCTCCCCATCCCCCACTCTCCCGTCAACAACTCGGATGCTCTGGTATCAAATCTAATCTGCTTCCCCCATGCAGCTCATTGACACTCACGTTCATATCAACTTTGAGACTTACAAGTCTGAATTAGAAACTATTCGACAACGCTGGCGCGAAGCTGGTGTGGTTCGGCTAGTTCATTCTTGTGTGGAACCTGCAGAGTTTGCCTCAATTCAAGCAATTGCCGATCAATTTCCAGAAGTCTCGTTTGCGGTGGGGCTTCACCCCCTAGATGCCGCCAAGTGGAAAGACGAAACTGCGAATATGATTCGCGAAAAGGCAAGTTCTGACTCTAGGGTAGTGGCGATCGGCGAAACCGGACTCGACTTTTTTAAAGCTGACGATCGCGAACACCAGTTTAAAGTGTTTGAGGCACAGCTTGAAATCGCCAGGGAACTTGACAAACCAGTCATCATCCACTGTCGCGACGCTGCCGCCCCAATGGCCGAAATGCTGCGGAACTTTTGGGAAAAACGCGGCCCGGTGCGGGGAGTGATGCACTGCTGGGGAGGTACGCCCGAAGAAACCCAGTGGTTTTTAGACTTGGGTTTCTACATCAGTTTTAGCGGCACAGTCACCTTTAAAAAAGCCTTGCAAATACAAGAATCAGCTTGTATGGTAAATAGCGATCGCATCCTAGTTGAGACAGATTGCCCTTTTCTCGCCCCCGCACCCCAGCGGGGAAAACGTAATGAACCAGCTTACGTATACTACGTAGCCGAGCAAGTTGCGAAATTGAGAGGAGTTTCTCTTTTAACTTTGTCGCGGCAGACAACCGAAAATGCCTGTCAGCTATTTGGCCTTTCACTCGCTATAGAACAAGGAAACGAGGAAAACTAATCGATTTAGAGGCAAGCCTTCGGGGTAAGGGGTAATCTCATCTATATTTTGTTTGCCCTAAAAACCGGATTCATCCTCACCCTGAGATTCCTTTGACGTTGACGGCACGCGATCGAATTTGCGTCCTATAATAATAGAACCAGCCGATCGAGCTTTGGCTGACTATCCCCGCGATCGCAGCAGTCGGCGAACTGCCAGCAATCGGGCCAGCACGCCGTCCCAACGCTAGCCAAAACTTCCAGCAAAAACTCTTTCCTTACACAGTCAAATTTACAGACAGGGAGACACTTGGAACCTCAGTAATTTGGCAATAGCTTTCGAGTCAATTTGAGGAGTCGAATGTATGGGGAGTTTACCCTGAAACAGCAAAATATCGGTTCTAAAAACATCTCAATCAAGCGTAAATCCGCACAAAACGAATGCGAGCAACCCGCACAAATAACAGTTGCAAAAGTCGGATCGCGATCCAAAATATCATATACATTCTCTCACACAATCCATCAAAAAAACACAACAAAGTAAAAACGCCAAGCCTTGGCGCAATGTAAAAAGCTAGAGCCACAGCGGAAAAAGGACACCCATGATCACTAAAGATTACACAGAATTCGCGTTCACCTTGCCCGACCTGATCGAAATCCAGCGGGCAAGTTTTCGCTGGTTCTTAGAAGCCGGACTGATCGAAGAACTCGACAGCTTCTCCCCGATCTCAGACTACACCGGCAAACTAGAACTGCACTTCATGGGCAAAGACTTCAAACTCAAGCGCCCGAAATACGACGTGGACGAAGCCAAGCGCCGGGACAGCACCTACTCGGTACAAATGTACGTACCAACCCGCCTGATCAACAAAGAAACAGGCGAAATTAAAGAACAAGAAGTCTTCATCGGCGACTTGCCATTGATGACAGAACGGGGAACCTTCATCATCAACGGCGCGGAACGAGTAATCGTCAACCAAATCGTCCGTTCCCCCGGCGTATACTACAAATCGGAAACCGACAAAAACGGCCGCCGCACCTACAATGCCAGTCTCATCCCCAACCGCGGCGCGTGGCTCAAATTCGAGACCGACAAAAACGATTTAGTCTGGGTCAGAATCGACAAAACCCGCAAACTATCGGCCCAAGTCCTCCTCAAAGCCCTAGGACTCACAGACGGCGAAATCTACGACAGTTTGCGCCACCCCGAATACTTCCAAAAAACCATCGAAAAAGAAGGACAGTTCGGCGAAGAGGAAGCTCTAATGGAGCTCTACCGCAAACTGCGACCGGGCGAACCCCCCACCGTAGCCGGAGGAGAACAGCTCCTCAATTCCCGCTTTTTCGACCCCAAACGCTACGATTTAGGCAAAGTCGGCCGGTACAAACTCAACAAAAAACTGCGGTTGACAGTCCCCGACACGGTGCGAGTGCTGACATCCCAAGATATCTTGACGGCGATCGACTATTTGATCAACCTCGAATTCGACATCGGCTCGACGGATGACATCGACCACTTAGGAAACCGTCGCGTCCGCAGCGTCGGCGAACTGCTGCAAAACCAAGTCAGAGTCGGACTCAACCGCCTAGAACGGATCATCCGCGAACGCATGACAGTCTCCGACGCAGACTCCCTCACCCCCGCCTCCCTAGTCAACCCCAAACCCCTGGTAGCAGCAATCAAGGAATTTTTCGGTTCCTCGCAGCTATCGCAGTTCATGGATCAAACCAATCCCCTCGCAGAACTGACCCACAAACGCCGGCTTTCCGCCCTCGGCCCTGGAGGTCTGACCCGCGAACGCGCAGGTTTCGCAGTGCGGGACATTCACCCGTCCCACTACGGCCGGATTTGCCCGATCGAAACACCAGAAGGCCCCAACGCCGGACTGATCGGTTCCCTAGCAACCCACGCCCGCGTCAACCCCTACGGCTTCATCGAAACACCATTCTACCCAGTAGAAAAAGGACAGGTGCTGCGGGACAAAGCCCCCATCTACATGACAGCCGATGAAGAAGACGACTTGCGCGTCGCCCCCGGAGACATCAGCCTCGACGAAAACAACAACCTCTTGGGCGAAACCGTAGCCGTCCGCTACCGCCAAGAATTCACCACCACCACCCCGATGCAGGTGGACTACATGGCGATTTCACCCGTACAAATCGTCTCCGTCGCCACCTCCCTGATCCCGTTCTTGGAACACGACGACGCCAACCGCGCTCTGATGGGGTCGAATATGCAGCGGCAAGCCGTGCCGCTGCTCAAACCCGAACGCCCCCTCGTCGGTACAGGTCTCGAAGCTCAGGCCGCGCGAGATTCCGGGATGGTGGTAGTTTCCCGGATTGACGGCGAAGTCATTTACATCGATGCGACCCGGATTATTGTCAAGCCCCTGGCACCAGATGCCGAGTCTAATTCCAGCGAAGAACATTTCCTGATTCGTGAGTACGACGAACTCAAAGTCAGACAGCCTTCGGTTTGGAAGCAAAAATACGCCGGCTGCATCGAACACGAACTGCAAAAATACCAGCGATCGAACCAAGATACCTGCTTGAACCAGCGCCCCCTAATCTATGAGGGCGATCGTGTCGTAGCAGGTCAAGTCCTCGCCGACGGTTCCTCCACCGAAGGCGCAGAACTCGCCCTCGGTCACAACATCCTCGTAGCCTATATGCCTTGGGAAGGATACAACTACGAAGACGCAATGCTTATCAGCGAGCGATTGGTGTACGAAGACGTATACACCAGCATCCACATCGAGAAATACGAAATCGAAGCCCGCCAAACCAAACTAGGCCCCGAAGAAATCACCCGCGAAATTCCCAACGTCGGCGAAGACGCCCTGCGCCAGCTAGACGAAGGAGGCATCATCCGCAAAGGCGCTTGGGTAGAATCTGGCGATATCCTAGTCGGCAAAGTCACCCCCAAAGGCGAATCCGACCAACCCCCCGAAGAAAAACTGCTCAGAGCAATCTTCGGTGAAAAAGCTCGCGACGTGCGCGACAACTCGCTGCGCGTTCCCAACGGAGAAAAAGGCCGCGTCGTAGATGTGCGGGTTTTTACCCGCGAACAAGGCGATGAACTGCCCCCCGGCGCTAACATGGTCGTCCGCGTCTACGTCGCCCAAAAACGAAAAATTCAAGTCGGCGACAAAATGGCCGGCCGCCACGGCAACAAAGGCATCGTATCCCGGATTCTGCCGAAGGAAGATATGCCCTACTTGCCCGATGGCACTCCGATTGACATCGTGCTCAACCCCTTGGGCGTACCGTCGCGGATGAACGTCGGTCAAATTTTCGAGTGCTTGCTAGGCTGGGCGGGCGAAAATCTGTCGATGCGGTTCAAGATGGTGCCGTTTGACGAAATGCACGGCGCTGAAAAGTCGCGGGAAACCGTTCACGGCAAGTTGGAAGAGGCGCGGGAAAAAACTGGCAAGCCTTGGGTGTTTAACGAAAAACACCCAGGCAAGACTATAGTTTATGACGGCAGAACTGGGGAAGCGTTCGATCGCCCAATCACAGTCGGCATCGCCTATATGCTCAAACTCGTCCACTTGGTAGATGACAAAATCCACGCCCGCAGCACCGGGCCTTACTCCTTGGTGACGCAGCAGCCTTTGGGCGGCAAAGCGCAGCAGGGTGGACAGCGGTTCGGGGAAATGGAAGTCTGGGCCTTGGAGGCCTTTGGCTGCGCTTACACCTTGCAGGAGTTGCTGACAGTCAAGTCGGACGATATGCAGGGCAGAAACGAGGCTTTAAACGCGATCGTCAAGGGCAAATCCATCCCGCGCCCCGGTACGCCGGAATCGTTCAAAGTGTTGATGCGGGAGTTGCAGTCTTTGTGTTTGGACATTGCCGTGCACAAAGTGAATACGAACGACGAAGGCAGCGAGCACGTTGAGGTGGATTTGATGGCGGATGCTGGCGGGCGGCGATCGCCCTCTAGGCCTACTTACGAATCGCTTTCTCGCGACGAAGACGAAGATTAGGGATTTGAGATTTTTCGATTTTAAATTTTAGATTTTTTAGTAATATTTAATCTAAAATTTAAAATCGACAATCTCGAATAAAAATGCCTCAGCAGTGTTCGTACCACTACTGAGGCGAATCAACGCTCTAACAAGGAGATGCGCTGACATGATTATTTTAACAGTTATCCCCGGAATTGAAGGAGAATTCGATCGGGAGACAGGCTGTATTAACTGGCAAAGTAGTGAGTTTGGCAATGGTTACGGGCGTAAGTGGATGTCGGGGAAAACGGTATTAGTCCACCGATTAGTCCTCGAATCAAAAATAGCAGGATTCCTAGATTCCGGTTATTTTGTTTACCACACCTGCGACAACCCAAGCTGCATCAACCCGGAACATCTTGTAGCGGGGTCTGCCGCTGAGAACACGGGACAGATGATGGGGCGCGATCCTCTTCGAGGGCTGCGCTAACGCCAAACTCCCAGACGCAAAAGTATTCCGGGAATTGATAAATTGTCGATCGTACAACTGCGAGAAATTCAGACTAAATATTTATCGGAAAAAGTCAAGAACCACCTAGCAAAAGAGTATGGGGTACAACATGAAACTATTACTAAGATCGTTCAGACAAATATTCCTGATAACTTCACCACAGTTTCTCCACATTTTTTAGGAGAAATTCAAGACAACGGCTGCATAATTTTTCAAGGCGGAAAAGATTGTTCAGGCTATGGCAGATATTGGAAAAATGGGAAGTTGAAATTAGTTACTCGTGCTGTTTTAGCAGAGAAATTAGGATATGAAGTTCCCACATATATGGATGCTTGTCATACCTGCAATACTCCCAGTTGTATAAATCCAGAACACCTCTGGGCTGGTACTCGTTCCCAAAAGGCCTTAGATGCTTCAAAAAAAGGACGCACCCAAGGAAAAAGTCATCCCCTTTCCAATGCAAAATTAGACTGGGAAAAGGTGCGAGAAATCCGGCAAAAACTAGCAGCAGGAGAGAGAATGAAGGATATAGCTGAAGCATACAGCGTAAATCCGATAACTATACACAATATTAAGTATCACCTGACATGGAAGGAAGAAGGCGAAGAGATTCCGATTCCTCACATGGGTGGATATCTCGATCGCAAACTGACTTTTGCTCAAGCACAGGATGTGCGAGAACGCATTAAAGCTGGAGAATCTCTTGCTAACTAAGATTTCTCGCGAATTGGGAGCATCCAAAAATGTCATTTATGACATTAAAACTAATGCCACATATAAAGGAGTCTGACATTGATTTAAGCGCCAAACAATCAATCAAAACAGATAAATTACAGCAAATAATTTCAAGTAAATCATCGATTGGAGTCAAGAATGGCTAAGATAGAACAACGATTTGATTATGTAAAGATTGGGTTAGCTTCACCTGAAAGAATTCGACAATGGGGAGAGAGAACTTTACCCAATGGTCAGCTAACTGGCGAAGTCATAAAACCAGAAACCATAAATTACAGAACATTAAAGCCGGAAATGGACGGGTTGTTTTGTGAGCGAATTTTTGGGCCTGCAAAAGATTGGGAATGTCATTGTGGCAAGTACAAAAGAGTTCGTCATAGAGGCATTGTTTGCGAGAGATGCGGTGTTGAAGTAACCGAATCTCGCGTCCGTCGCCACCGCATGGGATTTATCAAATTAGCAGCTCCAGTTGCTCACGTTTGGTATCTCAAAGGTATCCCCAGTTACATGGCGATTCTGTTAGATATGCCGCTGCGAGATGTCGAACAAATTGTCTATTTCAATGCCTATGTTGTGTTGAATGCTGGTAATGCTGAAAAGTTGCAATACAAGCAATTGCTCACAGAAGATGCTTGGCTGGAAATAGAAGATGAACTTTACAGCGAAGATTCCACCCTGACCGGCGTAGAAGTAGGAATCGGTGCTGAAGCTTTGCAAGTTTTGCTGCAAAATATTCCGCTAGAAAGCGAAGCGGAAAAGCTGCGCGAAGATATTGCTAATGCTAAAGGTCAAAAACGAGCGAAGTTAATCAAACGTTTGCGGGTAATTGACAACTTTATCGCTACGGGTTCTCATCCCGATTGGATGGTGCTGTCGGTGATTCCGGTGATTCCCCCAGACTTGCGGCCAATGGTACAGCTAGACGGCGGGCGTTTTGCAACGAGCGACCTCAACGACCTTTATCGGAGAGTAATTAACCGCAACAACCGCTTGGCGAGATTGCAAGAAATCCTAGCGCCGGAAATTATCATCCGCAACGAAAAACGGATGCTGCAAGAAGCTGTGGATGCGCTGATTGACAACGGCCGCCGCGGCCGGACTGTCGTGGGCGCAAACAACCGCCCGCTGAAATCTCTGTCGGACATTATTGAAGGGAAACAAGGCCGCTTCCGGCAAAACTTGCTCGGGAAACGGGTTGACTATTCTGGACGTTCGGTGATTGTGGTGGGGCCGAAACTGAAAATTCATCAGTGCGGTTTACCGAGGGAAATGGCGATCGAACTTTTCCAGCCCTTTGTCATCCACCGCCTGATCCGCCAAGGATTGGTCAATAACATCAAAGCTGCCAAAAAATTGATCCAGCGCAGCGACCCAAGCATCTGGGAGGTGCTTCAAGAAGTGATTGAAGGACACCCAGTCATGCTGAACCGGGCCCCCACCCTGCACCGTTTGGGAATTCAAGCCTTCGAGCCCATTTTGGTAGACGGGAGGGCGATTCAGCTTCACCCGCTAGTTTGTCCGGCTTTTAACGCTGACTTTGACGGCGACCAAATGGCCGTGCACGTGCCCTTGTCTCTGGAATCTCAGGCGGAAGCCCGCTTGCTGATGCTGGCTTCTAATAACATTATGTCGCCCGCAACCGGAAGACCAATTGTCACTCCTTCGCAAGATATGGTGCTCGGTTGCTATTACTTGACAGCGGAAAATCGCGACGCTCAAAAAGGAGCAGGTCACTATTTCTCTAACCTCACCGATGCGGTTGTAGCCTACGAACAAGGAGTTGTTGACTTGCATTCCTACGTGTGGGTGAGATTTCAAGGCCCGATAGAAAATATAGAACCAGAAGGAGAACCGCTGAAACTAGAACGATCGACCGACGGTACGGTCACGAAAGAATTCAAGTTCCGCCGGATTCGAGAAGACAAAGAAGGCAACTTGCTCAATCAGTTTATTCGCACTACTCCCGGTCGAATTATCTATCACCAAACGATCGAATCGGTCATTAATAACTAGGAATAGGAAAATTGGGAAATAACAGCGGGTAATAGGCGATCGGTCAGTCGAGGAGCGAGAAACTAGGTTTCTAAGGGTTGGGTTATGTGACCAAAAATATTCTCAGAAACCCGGTTTTACTCCCACGACCGATGACCCATGTCCCAGAAGCGAGAAACTAGGTTTCTAAGGGTTGGGTTATGTGACCAAAAATATTCTCAGAAACCCGGTTTCTGAACTGATGACCGATGAGTGATGTGCCAGGAGCGAGAAACCGGGTTTCTACAGGTTGGGCTTGGTGAGGAGAAATATTCTCAGAAACCCGGTTTCTAAACTGATGACTGACGAGTAAATTACTAACAGCAAACAAATGACTGAATACAAAGAAAATAAAGAAATTGTTTTTCGCAACCGAGTTGTTGACAAAGGTCAGCTCAAAAAATTAATCTCTTGGTCGTTCATGGAATACGGAACTGCCCGCACCGCGCAAATGGCAGATAAACTCAAAGACTTGGGTTTTCGCTTTGCTACGCGCGCCGGAGTTTCCATCAGCGTAGACGACCTGCAAGTACCACCAATCAAACGACAACTCTTAGATGCAGCCGAAGAAGAAATCCGCATCACCGAACAGCGGTACACCAGAGGCGAAATCACCGAAGTCGAACGCTTCCAAAAAGTAATCGACACTTGGAACAGCACCTCAGAAGACCTCAAAGACGAAGTAGTCAAAAACTTCCGAGCCACAGACCCCCTCAACTCGGTCTACATGATGGCCTTCTCCGGTGCCCGGGGAAATATCTCCCAAGTGCGGCAGCTTGTCGGAATGCGCGGATTGATGGCAGACCCCCAGGGAGAAATCATCGACTTACCAATTAAAACCAACTTCCGAGAAGGTCTCACTGTCACGGAATACATTATTTCTTCCTACGGAGCGCGCAAAGGACTGGTCGATACGGCCCTCCGCACCGCCGACTCCGGCTACCTGACCCGCCGCCTGGTAGACGTGTCCCAAGACGTAATCGTCCGCGAAGTAGATTGTGGCACCCAACGCGGCATTCGAGTCCGGCCGATGACCGACGGAGCTACCGTGCTGATACCCCTGAAAGACAGGCTGCTCGGCCGGGTGTTTGCAAAAGACGTGGTGCACCCCAAAACCAAAGAAATCGTAAGGTTCGGCAACATCATGGCAGTCCGCAACCAGCCAATTAGTGAAGAGCTCGCAGACGCGATCGGCGCTTCAGGAGTTGGCGAGGTGTATTTGCGATCGCCCCTAACCTGCGAAGCCACCCGTTCCGTCTGTCAGTGCTGCTACGGCTGGAGCCTCGCCCACCTGAAAATGGTAGACATGGGAGAAGCGATCGGGATTATTGCCGCCCAGTCGATCGGCGAACCCGGAACCCAGCTCACCATGCGTACTTTCCACACCGGAGGCGTGTTCACTGGAGAAGTCGCCAAACAAGAACGCGCCCCATTCCCGGGCGTGGCAAAGTTTAAGAACTTGCGAACCCGTTCCTTCCGCACTTCTCACGGCGAAGAAGCCCTGATCGCCGAAAACGGCGGCAAGCTCGTATTCGAGGGCGACGGCTTCGAGGAAGGCAAATCGGGAGCCAAAAATCAGAAACTAAAGATTGAACTGGCGATCGCCCAAGGTTCCACGCTCATGGTCAAAGACGGACAGCGCGCCATCCAAGGTCAAATATTGGCTCAAGTGCCGATCGTCGGACGCGCAGCCCGCAAAACCACCGAAAAAGTCACCACAGACGTAGCCTCAGACTTAGCCGGCGAAGCCAAATTTGCCGACATCGTACCCGAAGAAAAAACCGACCGCCAAGGTAACACCACCCGCACCGCCAGCCGGGGCGGACTGATTTGGATACTCTCGGGAGAAGTCTACAACCTCCCTCCCGGCGCGGAACCGGCAGTCAAAAACGGCTCCCGAATTCCAGAAAACAGCGTCATCGCCGAAACCAAACTCGTCTCCGAACACGGGGGCGTAGTCCGCATCGCCGACGAGCGAGAAATTGAAATCATCACCGCTCAAGTATTGCTCGACCAAGCCATCGTCCGAGCCGAAAGCACCGGCGGCCGAGAATATTACACGATCGAAACAACTTCCAACCAGCGGTTCTCGCTCAAAACAACTCCCGGAAGCAAAGTCATCAACGGCGAAGTCGTAGCCGAACTGCTCGACGACACCTACCGCACCGCCACCGGAGGCATTGTCAAATACGCCGGCGTCGAAGTCCAAAAGCGCGGCAAAGCCAAACAAGGACTCGAAGTCATCAAGGGCGGCACCCTGCTGTGGATACCGGAAGAATGCCACGAAGTCAACAAAGACATCTCTCTATTGCTAGTCGAAGATGGCCAGTACGTCGAAGCCGGCACTGAAGTAGTCAAAGATATCTTCTGCCAAACCAGCGGTGCAGTAGAAGTAACGCAAAAAAATGATATTTTGCGGGAAATTGTCATCAAACCTGGAACCCTGCACCTCGTTGACCGCCCCCCACTTTCGGCAACCGAAGGTCAAATTGTCAACGCGGGTCAAGAAATCTTCCCCGGCTTAGTTGCTGAAGAACTCGCCTATGCGGAATACATCGAAACACCCGAAGGCCCAGCATTGCTGCTGCGGCCAGTCGTAGAGTTTCCTGTTCCCGACAAGCCGCCGGTGCCTTCCCAGACTGCGCTCAACGAGTCGATCGCCCTCAAAGCAGTCCAGCGCCTCCCCTACAAAGACGGAGAGCGCGTCAAATCAGTAGAAGGACTCGAACTCCTGCGGACTCAGCTCATCCTAGAAATTGGTTCAGGAGCTCCGCAACTGGCAGCAGATATCGAACTTTTGCCAGACCCAGAAGATGATACCGCCTTGTCGGACAACGATTATGACTCCCCAGCAGCAGTCTCCGACTCCACCGCCCTCTCTCAAGAATTGGCAGGAGAAAGCGACGAAGCACCGCCGGTTTCCAAAACCTTCCGCCTGCAGTTAGTGATTTTAGAATCCCTCGTAGTTCGGCGCGACGTGTCGGCAGACCCCACCCAGGGCAGCACTCAGACGCGGCTTTTGGTAGAAGACGGACAGTCGATCGCTCCGGGCGCAGTAGTAGCCCGCACCGAAATTCTCTGCAAAGAAGCAGGGACGGTTCGGGGCATCCGCGAAGGACAAAACGAGCCGGTGCGCCGCCTCTTGGTCATGCGGGAAGCCGACTCGATTTCGATCGACCTCCCCGTCGCCCCAGATTTCAGTCCCGGTCAACTGCTAGTAGCCGGTACGGAAATCGCCCCCGGCACGTTTTTGGAAGAATCCGGCCAAGTAGTCAAGGTCGTACCCTCGAACGGCTCGGAACCTGCAAAAATCGTGCTCAGAATAGCTCGTCCTTACCGGGTTTCCGCCGGTGCAGTCCTCCACGTCGATGACGGCGACTTGGTGCAGCGGGGCGACAACTTAGTCATCCTGGTGTTCGAGCGGGCGAAAACAGGCGACATCATCCAGGGTTTGCCCCGGATTGAAGAACTCCTGGAAGGGCGCAAGCCGAAGGAAGCCTGCATTTTGGCCCACCGTCCGGGGACTGCCCGCGTATCCACCGAGGAAGATATGGTCGAACTGGCTGTAGTTGAAGATGACGGCCGCATCGAAGCATATCCTTTGCTACCGGGGCAGAATCCGATCGTCTCCGACGGACAGCGAGTAGGTGTAGCCGAAGCCCTGACTGACGGGCCCGCCAACCCCCATGAAATTCTCGAAGTTTTCTTCCAAGCTCTCAAAGAGCGCCAGTCCACATTTGAAGCAGCTTTGGAAAGTTTCCAGCAGGTGCAAACCCTCTTGGTAAACGAAGTGCAATCTGTCTATCAATCCCAAGGGGTAGATATTTCTGACAAGCACATTGAGGTAATTGTGCGGCAGATGACCAACAAAGTCCGCGTAGAAGACGGCGGCGACACTACGATGCTACCGGGCGAGCTGGTAGAGCTGCGGCAGGTAGAGCAGGTGAACGAGGCAATGTCGATTACCGGCGGGGCTCCGGCAGATTACACTCCGGTGCTACTGGGAATTACTAAGGCTTCGCTCAATACTGACAGTTTCATTTCTGCGGCTTCTTTCCAAGAAACCACCAGGGTGCTGACGGAAGCGGCGATCGAAGGCAAGTCCGACTGGCTCCGAGGCCTCAAAGAAAACGTCATCATCGGCCGCTTGATTCCCGCCGGTACTGGTTTCAATGCTTACGAAGATGCCAGCGTTCAGGATGCGGGTTTTGAAGGTGCCGTGTTTGATGACGATTTCCAAGATTTGCAGGAGGATGTGGTACTTGATGACCGTACTGCCCGCCGCAAATATACGATCGAAAGCAGTTTCGATACCGCAGCAGTTTCTGACCTTGAGCCTGATGAAGAGTTTGAGGAAATTGAAGTTGATGAAGACGATTTTGTCGGCTCAAGTGATGACGGTTCGTTAGAAGTTTTGGCTGACGACGAGGACGATGATATCGGTTTCGATTTCGACGAAGACGAAGAGTAATACAGGACTTACTCGCGGGTGGTCAGAAACCGGGTTTTTTCGACAATTTTTCCCACTCGCTCACTGATTTGGTAAAAAACCCGGTTTCTTTAGCCTTAACCAATTTAGGGCTGTAATCTTAGTTATGAAATTGTCGCGCACGCCCGTAATACCGGGCGGCGTGGCATTTTTTTTCGGTTTCGGCACTGGTGTAAAAATATTAAGTTTGTTTCTTTAAAGCTTGGTGTTCTCCACAGGCAAATTCGCTACCAAAAGCGCGATCGGACTTTAAACAAGGAAAAAAGAAAGCAATAGGTGTATTCGTCAAAAAATATAAGTCAGAATTCAATAAAAATTTATAATTCCGAGGTTTTAAGTGTTTGATATAACAAATAGTGAAAGGGAGCATCTGTGGCTTTTCAACAAAAAGCTTTTTTTTAATATCCTGTCCGGTAGATTGACCGATATAATATTCTATCGCTATCGATCGCACCGCTGGTTACATACAGCCCGTGCAAACTCGATAGCGAGCTGTTGCTACAAATGTAGCATTGAGATCCAATGCAATTAAAATTCCTTCTTCCTTCTTCTTCCTTCTTCCTTCTTCCTTCTTCCTTCTTCTTTCTTTCTTCTTCCTTCTTCCTTACATTCGTTATATCGGCTACACAATCTGTTGCCGAACTTCCTCCTTCCTTACATCCGTTACATCCGTTACATAATCCGTTGCCGAACTTCCTTCTTCCTTACATCCGTTACATAATCCGTTGCCGAACTTCCTTCTTCCTTACATCCGTTAGATCAGCTACACAATCCGTTGTCCAACTTCCTCCTTCATGTATAGCGGTTCTCAAACTTGGTGAGGCGGGATCTTTCCACTCCTGCCTATGCGCGGTTTGGCCTATCCCCTATGCCCACTCCTAGCACCTCATGTTACCGAGAAAGGCTATATATTTCACTCAATCAGGGAGCAAAGCCTTGATCTGAGCGACAAACTCTTGATGGTCTACCACGGGTTTAGAGATGTAACCGTCCGCACCACTTTGATTTAGAAAAGTTTCTCTATCACCGGCCATCGCGTGAGCTGTTACCAAAATAATTGGTAGCGAGGCCGTTTGCGGGTCTGCTTTCAGCAGTTGAGTAATTTTAATACCGTCAACAGCTTTTCCTTGATAGACGCTGCGTGAAAGAGACACATCCATTAAAATCAAATCAGCTTCTCCAGACGCGGCAATCTGCATCACCTCTTCAACATTTTCTGTGTGCTTCACGGCTAAGCCACCCCGCTTAGTCAGAATTTTAGAAAAAACTCTAGCGTTAACCAAATCGTCCTCTACAATCAGAACGGTTTTCATCTTTGCGATCTCCTAGATACCAGCTTCCAAGGCGCTTTACTCAGCACGGGGAAGGCGAGAGGAAAGGATGGGCAACAATACGGCTGCATACAAATAGCCATCTTTTTTGTGAATGTGTTTGCAATACTTTTGACATCTGCCCCGCCGTAAAATGGACGGGGATTTCATCTATGTCAAAACTTGTTTCATCAAGCTAGTTATATCACAGATGGCACTAGGTGGCTCCGATCGGCGAATTGCGTTTCCCTTCAACTCGGTTGTCTTGGGCCCGCTGGTTTGTAGGCGAAATGGCCTACAGATGCCTAAAAGTTTCCAGGGAGTATCTCATTTATGTCGCCAAGCATTTTTTTGCGAGTGCAAGGCGGTGGCGATCGACCTATATAATACTCAATCGCCAGACAGCACTATAAATGGGCTGTCAAAAAAACACTTACTGCATTGATTGAGGTGTTCCCCCTGACACTGACAACAGTTTCAAAATTCTTCATTAGCAGGTTTTTAGGATTTTTTTCTGGGTCAAGCCTGCGATTTATAGTCGTGGTAGTGTGACAATTGTTTTATGTGCTGCCCTTAAAATCAAGCAATGTTGTTTCAGGTACTGCCGCTGAAGCATTCGGAGTAGGGAACATAGCGGGGATTGTTAAGGATGGGCAATTCTTAGTTTAGACCGATCGACATTGCTTTAAAATATCGACGCTTCGATCGATCGCAGGTCAGACTAGGACAGCTCATGAGAAAAGCTTTTGACTGCTGAATTCTCAAAGATCGGCATTTGTGAGCGATTATAAATAAAAGCATGACTGTAAATCAACCTTCTCGCGGCGGACGGTAAATAGACAGGTAATCGCAACGGTCGGCAATATAGAGGTTAGGGTAAGAGTGGAGAGTAAGAGGCAAGTGTTGTCTGTCTTCGGCACTCTGATTTTGCTTTAACCTGTTAAATTTATTTTTATCCTCCTGCTGGGCGGTTTTATCGAACTATCGGTTTGCTTGAAGGCAAACGCTTTTCATTCGAGACAGGCAACCTGAGCATTATTGACAGAGGCTGTCTTCACTCAGGAATTAACGGACACAAGAACTCATGGCCAAACAACTAAACCTACTTTCCGGGCAAGTAATTTCTACGCCTCTGCACGCCGAGATGCAGCAATCGTACCTCGAATATGCCATGAGTGTGATCGTCGGGCGAGCTTTGCCTGATGTCCGCGACGGTTTAAAACCCGTGCACCGTCGAATTTTGTATGCGATGCACGAACTCGGTTTGACACCAGACAGACCTTACCGCAAGTGCGCCCGGGTAGTTGGAGATGTTTTGGGAAAATATCACCCCCACGGCGACCAATCGGTTTACGACGCTCTGGTGCGGATGGTTCAGGAGTTTTCGAGCCGCTATCCTTTGCTGGCGGGTCACGGCAATTTCGGTTCGGTGGACAATGACCCGGCTGCTGCGATGCGCTACACGGAAACTAGGCTCGCACCGATCGCCCACGAAGCTATGCTAACCCAAGTCGGCGATGCAACTGTTGATTTTGCAGCTAACTTTGACAGTTCCGAACAGGAACCGACAGCACTACCGGCTCAGTTGCCGTTTCTGTTACTCAATGGCTGTACTGGGATTGCTGTGGGGATGGCAACTAATATTCCGCCGCACAATTTGGGAGAGGTGGTAGACGGTTTAATTGCTTTGATTGAAAATCCCGAAGTCTCGGACGAGAAGTTGATTGAACTGATTCCGGGCCCGGATTTCCCGACGGGAGGGGAAATCGTCGCTACAGAGGGCATTGTTGATGCCTACACTAAGGGTCGAGGCAGCATTGCGGTCAGGGGTGTGGCTGGGGTGGAAGAAGTGCCTGGTAATCGCAAGGTGCGGACTAAAACGGCGATCGTGGTGACGGAGTTTCCGTTTCAGGTGAATAAGGCGAGTTGGATTGAAAAGGTGGCGGATTTGGTGAATGCCGGCCGTCTCGACGGTATTTCTGATTTGCGCGATGAGAGCGATCGCGATGGCATTCGAGTTGTGATTGAACTCAAGCGGGAATTTACTCCCGAAGCGGTGCTAGCTCGTCTTTACCAACAAACTGACCTGCAAACAAATTTTGGTGCGATTTTGCTGGCAATTGTCAACGGTCAACCCCGACAGTTGACGCTCAGACAATTGTTGCAGGAATTTCTGGATTTCCGAGAAGTGACTATCACCAGGCGCTACAATTACGAGTTGCAGGTGGCAGAACGTCGGTGTCACATTGTCCAAGGCTTAATGTTGGCTTTGACAAATCTCGATACTACGATCGACATTCTCAGAAATTCTCCTGATGGTACTACTGCTAAGCAAACTTTCCAAGTTCGCCTCGATTTGAGCGAAAGTCAATCTGATGCGATTTTGGCGATGCCGATGCGCCGGCTGACTGGTTTGGAAAGGCAACATTTGCAAGCCGAACTGGATGAGTTGACGGGAAATATTCAAGAATTGCAGCGGTTGTTGAGCGACAGGCGCGAACTTTTAAAGGCTTTAAAGAAGGAATTGCGATCGCTCAAACGCAAGTACGCTGACCCCCGCCGCACTAAATTTGCTAGGGAAACAGGACGCGCGGCCAAGACAGACACACAATTTGCTGGTAAGAAAAATTCTGGACTCAAGCAGTTATCGCCGGCAACAATTCAGCCTAACTTATTGCCTGTTCTAGAGCCTGAAGAAACAATTGTTGAATTTTCGCACAAGCAGTACGTGCGGCGCTTGCCGGCTAACGATCGCCCGCGCTCGAAAAGTCGCGAAAAATCGGTTTCAGCTTTAGAAAAAAATGAAGATTTTATTGTGACTGCAGAGCTGACTAAAACCGATCGCACTTTGGTAGTCTTAACTCCTAACGGCAAAGCTTACCCGCTGAAAGTGGCTGATATTCCTAGCAGCAATCCAAAAGACCGAGGAAAGCCGATTGTCGGTTTGTTATCCCCTAGTGCTACTAAAGACAGTACGGATCGCGCTTTGTCGGAAATTACTATCGCACACTTTATTTTGCCGGAAAATTCGGAGGGGGTGGATTTAGTAACTATGACTGAGCAAGGCAAAATTAAACGTTTGCCGGTGCAGGAATTGGCTGATGTGACTAATCGCGGCATGACTGTTGTTAAACTCAAGGAGGACGATCGGCTTCGCAGCGCTAGTCTGAGCAAAGTTGGCGAGCAAGTGGCCGTCGCAACTTCGGGAGGCCGAGTTCTCCGGTTTGATGTTAATGACGAACAACTGCCGCCAATGGGTCGCAGCGCCCTAGGTTCTCAAGTAACCAGGTTGCGGAAGCAGGAAGTTTTGGTGGGTTGTATTACGATCGATCCCGAAGACAGTCTGGTGCTATTTTCGGAGTTGGGTTGGGCTAAACGAATGCCCGCAGGTTCTGTCAGACTTACTAATCGCGGCGAAATTGGCACTCAAGCTTTTCGTTTCGCAGAACCTAAAGATGCTTTGGTTGGCTTGCTGCGATCTGTTCCGGGTACGGATGTTAAACTTTTTACTACTTCTGGCCGCTTGCTGCGATCGACTACTGATGCTATAGCTTTTTGGGGGAAAGATGCTCCGGGCGATCGAGTTTTTGACCTCACTCCCGGTGAAAAAATTATTAAGGTTATTACCAGTCAATAGTCAGCAGTCAGTAGTCAGTAGTCATTAGTCAATAGTCATAAGACTTGTTCCCAGGCAGAGCCTGGGAATACATACCTGGAGGCTCTGCCTCGAATTCCCCCAATTCCCAATCTAAAATATAAAATCTAAAATTGTTTGATGGCGAAAGTTGTATTAGAAAATATCTACAAAAGTTTTCCACTCCGCCAAGGAGAACAGGAAAAAAAAGCAAACAACGTCGCAGAAAGTGTCTCGCCCGAAGCCTCTAGTTCAACTTCTAACAGCGTTTTGCGGCGGATTAACTTGACGGTCGAAGACGGGGAATTTATGGTGCTGGTGGGGCCTTCTGGCTGCGGAAAAAGCACTCTGCTGCGATCGATCGCCGGTTTGGAAGTTTTGACTGCCGGCAATATTTGGATTGGCGATCGTCTCCTCAACGATTTGCCCCCCAAAGACCGAAATATCGCTATGGTGTTTCAAAATTATGCTCTCTATCCTCACTTAACAGTTTACGATAATCTCGCCTTTGGATTGCGTCGCTCTCAGAAGGAAGAAGGAAGAGGGAAGAAGGAAGAAGGAAGAAGGAAGAGGGAAGAAGGAAGAAGGAAGAGGAAAGAAGAGACAGAGACAGAGACAGAGGTAGAAAAAAGCAGCTTGGTGCAGGCAGAAAAAATAAAAAATCAGTTAAAAGAGTTGATTAATTATTTGGCTTCTAATACTTTAAACAAAGAGCAAATATATACTTTGGGGGAGGACTTTTTAGTTGGAGCAACTCGCAAGCTTCCTCCGGGTTTGCGCTATTTTTCGGAACGGGAAAAGGCTGTAGGCAAAAGAGTTAGGGCGGTAGCTCAATTATTGCAAATAGAACCGCTTTTAAATCGCTTGCCGAAACAACTTTCGGGAGGACAAAAGCAGCGAGTAGCTTTGGGTAGGGCGATGGCTCGAAATCCTGAAGTTTTTTTGATGGACGAACCGCTATCTAATCTTGATGCGAAATTGAGGGCGGAAACTCGATCGCAAATTGTGCAGTTGCAGCGACAGTTGGGAACTACGACTATTTATGTGACTCACGACCAGACTGAGGCGATGACTATGGGCGATCGCATTGCGATTATGAATGCAGGTCAGCTTCAGCAAGTCGCTCAACCTCTGGAGCTTTACAACAAGCCCGCTAATCTATTTGTGGCTGAGTTTATCGGTTCTCCGCCGATGAATTTTTTGCCGGTGCAGTTTACAGCCCCGCTGTTGATTTCTCACCCGCAATTTCGCTTTACTTTACCGGATATTTGGGCAAAAAACCTACAGCAATATGACGGGCGAGAGCTAATTTTGGGCATCCGGCCCGAACATCTGAGCATTCACCCTCCTGCTACCAAAAATCTGTCTGTACAAGTGGAAATTGTGGAGGCTTTGGGGCACGAAACTTATTTGCGGGTGTGTTTGACTGATGCTCCGGCTGTGCGGATGCAGGTGCGGGTTCCTCCTGAGCGATCGATCCGTGTTGGCGAGGAGCTTTGGCTGGCCGTCGCCCATGACAAGATTCACTTGTTTGACCCGGATACGGAGTTGGCTATTTTCCCTCGTTAGGCGAAATTCTCAAGGTCGATCGGCCTTTGCGATCGATCTCACACATCATAAACTTGCATTTTTTTCAAGTTTCTGTTATATTAATTTACATAAGCCTTACAAAAGTTAACAAAAAGAGTTCGCACTATGCAAGAACAAAAACGCAACGCTTGGAACTGGGGCTTCAGCGAAGGAGCTGAAAATTGGAACGGTCGTTTAGCGATGATTGGTTTCTCTGCCGCTGTGATTATCGAATTGGTTTCCGGTCAAGGCCTGCTTCACTTCTGGGGCGTGATCTAGTACGATTTTAGATTGGAGATTGGAGGATTGGGACGCCATTCTTTTCTCGATCTGACTAAGATTAAAAAACCCGGTTTCTTTGACGCGAGTAGCTGCTCTTCGAGTGACTCCGATCGAGAAACCGGGTTTTTGAACTGCAGTGCGCGAGCAAAATGCTTTAAACTAATCTAATTTTTCACTTGAGATTGTTTAGACAATAGAAAGCTTGGGAGTCCCCAAAAGAACTCCCAAAATTTTGCCCGCGCCCTTTTAGCAGCGCAATTTACCAGCAGCAAATAGCTATCTCATATCCGTTCGATTGACCACACTACGAACCGTTTTTGTGATGCTAATCGACCCGACATAATATGATATCAAATCCTCTCTTCATCGGAATAGTAAATTCACTGTTAACAGTTAACAGTTAACAGTTAACATCATGTATGAGTGCAACCGGAATTGATATGACTCGCAGTGCAGCGAACACAAAAAGTTTAACAACCATCGCTTCCAAAAAAGCTATGGTTCGATCCCCAAAAGAGCCAATCACTCTTTTGGGTGATGCCAGACAAATACTCTAGCGGATATATTCTTTTAAGATGCTGTTGCGGTTGGGATGGCGCAGCTTCCGCAGCGCTTTAGCCTCGATTTGACGAATCCGCTCGCGAGTGACGTTAAAGATTTGACCAATTTCCTCCAAGGTCTTCATCCGTCCGTCATCTAAGCCGTAACGCAGTCGCAATACATCTCGTTCTCTAGGGCTTAGAGTATCCAAAACGCTCTCTAAATCTTCTCTTAGCAAGTTTTTAGAGACTTGATCTTCTGGCGTTTCTCCGTCAGATTCAATAAAGTCTCCCAGACGCGAGTCTTCTTCTTTGCCGATCGGAGTTTCTAAAGAAATAGGCAACTGTGCGGATTTAGCAATGAAACGCAACTTCTCGATCGTCATCTCCATTTTAGTCGCGATTTCTTCTTCCGTAGGCTTGCGGCCCATTTCCTGAGAAAGAAGTTTGGTAGTTTTCTTAATCCGCGAGATGGTTTCGTAAAGATGAACCGGTAGGCGGATAGTCCGGGATTGATCGGCGATTGCTCTGGTGATGGCTTGACGTATCCACCAAGTTGCATAGGTGGAAAATTTGTAGCCTTTTTCGTGATCGAATTTTTCAGCGGCCCGGATCAGACCCAAAGAGCCTTCCTGAATCAAATCTTGGAAAGACAAACCGCGATTCATGTACTTTTTGGCGATCGACACCACCAAACGCAGGTTTGACTGTACCATCTTCTCCTTGGCCCGCCGACCGACGTGGAGTCTGTGACGGAATGCCGGCAGTGCCATATCTACAGCATTAGCCCATTCGTTATCTTTGGGTTCGCGGTCTAACTCTTCGAGGAGTTGTTCTCGAACTCGCTCTAATTCCAGCAAATCGGCAATCTTGCGGGCGAGTTCAATCTCTTCGTCGGCTCGCAGCAGTCGAATTCTACCAATTTCTTGGAGGTAAAGACGAATAGAGTCTTCTGTATAATGCTTTTTCTTGGCTTGGGCCCGACGGCGGGCTTTGACACCTTTGCCAACTTTAGTATCGTCTTCTTCAGATGGGCTGTCTAGAAAATCTTCTCGATCGTCGTCTTCGTCGATAAAAAGTTCCAACTCGCTTTCGGGTAGAACGCTTTTGGCGTTCCTAAGCAACTCGATGGTTTCCATTTCGGGTGTGATTGTGGTTTCGAGTACGGTGTTAGCCTGGGTCATGCCGCCTTCCTCATGCTCCTGAATTAAAGAATAAATAACAGTGGAATAGTGTCTGTTTGTAGTTTAGACAAGTTAGCCAGTATTGGCATTTCCGCAGTAAGAAATAGTGGGCTTTTCAGTTTGCTAAATGAAGCATTGACCGAAACAGCACCAGTTTTACAAGTCAAATTTCGACTTCTGGTTGAAAGAAGCAGCGAGTACATTCAATCTATCGCATATTTTTAACGTTGCAACCTATATTGAGGGTGCAGCTTTTTCTTTCACAGCGAGTTATCGCCTCATCTGCGATACCTTACCCAGAAAAACGAATGCCAGAGATGCGACGATCGCACGCAGGTCAAAATACTGGCTTTTTTTTACCCGGTACTTCGATCTTTTACCCGTACCAGTTTTCTGGTACTGAGTCCTCTAACTTTTGTGTTTGAGGTGTCGAACTTTTGAGAAAGCCGGCAGCGTGCGAGTGACGATGTTGTCAGACATGATAGTTGCACGGCTAATTTTCGCCATCTCGGATGTAAGTTTGCTGCTTCCAACGCAACAGCAGAGAGTCGTAGCACCAAATGGTGAGAATCGGATCTGGCAAAGACCCTTCCGATTGTAGCCGTTCTCACAAAAAATGGAAGTTATTTTCAATTTTTGTCAAGAACTCGGAAAACTTTGTCAGCTTAGCTTGACAATAGTGACTCATGGCCGATTCCGATCAATCCTGAGAAAGGCCCCTAAAAACCTGGGTACGATCGAACGGCGCTGTTTTTTTGTGCTGATGTGGGTGAACGGCTGCGGCGCAGTCTGCCAGAGAGTTAGCAGACAATTTTTGATTTGCTGGAATTGAAACCAATAAAATCTTTGTAGATGCACCCATCATTACCCTGTTTCCCTGAATTGAATCATACACAATCTGCGATCTAATAAAGCTTGCGAACTTGAGTTGTAAGTCGGCCGCTCTGAAGTAGAAACCGACGATTTCCCCCAATGAAGCGTTGCGGGTTTAATAGTGCAACAGGGGCTTTCTTTGTTAAGTTAGCTCAAATCCCAGAAATTGGGTTTAATTTCGACATTAAATCACATTAAGTTATTAGCGTCACATTCTCATTTAAGCAGTGGGACACGAGTTTATGGCAGAGCGTGGCAAAAACCACCCGGATAAATTCTACTGAGAGTTAACCCGTCGCGCAACTCCCGGCAGCAAATGTCTCTAAAATTTGCTGGCTTTCGGCTCGCACTTGCGCGATCCTCTTCGAGGGCTTCGCTAACGCCCATTTTCACAAGCAAGACAATTCGCTATTTCCCGAAAGCACAACTTCACATTTACTTTAAATATATCCTAACAGTGTGAAGCTTTGACAAAGCAAATTCATCAATTTTAAGTAAAATTACTGGTGTTGTGTGGAAGATTTCCAGCAGATAGAACAAAACCCCAGCAGACTTTGCTACAAGGGAGGGCGGAGGATCGCTTAAAAAAAAAGAAACTTACCGAGTGTAGTGATGTGCTTGCTGTTTGGCGATCGTCCAAAAGCTGCCGAGTTCGTTCAAAGCTGTTAAACAATAGGACTCTGGTGCTATGTGAAGATTTTTGTTACATTTATTTACAGCCCTTCCTCCGAAAGCAGGTATCCGGGGTCGATACCCCACTCTGGTTTAAATCATGCGGCTCGATAGCTAGGGTATTTCGCTATCAGGATAAATTTCCGCTCCGCATCTGTCTTGAGAACGCCGGCAAAGTTAATTGTACCTGCTGATTATTGATGCTGCATATCCCTTAAATTTTTAATTTATTCGTTGCTTTTCTGTTTCTTTTTCAGGTTTTTGAACTACTAAGATGGGTTTTCCCTGAGACGATCGCCTAGAGCGTCCAACCAACTGATAGAAGTTGTTTCAGTTTCATCGGCATTCGTCTAAATACACTACATACATTGCAGGTACATAAAAAAGTGAACTGTCTCCTGTAGACTCAAACAGTAGCTAAGCTCTCAATTTCTGTGAGGAAAGCGAGTTTATTGGAGGAGTATCAATGATGGAGTGGATTATAGCGCAACAGACCCCCTTGGGCAACAATCCTGCAACAGATAGCCAAGCGGCAGGGAACATTCCTGAATTAGTCATTATCCTAATCATTCTGCTGATGATTGCAACAGCGGTTGCCCTGATCGCTCAGCGACTGCGAATTCCCTATGTTACGGGTTTAGTGCTAGCAGGTCTGCCAATTACAGAACTCTTGTCGCGTCGAATTGGTTTAGACCCTTCTTTAGTGTTGAATCTTTTTTTGCCCATTCTGATTTTTGAAGCGGCAATCAATACGGATATCAGCCGTCTCCGCAGCACCTTTAAAGCGATCGCACTTCTAGCGGGTCCAGGCTCGATCTTTTCCTCGGCAATTATCGCTGTTCTGGTTAAATTTGGACTGGGGCTAGACTGGATTCCCGCATTGCTGATCGGAGTCATTTTGGCAAACACCGATACTGTCTCGATGATCGCGGTTTTTAAGGATATCCGTGTGCCTTCGAGATTATCCACCATTGTGGAAGGAGAAACCCTATTCAACGATGCGGCTGCTCTGATTTCATTCAATTTGGTTTTGGTCATTTATGCGACAGGATCTCTCACCGCTGTGCAAGGCCTGAAGGAACTACTCCTAGTCGCCTTGGGTGGGGGGCTCGTGGGTTTCATCTTCGGCTACTTGAGCTTACCGATATTTGTTCGTTTAAACGATCGATTGAGTAGTCTCTTACTAACCGTCGCTCTAGCATTAGGAACCTTCCAAGTCGCGCAATTTTTGGGAGTGTCGGGTGCGGTGGCTGTGGTCATCGCCGGACTGATTTTTGGCAACCTTGGACTTCCTCGCAGTTCGTCTGCCTCGGATCGAATCACGTTATTGAGTTTCTGGGAATATGCGGGGTTTAGTGTCAACACTTTTATTTTTCTCCTGATCGGCATCGAAATTAACCCAGGCACTTTGTGGAGCATTTTGCCATCTATTATGTTCGTCATCCTAGCCTATCAACTGGGACGGATTCTTTCGGTCTATCCGTTGTTAGCTGGTCTGCGGTGGTTCGATCGTCCGATTCCCCTACGCTGGCAGCATATTTTGTTTTTAGGAAACATTAAAGGCTCTCTTTCAATGGCATTGGCTGTAAGTATTCCGCTGACTGTACCAGGACGGGATAACATTATTGCGCTAGTTTTCGGTGCCGTTCTGTTCTCTCTGGTTGGGCAGGGATTAAGTTTACCTTGGCTTGTCAAACGCCTGAAAATTAGCCGTGTTTCTGATATCATGCAGGAAGCTGGACAGTTACAGATTCAGTTGATTGCTTGCAAGGCCGCTCAAGACGAGCTAGATAGTTTGCTGAAATCAGGCGTATTGCCCAAGGCAGTCTACGAAGAGCTATGGGCATCCTATCAGGCACGGGTGGCACAGTCCGAGCGTGTGCTGCGCGAATTCTACAATCAACATCGAGCAAGTCACACAAAGGGCGATCGGGCTGGGTTAGATACTATTCGACGGCGATTGCTTTTAGCGGAAAAGGGGGCCGTTAGCGATGCGCTACGGAAGCGCATCATTCCCGAAAACCTGGTTGATCCCTACATCAAAGATTTGGATGAGAAACTTCTAAAATTGGAAGATGACTAGCGCGAAGGCCCAAATAATCAATCATGGGGTGAACTAGCTCAGGACGGGTAACAACCAGGATCGTAGAACCTGCTTCCAGAACGGTGTTGCCGTTTGGAATCTCCAAATTGGCGCAGGCATGGCATTGATAACCAATGATCAGCGAACCCGTTGGAAAACGGGGGTCTTGAGCAATGTGAGCAACGGTGCGACCGGCCACATAGCAATCGCCTGGAACGGGCAGTTTCAGCACCTCCACTTGTCCTTGCTCAAAGTGCATCATCGACTCAACTTCCGGGTATTCGATCGCATTTGCCATTGTTGCGACTGCTAAATCAGTGGTGCTGATAATGTGGCTGGCTTGAGCGAGGCGATAGGCTTCCAAAAATTCGCGATCGCGCATTCGCACCACAATATGGGAAATGCCATAGCTTCTGGACAAGGTGATCAACGCTAAATTCAAGGCATCATCTCTGAGGGCTGAAACGACTGCGTTTGCTTGTTTGATTCCTGCTTCGAGGAGAACCGTTGTGCTGACTGCGCTGCCCTCAAATGCCATCACCCCAATTTTTTCACGGGCAAAGCGACACGCAAGGGGGTCGGTATCGACGATCGCAACTGTGTGACCGAGTTTTAATAACTGCTGGGCTAAATCCAGCCCCATCATTCCTGCTCCACCAATTAATACATACATAAGTAACTATCGCCTTAAAAATGAACACTACAGATTTAGCACTATAAGCTTCTGAATGGTGCAAGTCACAGCGGGCAAATTTTACCCCTTTCACTTGAGACACGACTACCTGCTTCGCTTTGCTCAAGTTAGAGTCGATCGTTTTTGGGAAGTAGAGACTTCTTGCTTAAGTCAGGGGATCGATATACAAACCGCAGATGTAAGATAGATAAACACAGATAAACGCAGATATTTTTCACGATAGGCGAGGTTGGAAATGGAAGAGGTATAATGAAATAATTTTTATTTTTGAGCAAAGTTTTTGATTTATTTGATAATATTTTGATAGATAGATTGACGGTATGTAAACGCAGATGTTTGTCAAGTTGATTTATGATTTTTGTAATAAGTTTATTGTTAATATTATGGTATTATATGATTATATATAGTTGATTTTGTCAGTATCCTTTCCAACTGATTGGTGTTTTTTGTAGATAATATCGTTTCCGGTTGCATCGGAATAATAAAATCGAGTCAACAGTCAACAATAATAAGAAGTGCAACTGGAATTGATATAAAAACTATTCCGTCACCACTCCCAAAGTTTGGATGAGTGATAGCACTTTGACGATATAGCAATTTTCCACTGAGTGAGGTAAGGCTCGAAAACTTAATAACTTAAGCACCTCCTACAGTCATCTATGCTCTAAGTTGCGAGAGCGAAGGAGGTAGAGCCTGGTAACGAGCAATTGCTTAAGTTATTAAATTTTCATTCCTTAGCTGGGGCTCATATAGATTGTGTATGGCGATTTTAGATTGGTAATTGGATAATTAGTAATTAACTGGCGAGTAATTCACCTGATTATGATCCGCCAGAACGTTAAATAATACTTATTTAACGAACCGCGAAGACGCAAAGAGCGCGAAGGAAGAAAAGAGAAGAAGAAAAAATTAAATTCCTGACGGGAAATTAATTTAACCGCGAGACAAATTATTGTTGATTTCGCAGCCGAGGGTTAACAAATTCGTTCAATCCTTCTCCTACTAAAGATAGTCCGATTACCATTAAAGTCATTGCCAAACCGGGAAATAATGCTGTCCACCAAATGCCTGTAGGTAAAGCATCCAAGGCTAAACGCAAGTCGTGTCCCCATTCTGGGGTTTGTTCTGGAAGTCCCAAACCGAGAAATCCTAAGCCTCCTAATGTTAAAATGGCGTCGGCGGCGTTAAGGGCAAACAGCACGGGTACGCTTTGAATGACGTTGAGGAAGAGGTAGCGCGAAAGCACTGTCTGAGTATCTGCACCCATTGCTCGCGCGGCTTCGACAAATAATTCGGTTTTGATGCTGGCGGTGTGATTTCTGACTACGCGGTAGTATTGAGGGATGTAGGAAATGCTCAGGGCGATCGCAGCGTTGAATACTCCTCTTCCTACTACAAACGCCAGTGTCAAGGACAGCAGCAGCCCCGGCAAAGTATAAATTGTATCCATTAAAAATAACAGCGCTCGATCGAGCTTACCGCCCAAATAACCGCTAAGCAAACCTAGCGGTACGCCGATAAACAAGCTCAAACTTGTGGCTAAAATCACCACTTGCCAAGCAGCGCGAGAAGCAAACAGCGTGCGGGAAAAAACATCGTAGCCGCTGCGGCTGGTACCAAACCAATAATTCGCGGACGGCGGTTCGTGAATCGGATTAATCAAAGCATCGGTAGGATTTTGCAGCCATCCCCAAGCTTGCATGGCCGGAGACAAAGTGGCTACCAATACAAACACGGCAGTTATTGTCAAACCCGCCCACATCATTTTCATTGACAAGCTGGACTTTGAGGCAACATTGAGCAATCGCGGCAGTCGGAGGCGGCTTTGAGTCATATTTATGAAGGAAGAAGGAAGAGGGAAGAAGGAAGAAGGAAGAAGGAAGAAGTCATTAGTCATCAGTCATTAGTCATCAGTCATCAGTCATTAGTGCTGTCGCCTCTGAGCTTCCGTACAACGTCATCAGGAATAGGGATGAAAGGGTTTTAGCAATTAAGAATTTTCTAAGTGTCGGGCGCGGTTGCCATAATTGTGATCGACAAATATGAGACTTTTCGATTTTAGTAGCACCTAGGCTAAAAAACCCGCAATAGTCAAAAATTCTCTCCCTTAGTCGCCGAATACTAACTACCCGCTGCGACTCAAGAAACCGGGTTTTTTTGTGGGTTATCGAGCTACAACAGGTATTTTCGTGAAAAACCCCGTTTCTGGCAAGCCGCGAGTAATATCAAAGCCCGTAGCATTGGAATTATATAATGCGAGCTTCCCCGAAGAGCGATCGACTTCGATCGATCGCGGGGACGCTCGCACTATCAATGATTAAAATATATAATTCCGATGCTATCGGAAACGATATAAGTCCTACAAATTACTGGCAATTAACTCGCGGTACTGACTTTTCGGCTTAACTCCTTTGAGTTCGACTACCAATTCTTTGTCTTTGAAATACTGAATCGTCGGCGTACCAGTCACGCCAGCATTTTCAGCAATTTCTGGATCTTCTTCAATGTCGATTTCTACATAGTGAATTTTGCCCTCGAACTCATCTACGACTTTGCTCAAAATCGGCTTGAGACTGTGACAAGGGCCGCAAGTCGGAGCGGAGTATTTGACCACAATTAGTCGATCGCTATCGTGGAACAACTTCCGCAAAGCATAACCTCCTTCATGCCGCGTGTCTTCGATATCAAAATTCTCATCGGTTTTGCGGACTTTTGGAGCTTCCGGCGCAGAGGCTGGCTGCTCGGATTCCTCGGTTTGATGGAATTCCTGGGTTAAAGCATTGACCGATAGCCAACGCTCTGCTAGCATCGCCCCCATGCAGCCGCTACCTGCTGCAGTAATGGCTTGGCGAAACTCGTGGTCTTGCACGTCGCCCACGGCGTAAACTCCCTCGACGCTGGTTTCTACCGTGCCGTGTTTGGTGGCGATGTAACCTATTTCGTCGAGTTCTAGCTGACCTTGGAACAGTTGAGTGTTGGGAGTGTGACCGATCGCGTAAAACAATCCCTTCACCTGCAAATCTGTTTCAGCGCCAGTCTCGACATTTCTAATTCTCAACCCATCCATTTTGCTCCCCGGCACTCCCAAAACATCTACAGCTTCGGTGTTCCAGTGCACGGTGATTTTGGGATTGCTCAGCACTCGGTCTTGCATGGCTTTGCTGGCGCGCATTCGATCGCGCCGCACCAGCATATTTACGTGAGAACCGTATTTTGTCAAATAAATAGATTCTTCCGCTGCGGTATCGCCCGCGCCGATGACTGCTAAATCAACTCCTTTAAAAATTGGGGTAGCGCCGTCACAAATCGCACAGGCAGAAATGCCGTGACTCCAAAACACGTGTTCGCTAGGCAGACCCAACCTTTTTGCTGTTGCGCCTGTAGCGATTACTATGGTGTGGGTTTTGATTTCTCGGTCTTCCGATCGCACTGTAAATGGACGCTGGCTTAAATTAACAGAAATTACATCTTCGGTGTATAATTGAGCACCCCAGCGCACTGCTTGAGCTTTCATCCGATCCATCAGTTGCGGCCCGGTGATGCCTTCGGGAAAGCCGGGGAAGTTTTCGACTTCTGTGGTGGTCATCAGTTGACCGCCGGGAATGCCTCCCATTTGGTAGCCTTCAAAGACTACGGGTTTGAGGTTGGCTCTCCCGGCGTAGATGGCTGCGGTGTAGCCTGCTGGGCCTGAGCCTATAATTACTAGGTTTTCTACAGTTTCGTTGGTCACAGTTATTTATTCAAACTCATAACGACTTCGTTTTATCAATTCTAGCAGAGAGCGAGCGTATTTCTATTTTTGAGGGCGATGAGGGCGATCGGCACAACTCAAGGCTGTTGGATAAGCAAAAATAATCAAACAACTAATCTTGTTTTAAATGTTCAATCAATCTCCGAAAAACCCCAAAAATAGGCCCCCTTGACTATTGATTCCATTCTCATTTACTTGACGAATTTGCGCCGTTTGAGCTATCATACAATTCCGATACTCAACGGGTGCTATAACTATTTTTTGTACTTAGACGCTGAAACCTTTTAAAATCGTAGAATAAACGAACTCAACCAATGCAATTCATACAACTTTCCTATGCAAAATACGCATTTTATAGTTTAAGAATTGTAACGAAAATTTAGGCGAATTTGACAAGATACAGTTTTTGTGATATGGAAGGTGCGGTGGGGGGAATTTGGATGAGGATTTTTCACCGCAGATGCAGCATTTATCAGAAAGATTAGGTGTCGCTTATTGGGCATTGGGCATTGGGCGAGCGCGAAGCGGAGGGATGGGCCCGCGCAGGGCGAGCGCGAAGCGGAGGGATTGGGCATGGGCCCGCGCAGGGCATGGGCCCGCGCAGGGCATTGGGCATTGGCCCGCGCAGGGCATACCTCACAACGCGATCGAGCCGCTATAAGATGAAATTTTGCTTTTTAAATTTGTGGATAATACCAAGATATTGTTTGTTTGCAGCCGGAATAAGTGGAGAAGTTTGACTGCACAGAAGATATGCGAGAATGTTAGTGGCTTGAGTGTGCGATCGGCTGGAACTGAAAAAGGTGCCAGAATTAGAGTAACTGAGGGTTTGCTTGGTTGGGCGGATTTGATATTTGTGATGGAAAAGAAGCACGGCGATCAACTTGCTAGCAAGTTTCCCGCAATTATTCAAGGCAAGCAAGTTATTTGTCTGCAAATCCCTGATAATTACAAATATATGCAGCCGGATTTGGTCGAAATTTTGCAGGCGAAACTCGGTTCGTATCTGGTGGAAATGTCAGACAGTAGGATAGGTTTTATGCAGCGCGTTCTAGAGCCGGAGGTTATGGATTCTTGGGAAGAAGCTGTTGAGTATGACTCGATGGATTTTACTGAGGTGAATGCGGCTTTTGCTAAAAGTGCGATCGAATTAGGGCCGATGTCTGGGAAAATCTTAGATGCTGGGACTGGTACGGCGAGAATCCCGATCGCCATTGCTCGAATCCGCCCTGCTTGGGAGTTGACTTGCATCGATATGTCGGCAAATATGCTGAAATTAGGACTGGAAAATGTGTCTGAAGCGAATGTGCGATCGCAAATTAATCTAGAATTAGTTGATGCTAAAGCTATGCCGTATCCAGACAGTTATTTTGATATGGTGATTTCTAACAGCATTATCCACCATTTGCCCGATCCGCTGCCGTTTTTGCGCGAAGTTCGGCGAGTCTTAAAACCAAATGGAGCAATATTTTTGCGGGATTTGTTCAGGCCTGAAGATGAAGCAATCAGGGATAATTTAGTTGAGATGTATGCGGGAGATTGCAACTCGCATCAAAAACAGTTATTCAGCGATTCGCTGCACGCGGCTTTTACTCTGGCTGAAATACAGACAATGATGGAAACTGCAGGATTGGAAGGTGTGAGGATTTATGAATCTTCGGACAGGCACTGGACGGCTGAGCGTGCTTGGATGTAAAGTTGCGATCAGGCGATCGAACTCAATCTTTCCGGTTCGATTCCCAATTATCTCATATCCCGTCAACATTTTTCACCAAATTTTCCCCCTCCTCTACTAATTCCAGCTTGATATTACCTAACATTACTCGATCGCGCCCTCCGTCTTTAGCTTCATAAAGCGAACGATCTGCAGCTTCAATCAAATCTTTTTTAGAAATTTCCAGTTGAGGCACCGTACTCGACACTCCCAAACTTAGTGTAACACAACCAGAGTTTGGCGATTTAATATTTTTAATTTCAAGTTTTTTCACCCTGACTCGAATTTGCTCTGCAATCGTGACAGCCATTTCTGATGAAGTTCGAGGCAAAATTACCGCAAATTCTTCACCTCCGTAACGAGCCACCAGCGTCTCCCGCAAAACTTCCCCCGCTGAGAATTTTACCGCCTCAACAATAGTTTTGGCTACCTGTTGCAAACAAGCATCTCCCGCCTGATGTCCGTAAGTATCGTTGTATGTCTTAAAAAAGTCGATATCGCATAAAATTAAAGATAATTCTGCTGCTTCTTCTCCCAGATTTTGCCATTTATTTTCTAAGTATTCATTAAAACATCGGCGGTTAGCAACCTGAGTTAAACCATCTGAATTTGCAAGGCGATATAATTCCAAATTAGCTGCTGTTAATTGAGAATTTGCTGCTTCTAACTCCGATTGCGTGACAGATAAATTATAATAAAGTTCGCTAATATACCAAGTAGCTTGTTGGTGGATTTGAGATAAAGCTACTAACACTTGATGCACATCTAAAAGTCGGTAAACTTGAGGTTCTAACTGCACGACAATCGGTTCGTAAAGTTGTTCCGGCTGTCGCTGCACTGCTCGCTGAGCTGCCATGACAATTAGGGCGACTCCTGGTAAAATCAAAATATCGGTTTTAGCTATTTGATACAAAGCCACAATCGGTCGGCAAGCAAATATATCTACTCCGTAAGGGCGACTCATGCGTTCCATAAATCGCCGGCGAGATATCATTCCTAAAAATTCGCCATTTACGGTCAAGATAACTCCCGGAAGCAGCGGGTGAGACTGAAACAACCGAGATACATCTTTGGCAATACATGAATGTTGAACCTGAACATTAAATACAGCTAGATCTTTAAGAGTAGACTCTAAAGATAAATTTTTAGGTAGTTTTTCCGGTTCTAGGGGTGGCGTGATAAATTTAGCAAACACAGCGCATATCCAAAATCAACTATAAAGCAGCAATAAACCTACTGTCAACATTTTTTCGAGATTAACTTAATATACTATAACTGGTTGTATTGTGAATTACAATAAAAAAATGTCGCTCATCTCAGGAGTTTATTGATTCATTAATTGGTATTCATGTAATTGTATAACACTTAAATTATCGATCGTATTTAAATGTGAATTTTCACTGGAGAATATTAACCCCCATACTTTTCAAGAGTTGACAGTTGAGGGTGACTTCAGCCAGCGAATTTTTAGAATAGCGCAGCCCAACCAAGTCTTCGGGTTGACGAAAGGACAGTTACCCGATAGTCGATCGCTTTTGAGATTGCCTGCGAGGGAAATTAATTGGGGAGCATCTCAATTTTTGCAAAAAGGATTTTTTTTTACAGTGTGAGCGTCCCCTCGCACTAAAAATGCAAAACACCAGATGCACCCAATTAATTGTTTCTTTCGCCTGACAATGAGAAGGCTTTCAACCGATTTTTTTTGCAAAAACTAGGTTCTTAGCACCACTATAGCGGTTCGATCGCGTGGTGAGGATAGCCCAATTCCCAATTCCCAATTCCCAATTCCCAATTCCCAATTCCCAATTCCCAATTCCCAATCCCCAATGCCCAAACTCAAAACTAATTCTCTCACCAACCCCAAGTTCCCATTCCTCCCTTAAACGGGCCGACAATATCTTTAGTAATCCAACCGCCGTAAAAATCTCCTGGTTGAGCTTGCACTAATTCTCCGTCCACATAACAGGCATCCATCTTGCTAGGATAAAAAGCCACATAATCTTTAATAGCTACAAAAATCTGATTTGGTTCGGGATAAAACCAAGCAGCATTTACTACTTCCTTTTCTCCCACCGTCAAAGTGTAATAACCTGCTTGTCCCTTCCACTCGCACCACGAGCCCCGTGAAGTTTTGTGCAAATATTGCATTTGGATGTCTTCGGGGGAGATATAGTAGACTGGAGGGTGACTTGTCTCCAACACCCGCTGAGGATGTCGCGTGTCGGCGATCGTCACTTCATTAAAAACAATCTGTACGTGTTTGGTCAATTCCTCAAGGCGAGGGGGACGAGGGTAATCCCAAACAGACTCTTGACCAATGCCCGGTTCTATGCGATCGAAGTTCACTTGCACAATCTCCCCTGCAAAAAAACAATTAGGGACTGAGCGTTATCAAGCTAGTCCTAGTCCAAATAGTGCCTTAATTTGACTGCAAAGTCAAGTTTTTACCTCTATTTTAGGATGCTTTACTCAAAATTTGCGGACAAATGCTTTACCTCAAAACACTAATTTGTGATTATATAGATTTCAGTAAACTCGCTCGCGGTTTCGCAGACCAAGACAAAACTTTAGATGAGCTGCGACACAAAAATATCTGCGTCCATTAGTGTTAATCGGCTTGAAATCTGCGGTTTATCCATCAATCAAATGTTTTTGCAACTCAAGCCTGCTGTCCCAATTGTCCGATTTAACTGATATCTACCTTTCAAGCGTTGAAAAAACAGAGATTAAACCATTTTTTCAGAGCACCCAATTCCTAACTATACCCTTTTTTAAGAAGGTGAGAAGTTAGTGGATTTTAGATACTTCGGCTTGCTTCGGCTCCCTTCGACTACGCTCAGGACAAGACGCTGGCTCACAAGTCGCGATCGTACAAGTTTTAGATTGGGGAATTGAGGGATTGAGGGATTGAGGGATTGAGGAATAGCTGGCTGGATGCCTCATTTTTTGCGAGAACTACTATACCAATCAATCTTATTTGTGCGAGGTACAGATTGGGAATTAGTAATTCTCAGGAATTATCAAATATTTGCCGAATTATAACCTAATTTTAGCCATTGAGCCTAAAAGCCTTCAACTTTCAGCCTTTGGGAATCTACTTTCAGAAGGAGCTACTGGCATCTTTGACGCTAAGAGAATTATCTGATAAAGTTATAGCCAATATTAAGGTTTTTTAATCTTATTAGCAAAAATCTAGGGTCGTGCCGAGTTTGTAGGGGCGCAAAATCTAGCGCCTGTAATCACATAACCCCCGATCGCACTTTGAAAACGGATAGGGCAGCCTGTCATAATTAGATCTATGGAAACCCCCTTTAACATCACCCTGTTGATGGTCATGACCGTCACCTGTGGCATCAGCGCTCAAGTTCTGGCCGCTTATCTGAAAGTTCCGGCGATCGTATTTTTGCTGCTGTTCGGCATTTTAGCAGGCCCGGATTGCTTGGGAATCCTGCATCCCAGTCTGTTGGGAAACGGCTTGGAAGTTATGGTATCCCTTTGCGTAGCCTTAATTCTGTTTGAAGGCGGCTTGAATTTAGAATTGCGAGACTTGGGCAAAGTTTCTGGAAGCATCCGCAATTTAGTTACTTTCGGCACTTTGATTACGCTAATTGGTGGCGGAATGGCCGCGCACTGGCTGGGGGAATTTCCCTGGCCGATCGCCTTTCTGTATGCTTCTCTAGTAGTCGTCACAGGCCCGACAGTCATCGGCCCTTTGCTCAAACAAGTATCCGTTGACAAAAAAGTCGCCGCCTTGCTAGAAGGCGAAGGTGTTTTAGTCGATCCCGTTGGGGCGATTCTGGCAGTATTGGTACTGAACGTGGTTTTAAACGGCAATACCGACTTGCTGATTTTGTTCAGAGATTTAATGGTGCGGCTTGGTGTTGGCACAGTTATCGGAGTTACCGGAGGTTGGCTGCTAGGCCTCATTCTCAAACGAGCGAAATTCCTGTCAGAAGACCTCAAAAATTTAGTAGTTTTAGCCGGTTTGTGGGGATTATTCGCGATTTCAGAACAAATCACCAGTGAATCGGGACTGATGGCGGCCGTACTATCGGGCATAGTGCTCAGAGCCGCTTCAGTGCCGGAAGAAAGGCTGCTGAGGAGGTTTAAAGGTCAGCTCACAGTCCTCTCTATATCCGTACTTTTCGTGCTGCTGGCGGCTGATTTATCCCTCGAAAGTGTGGTTGCCCTCGGTTGGGGGAGTGTGTTTACAGTTTTAGCTTTAATGTGGATAGTGAGACCGATTAACATTTGGCTTTGCACCATCAACAGCGGGCTAAACTGGAGGCAAAAATTATTTGCTTGTTGGGTAGCGCCGAGGGGAATTATTTCCGCTTCAATCGCCTCTTTATTTGCAATTTTGCTCACCCAGCGAGGAGTCACCGGCGGGGATTCAATTAAAGCCTTAGTTTTCCTCACAATAATTATCACAGTTTTTTTACAGGGATTGACTGCAGGCCCGATCGCTAAAATTTTGGACATCACCTTAAAATCAGCTACCGGTGCCATGATTGTGGGATCAAATCCTTTGAGCAGATTAATTGCTCGCTTGTTTCAAGAACGCGGAGAATCTGTCGCCATTATCGACACTGACCCGGAAGCTTGCGAACAAGCAGAAAAAGCAGGTTTGCGAGTGTTTTTAAGCAGTGCTCTGGATCACAGCATTTTAGAAGAAGCTGGACTTGATTCGATGGGAACTTTTTTGGCAATGACTAACAACGGTGAAGTAAACTTAGTGTTAGCTCAACGAGCAGCCGAGGAATTTGCACCGCCGAGGGTTTTAGCAATGTTTCCCAAAGATCCGCAGGGAAATGCGCCCGCAAATCAGAATAAAATAAATCAAGCTTTTGTCTCCGATTTGCCGCTGAAGGATTGGAATGAATATTTGAACAACAGCGAAGTAAAATTGGGAGAAACCGAGTTAAGAAGTGAGGGATTGAAGTTTCAGATTGCTCACTTGGAAGCTTTGGTGCAAGGCGGGGAATTAGCGCCGTTGCTAGTGGAAAGACAGGGATACTTGCAAGTAGTGTCTGCCGCCCAAATTTGGGAAGCGGGCGATCGAATTATTTATTTGCTGCACGATCCAACACCGAAATTGCTAAAAAGATTATCTGGTGGGTCGCAGTCTCGCTTAACTTTAGAAAAGCATCAGGTAGTCGAGAAAGTGCCGATTCCCGATCCGGTTTTAGAGCCTGTTTTGAAAGAAGCAGAAATAGTAAAAGAGGCTGAAATTTTGCCACCGCCAGTTTCGCGTTAGGGGCATTAACCTGAGACTTCGAGCGATAGAACAACCGCAAATGTGAGGCAGATAAACACTGATTAACGCAGATGCTTTTAAAGATGGTTTGTGACTTGTACGCGAAGTTTCATCGATGATATATATCTGTTGGCAGCCGTATTGCTGTAATATTTGTTTAACCGCGCGATCGGGAGCATCTGGTGTTTTGCAAAAAGCATTTTTTTGATTGTAGTGCGAGATGTCGCGAACTCGCACTATAAATGCAAAACACCAGATGTTCCCGCGCGATCGATATGCCACAAAATGGGCACTATCTACCGCCCGCCAAAAGTCGGCAACCCATCTCGCTTGCAAGCGAGGTACTGTTACAGTTGGAAAACCTCGATCGACTAGAGATTTTTCTAATTCCCGCTAGTCCGAAGCAGCAGCAAAATATTCAGGCAAAATCACAGTTGACAATGGCACGATCGATTTTAGATTCTTCGACTTCGCGATCGAACAAGTTTTAGATTTTAGATTTTAGGATTGGTGGCTCATCGATTCTAGATTTGAGATTGGCGATTGGTGGCGCGGGGTGGTAGGATTTGAGATTTGAGATTATTGGATTGGTGGCCAGGGGATGCTACGATATGTTTTTCAAGTTCACAAACGCTTGAAGAAGCACTCTTTGGATGGCTAACACCTGTCGCTGGTTAAACTTTTTGCTTGGGGAATATCTACTTCTATGGCTCGCGAGCCGATTCCAACATTGTATTTTACCCTAGTTGTCGTTCACTTAGAAGACCGTTTTCTACTGGTACAAGAGCGCAAGTACGATCGACAGTGGTATCTCCCAGCAGGGCGGGTGGAAAAAGGGGAGACGTTGCTCGATGCTGCTGTTCGCAATACCGTCCAAGAAGCGGGCATTTCTGTGATCGTGGAAGGAATTCTCAGGGTAGAGCATACGGTGATGCCTAGGGGGAACGTGCGCCTCCGAGTCATTTTTGTGGCTCGTCCTGAAGATAAAACACCGCCTAAGAGCAAGCCGGACGAGTATACTTTGTGTGCTGGTTGGTATTCTCTCAAAGAATTAGACCAGTTGTCGCTGCGGGGAGAGGAAGTTCGGGAGATGTTTCAGTATCTGGCAAGCGGGGCTCCTATTTATCCGATCGACTTGCTGAGCATTGAGGGAGCTCCTTTTAAAAATTACCGCTATCGCTGGTGAATCGAGGGAGTAGTTTTGAGATTCCAGCTACAGCCCCGAATTTTGAGTTGTGAGTTTTTGTGATGGCGTTTCCAATTCGGTTACGCCGATAAATCTGTGCGAGCGATCGTGTTTAATTGGTTCAGCCCACAGCAGGGGTATGACAACAGCGCAGTCTGTGCCATCACCTCCAGCAGCAATAGTTCTATGAATCCGCCAGATGGCCTGATGCCCCGAATACGATTCTCAGCAATAACTGAGAAACCCGGTACAGCATTCAGCCTCCAGCCTAAAAACAGCAGAATCGTCCTCAAAGTCGATCGGGCAATTTCAATGCCGACCGTGCTAAAATTATACCTTTGAATTCCAGAACAACCGCTTTTAAATCGGTCAAAATAAAAAAATATCAACTAATAACTATTAACCTCCTATTCCAAATTATCAATTCCCAAATTACCAGTTACCAATTACTTATTCCCTATGGTCATGACAGACTCTTCGTCCCTAGCCAACACCCTTTCTGAACCGGTGCGCCAGCCTTTTTGGTGGGCAGCCCTAGCCTCTGTCGGCGTTCACGGAATCCTCGGAGTAGGTGCCCCGACGATTTCAAACTTAATGAATGGTGGAAATTCCTCAAACAAAAATATCCCCGGTTCCGTCGGCTTCGTACAATTAACTCCGGCCCAAGCGGGGCGCTTGCCACAAACTATACCACCAAAGCCCTCCAATACACCGTTTTCGCTCGTCGCCCCTGTTCCTGTTCCCCTCACGCCCAAGTTAGCCCCGCCTTTACCCCCCGCACCTCCAAGCATTAACTTGCCCGCCATGCCTCCGGGAATGCCCCCTCCAGGGTTCTTTTCCCCTCTCCCTCCCTCTCTCGACCCCTTAACAGCCCCAACAGCCCCGCCGCTTCCCAAAACTCCAGCCCCAACTCTCAAAATCCCATCCCCCACAACACCCACTATCCTGCCGCCACTGCCTCCCGGCAGTGTAATTTTTCCACCATTGCCCGGTAATTTCGATCGCAATATCCCACCGCCACCATCGCTGACAGAAGCGCCCCAGCTTCCCGGCGGGCCCTCGGAAGACGAGGCAGAAACGCTCAAAAAAATCATAGCTAGTAGAGGTGGACTGCCACTATTTCCAGACGGAGCTCCAGTCTTCACGCCCGAATTTCCAATTGCCGGCAGGAATTCGGGAATCGAGGGAGGGCCAAAATTGACTCAAAAAGATCCGAATAAAAGGAATCTGATTGCAGAAACTCCCGAAGAAAGACTCAGGAGGCAACAATTTGACCAGGGACAGCAACAGCTAGAACAGCAGGGAGTTCCCGGTTCAAACTTGCCCCGCGACAGAGAGACACAGCTTGCTGCTGCAAATACCTATGTTGCTTTGTTTGAGAAATTCAAAAAAGCTTATCCCGACTTGGAAATGACCGGGCCTACTCCTGTGGATGTGGCTTATCCTGCTGCTGCTTGCTCGCAAAAACTCGAAGGAGTCGCAGTTTTTGGAGCAGTTGTCAGCCCTCAAGGTTTGCTCAAAGCCGAGCCACAGGCGATCGTCCCCACGGGTTACAGTATTCTAGACAACACGGCTAAAACTGCGATTATCAACCCAGCTCTGACATTTCCAGCATCCAGCACGCACAAGCTTTACCAGGTAGCTGTCGCGTTTAAATACGACGAAAAAATTTGCCGCGGCATTCCTGTAACGCCATCCACCGCCCCAGCCAGTCCCCGACCAACAGGCCAGCAGCCGCCAGCCCTAGCGCCGACACAACCGAGTCCGACAAGCCAGCCATCCCCAGCACCTGCGGAAGTCAAACCCCAGTTTGAGAAGCCACCCGCCGGCCAAAACAAACCGCAGCCGGGTGCCAAACAGTCGCCGCCGGCACCTGCGCCCGCCACCAAACCGTCGCCCTCGCCTCAACCGAAACCATCCGGCGAAGTGTCGCCGTCGCCACAACCTGCTCCGTCGCCTCAACCTGCGCCTTCTCCCGCCGAAGTGTCGCCGTCTCCTGCTCCTGCTCCCGCCGAAGCCTCGCCGTCGCCGTCTCCTGCGCCTGCTCCCGCCGAAGCCTCGCCGTCGCCGGAAGCTGTTCCCTCACCGTCTCCTGCGCCTGCTCCCGCCGAAGCCTCGCCGGAAGCTGCTCCGTCGCCGGAAGCTGCGCCTTCTCCCGCCGAAGTGTCGCCTTCTCCTCCTACCGAAAATTAATTGTTCGTGACTAATTGGGAATCGGTAATTGGGAATTACAGCACTTCCCGATGTTATGAGGTGCAATAGAATCGACTAAAAATAATGGTTCTTCCTTACTTGGGATGCTAAGGTACTCGCGGAAAAATAAAATACCAGTTAAAATGGGATAATCGTGATGTCCCATTTTTGTAAAGTTTCATAACGTTGCCATTCGCATAAAGGTAGTCCTGCATAGCAAGGAAAATTAAGGATTTTCATTGATAAATTGGCGTTATACTCATGAATAAAATGCCAAAGAGCTGCCAATATGATTGGAGAGTTTTTTAGAGAATGAAATAGTTTTTCTTGCCAATCGAGATATTCTTTGTATCATCGTATTATTAAATATTTCTATATAGTTTGTTAGATTAATCTCCTTTCCTACTGTATTGTATTTTTTATGAGGAAAAAATGTGACCGAGGCATTCCCAAAGTCTGTATAACTTACGGCATATTGACCATAAACGGGTGGCAAAGAATCCCATAATCCTTGAGCGCCTGCTCGATCTTTTTTACCAATATATACTCCTACAATTTATGAATGTTGAGGCATCATATTCGTTTCCGCTTGCATCGGAATGATTTAACCGGCGCTCGAACACAGAGTACACAGAGTCCCAGAATATATATCGGAATCATTCCGATGCTACCGGATTTGATATCAATTGCCAGCCAAATCTACTGCTTATTATCCTTATTAGCTACAAATGACAACATTTAATCACATTGAATTGTTAGCTTCCCCTTTTTTTTGACTTCACTTCTACTTGTCTTTTTACAGTTCCTAATTTTTTATAAACACATAGTATTGCAACCACCGTTCCGAAACCCCAGTCGCCCTCACAATCCCAGCCAGAGATATAGCGGTTCTCACAAAAGTGAGAACCGCTATATACAGTTTACACCGCCAACCCAGAAAGCGCGTTTTTACGCGATTTGTTGCTAAAAACGCAGATTTTTCGTAAAAAAAACCAGGTTTCTGACCGCCTGTGTATCAGTTCTAATCAAGTCTAAAAATTGAATAGGATTGCTATATCAAACTATAGCAATCCAGGTGTTTTAACAACTAGACAAATTTAACATCTAACTCAAGGTAGATTAATTTTATATTAATTTGAAAAATTATGGCGATCGCAGCATAAAACCCAACCGTGAAAAAACTAATCAGAAATTTCTAATTGCGAAATTGCATAGCGGGCGACAGTCAAACCAACTCTCGCCTGTTCTATTTCCGACAATTGCGCCCAAGGTCTTTTAGTCTCCACAGCCGCTTCCACCCCGGACGAATCACCCTCTCGCATGGCATAAGCCAAAGGACGCGCCAACACCTGCAAATCTTCCTCAGCCCACTGAGGTAAAATATTTAACACGCACTCTACCATTTGGTCAGCTAAAGATTGATACTTCACAGTTGCATTTTGGACGCTTTGAGCGATGCGGGTCAAAAAATCTTCAGGAACGCCAGCAAATTTATCGCCCAAAGACTTTTGCAGGGCGCTAGAAAGCCAAACTTGTTCTAATTGCGCGAATAAAACTCCCGACTTCAGGGCAATATCGCTGTCGCTGAAAGAGTCAGACAGTGAAAATTCCTGCTCTAAATCCGCCCAATAAGATTCTGATTCAAGCTGTGCCGGATTCCAGGGATAGGCAACATCAGTCTGAACAATTGTGGCGAGCAGTTCCATTTCGGCCTGAGAGAGAGAGTCGCGAAAATATTGAGAATCGGGAGATTGGGTAGCCATGATGTAATACCTAAGTGCTTCAAGGAAAGTACAGAAAGTGGATTCTACTAAGTGATAGTTGCGAGCGGCCTGCGGTGAGTAACTCTTTTAACTTCAGACTTGAGACTTAACGCTCAGAAGTTTGCTGTTTCGATCGCATTCATTAACTACACCCGCACCTTAATTGGTTCCGCAATCAGTCTCACTGTAGCCCGAACTTTTTGGAACCTCAATAGTAAACTCAAAAATCTGACCTTGAGAACTGCCAAATTTTAGCTGAGTGCCCGATTGCAACAGCAGTTCTTGGTGGTGAACTCTCACCCATCCCTGGGCCCCCAAAACTAAAGTCCCGTAACGAGAAAAATCGCGCAAAAAGTAGCTAGGTTCTTCCCGGCTATCTCTGATGCTGTTGCGGCAGAAAATCTCGGCGTGTTTCTGAGAAACCCACTGTTCTCGAATCACTACGTCGTTTTCTTCCCAGCGTCCGACTCGAACCATCCCGGCGCAAATCTGCCAAACCTGATTGGTTGATTCGGTGGATTTGACATTTGGTCGATCGCGCCCCCGCAAGTAAGCACAAGACGGCAAACGTCCCAGCCAAGTAGAAGAATTTAGAGGCAATTCCGTTTTCAGGTCATCTACCGGCTCAGTCAGTTCGCCGTCAAACTCTGGGTGCATATACAGCACGGGAAGCGTCCAAGCCGGTTGATTGAACTTGTAAAGCGTCAGTAGCTGCTGTCTGGCGACGGCGACGGCCCGATCGACCGACATCCGCCCGGCCAAAGCTCGAGCAAAAGTTTGGATAAAACTTAGGGCCTCGCGATCGGCGATCGAGTCCCGCATCCCCAACACCGCCGGCACCCCGTGATGGATCAGTACCTCAGCCAAACTGCTGCGGGCGATCGCCTGTTGCTGGCCGTTATTCGAGTGCAGCCTCTCCACCGCCGGCTGAGCTCCCCAACAGGCATTAAACACTGCCAGAGTCACGCGACACCGAACTAAAACCTGAGCCAGTTCAGTACCGTTCATCGTCGTGTCCGGCGCCAAAAACAGCAAGCCGCCGTCAGGCCCCGGTATCCCGTGGCCCGAGTAGAACAGAATGTTATAAGCTTGCGTTTCCAGCCGAGAAATTAGTTCGGCCGGAGTAGGTTCGATCAAAGTATCAACGCGAGTCGGAACGCTAATATCGAAATATTTGTCGCTGTCGTCGGTTTGAAAAGCACTTTCGAGAACCCCAGCGAGGGCGAGTGCTTCAGCTTCCAACTGCAAATGACGGTTATTGCTCGTAGAAAATTCAGAATTAGCACCGCGGCCTGGTTCTGCTTGTCCCAAAACTAGCAAAATGTTCAGCGACTCGGCAGGACGCAGGGGCGGCAAAGGCTCGACATTGCTGGTAGTGCGGCTGAACAGCAATTGCTGCGACAGAGAAATTGCCGGTTGACCGGCTTGAGGCTGCATAATTTCCCAAGGCAAAGCAATTAAATAGGGTTCGCGCAAATCTATGCGAACCCGCAGGGGTAGATTTTGCCCGATCGCGATACCTTTACTTTCCTGCAGACTGCCCTGAATCGGCCCTTCAAACAGCCACCGCCAAAGATCGATCCCCAAATGCTGCATCAGGCGGCTGCTGTAGCTTGCAGGTGGCTGCTGCAGGTTCGGCTCGCCCCTGTCGCCCCACCCCCCTTGACCGAGCTGAAGCGACACAGAGGGGAGCGGTGGAGGTAGTTGTAGCGACTTAGGAGTTCGTTTTTCAGTTTCTGCAAGTATATTCTGGTTGTTTTCCGGCGAGACGAAACTGCCATCAGGATGTAGGGGCAATTCGTGCATTGTCCCGGAGGGGGAAAACATTTCCTGCCAAGCTTTCCAGGATTGGGATAGGGTATGGGGCCACATACAGTCGTGGTGAACGTACCCGCTGGGATAGGGAGCTTGTAGAACCCAAGTGGCAAAATGGTTTGCCCCAGCGGTTCTCAGGCGAGCGATCGCTATACTGAGGCAAGGACTTTCAGGGCGCGCCATCTTACAACTCTGGATATAAGGGTGATCGAGTTTATCTATATCGTAGTTTATCGGGTTTGGGGCGCGATCGAGTGGGAGAGATTACTTTGTGAGTTTTTAATTTTACTTACTGCCCAAAAATTTATCTAAATTCGGTACATCCACCCACGTTCCCGTAGCATTTGACTCCTGAGTCAAATCCATCAACAACTGCGAGTAAACTCCTTCTTTGAGCGACGGTATCAAAGATTTCCCCGCATCTATTGCTTCTACCCACCTATCCACTACTCGAATAAACGGTGCAATTCTCCCGTCTGGATAAACTTGAGGAAACTCCAATCTTTGAGGAATCTTAATTTCAGCTAAAGGTTCTCCAGCTTGGGAACCCCACAAACGAAATCCGTGGACATAATCCTGCTGATTGTCGCTTCCCAATACCAAAGTACCCTTACTCCCGTAAATTTCGACCCAATGTCCCCGCCCTTGATAAGTAACCGAACTCAAACAAACTTGACAAGGCGTTCCCCCGGCCAATTCCAACATCAACGTGCAAGAATCATCAGCATCAACAGGTTTTAAATTTCCCGAATCCTTCGGATCTGGTCGCGCTGAAATTCCTGTAATCAATTGCCCAGAAAGCCTCTGCACGGGCCCGAACAGCCAGCTAAGATAATCAAAAACGTGGGAACCTGTCGCCCCCAAAACTCCGCCGCCTAGCTCTTTTTGCGCGTACCAATTCCAAGGGCGAGCAGCATCAGCGCGCCCAGACACCAACCAATCAATCTTAATTAAACGGTTTTCTCCGACATATCCTGCTGCTAATAATTCTGCTAGCATTCGCCATGCGGGGATGAAGCGAAACTCAAAGTCCATTGTGGCAATTGCTCTCGAACCACTGTTGTTAACATTAGTTTGAGATTCGCTGTTTGTTAATCGGTAAAGTTCCCTAGCTTCATAAGCTGTGAGGGCTGTAGGTTTTTCTAATAATAAATGTTTGCCTGCTTGCAAGACGGTTTTTGCCATTTCAAAATGCAAAAATGGCGGGGTGGAAATGCTGACTCCCGCTACTTCTGGGATGGCTGCTATATCTGCGATCGAGTTGCAAGCATAGGGGATGTTGTGGGTGCTGGCGATCGCCTGAGCTTTGTCTAAATTCCGGTGGTAAACAGCCACAACCTCTGTCCGGTGGTGTGCCTGGAATCCGGGAAGGTGCACTTTTTGACCGAAACCTGTACCGACTATTGCAACGCCAATTTTTGACATAATTTAATAATTGGGAATGGGGAATTGGGAATTGGGAATGGGGAATTGGGAATTGAGAATTGGGAATTGGGAATTGGTAGCAACTAACCAATAACTAATGACTTCAACATCGGCCTGACGCTCGATAATTAATCAGTGTATGTGTGTCCTAATCTGTGTCGTGCTTTCCTTTTTCCCTCATCCTTCTTCCTTCTTCCTTCTTCCTTCTTCCTTCTCCACCCATTCAATTACTTGTTTGCCCAAACTAACGCCGTCAAGCAAGTCAATTTCTCTGATCCCTGTAGGGCTGGTGACATTAACTTCGGTGAGATAACCGCCAATGATATCAATGCCAACAAAGTACAGTCCGTCCCGTTGCAGTACCGGTGCTAAGTCAGCGCAAATTTGATGTTCGCGATCGGTAATTTCTGTTTGTGCGACTCGGCCGCCGACGGCCATGTTGCCACGAAATTCGTTGCCTGTGGGAATGCGGTTGACAGCGCCGATGGGCTTGCCGTTTAAGAGGATGATTCGTTTATCTCCGTCTTTTGCTGCGGGCAGATATGTCTGAATCATCACTGGGATTTGCCCTTGTTGAGTGCTGATTTCGACTAGGGAGTTGAGATTGCGATCGCCCGCTTCCAATAACAAAATCCCCTCGCCAGCTTTCCCACCTAATGGTTTAAGAACTGCCGCTCCTTTTTTCTCAACAAATTGCCTAATTACCCGCTTGTTTTGAGAAACAATTGTTTCGGGGATCGAGTTCTCAAATTGCAAAGCATACATTTTTTCATTGGCTGCGCGCAATCCTTTGGGGCTGTTAACTACCAAAGTTTTAGCGGGATCGATGCCGTCTAGAAGGTAAGTAGCATAAAGGTAAGGAATATTGACAGGGGGGTCTGTCCGCATAAATACTGCGTCCATTGCTTCGAGAGGCCCGAAAGTAGGCTGTTCTACTTCGTACCACACCTGAGCTGCTTCCCAGCGTCCCTCTACGATTTTTACAGGGGTTAGGGCTACCCGGTAGAGGGTAGCCCAGGTTTTGCCGTCGATGACGCTTAATTCGTTGGCTTGAGTCGCCCAAACTTCGTGACCCAACTCTTGAGCGGCTTCCATCAGCGCTACGCTGGTATCGTGTCCTGGAATGAGTCGCGCGAGGGAATCGATGATGAATGCAAATTTCATTGTTCAGTTGGCACTTATGAATTGGTTTGAGGAAAATTTGGCAAGCGATGGACTAATGTTTATGTTGCCAGCAGCGGGTCAAGTTGGCCGCGAGCATCGAGTGCGTGGAGTTCGTCGCAGCCGCCTATGTGTTGGTCGTTAATGAAGATTTGGGGCAGGGTGCGGCCTCCGTTGGCTCGATCGCTCATTTTATCCCGTGCTGCTGCATCTCCATCGATGGCGTACTCTGTAAAATCTACCCCTTTTCGCTTCAGCAGTGCTTTGGCCCGAATGCAAAACGGGCAGGTTCTCCAAGTGTAAATTTCTACTTTAGGGGTCATCGGGCGCTCAAACAATAACAATATTTTTTTATTGTAATCTTAACTAATCTTATTTTTATTTTTATATAGTTGCAGCCAACGACTTGTAATGTTATTATTTATACAACTTTTTTTAAATTTGTCTAAAAATACCAAAATATCCGCCCTTCTTGAAACGGAGAGATTTTGACAATTAGCAGCACGATCGGTCTATCGCGACTGACCGACCTGCTTGTTTCGTTTTCTGCCGGAACCGATGATTCCTGCACCTGTCACTAGGAGTGCTACCACAGTGCCCGGTTCTGGGATAGATGTTGCTGCTCTCTGCGGGGTGGAGTTGTTGGTGTATATTTTTGTGAAGTTCGGCGATTGTGCCGGCGCTGGGTCTGGCGATTTCTCTACCTGGTCTGATGCTTGTGTCCCAGAGCGCAGAGATTCTATGGATGGGCTTGATGGTGCTTCCGGGCTTGGGGAATTGTCAGGGCTACAGGCGCTTGAAAAGTTTCCCGGCCCGCACACATCTACCTGTGCTGCACCCGGAGGGGCGGCAGCCAAATAGAAGAACCCTGTTGCCATTGTGGCAGAGAGTCCGATTGCTAGTTTTGCCAGTGGCGTACACATAACTATTTAGTTAAAAAGTGGTAAAATCGGAAATTAGAAATAGTGCTAGAGATGAGCGTTGCGGGGTTGGTAAGGATTTTAGAGTTATTACAATAGATGGATGCTTTTCTCGCGCCCGTATAGTATAGTATAGCGCTTGGGGAGGTCGCCCAAACACTTTAATAATCTTATTTTCTTACACCTTGAGGTCGAGAACTTCGTGGTTGGCACTACGTTACTTAGTGCTTTGCAGGGAGCGATCGAGCAACATCTTCTGGCAACATCTCCACCACCAGCAGTTACAGTCATTAACAAAGAGTGTTGTTACGAGTACCGCCACCTCCTGAAATTAATTATTTAATTCCTCGCAAACTAGCTCTGCTTTATCGTACTTGGCAATGCACAATCTGACTACTCTTTTATCGTCTCATGCTGCGATAGGAACTGTCCTCAGTATATGTACGTGTATTCCTGACTGTCAACTACTTAAAAGGAATATTTAAGTATTTACCGAGGATAGAGGGCGTATTCAATGAGTTGCGCTAATCGATCGCGCAGAGTTTCCAATCCGAGACCTTTGGCGGCCGAAATAAATACGGCTTGAGGAAACTCTTCTCGTGCGAGAGCGAGTCTATCTTCATCTACGGCATCGATTTTGTTGAAAACTACAAGAGCAGGCCCAGGAGTTACGGGCATATCTGTCAAAATATTCATGACGGATCGAATTTGGCTTTGCCATGCGGGATGGGAGAGATCGACGAGGTGCAGCAAAGCGTCGGCGTCTGTGACTTCTTCGAGGGTAGCCCGAAAAGCGTCGATCAGTGAGGGGGGCAGTTCGCGAATAAAGCCCACTGTGTCTGTGAGGACGAGCGACAAAAGTTCCCCGCCCTCGGCGCTAGGAATTGTCAGCTTGCGGGTGGTGGGGTCGAGGGTGGCAAATAACTGGTCGGCGGCGTAGACTTCGGAATTGGTGAGCAGGTTGAGCAGGGTCGATTTACCGGCGTTTGTGTAGCCGACGATGGCGACTGAGGGTACGTCATTGTGGTGCCGGTTCTGCCGTAGCCGGAAGCGGTGAGCGAGGAGTTGATTTACTTCTTGCTGCAATCGAGTAATGCGTTTGGCGATCGTCCGCCGTTCGGTTTCTAGTTTAGTTTCCCCAGGGCCTCTGGTACCGATGCCGCCGCCCTGCTTTGACATGGCCTGACCGATCCCTCTGAGCCGGGGCAGGGTGTATTGTAGCTGAGCTAGTTCGACTTGCAATTTACCTTCGCTAGATCGCGCTCTTTGGGCGAAAATGTCCAGAATTACCTCCGTGCGATCGACTACGCGAATGCCGAGGAGAGTTTCTAGGTTACGTATTTGTGCGGGTGCCAGATCGCGATCGAATACCACGAGGTTAGCGCTAACCGTCTGAGCGGTGAGAGCAATTTCTTGAACTTTGCCTTCGCCAACGACTGTCTGAGGATGGGGGCGCGATCGTTTTTGGCGCACTGTTTGCAGAACTTGACCCCCGGCGCTTTCCACCAGCCGCGTGATTTCTGCGAGTCCGTCCTCAAAATCCAGCAGAGTCATCTGCTGAGTCATTACACCCACCAGCAGAACCTTGTCTTGGTCTGCATCCACCTGCTTAGCGACAAACTCAGCTTGAAACTCTGCTTCTAGTCCTTCCACCAACTCCTGAAAATCTTGGTCTGCGAGGTCGTCCAAATTCAGCGGTTCTGAGATTGTCCAGGGAAAGTGTTGAGTTTTGATTGGTGAGTTTTGAACTGAAGACTCTTCTATTTCATCAGTTTCATCAGTTTCATCAGTTGCAGATTTTTGTAACTGAGCGCTTAACACGGAAAACTCAAAATTTGGTCGGTCTCCTTGAGGTATCAGGTGAACGAGATAAGTTTCTTGGATGTAACCTGTCGCACCGCCGCCGCGGCGCTGAAATCCTCCGCCGGTCAGCGTCAGCCACACTAGGGCATCTAGGCGCTGAATTGCCATTGCTGTGAGAGCTGCTTCGCTTGGGGTTTCTGGCTTCAGGTGGGTGGCGATGCAGCGAATGCCGCTGAGGCGACCTCCGCCGTATCGGGGCAATTCTAGGGGCGAAATTTGGGTTTGGCGGGGTGTACCTACGCCGACGCGAATTACTTGTCCGCGACGGTTGATGTAGGTGCAGATTGGTTTGTCGATTTCGGTGCTGATGGCTGCGACGCGCTGGGCGAATTCTGCCGTGGTGATGCGATCGCCCGGTAGTCGCTGGTGGTAAAGCTTTTCGAGTTGCTTGAGCTGGCTGGACTTTAAACCTTGAAGATTGCCGTAGATGGTTTCGATAACTGTTTCTCCCTCGCGATCTGTGAATCTTATATTTTACTTAACTCCGGGCGATCGTGTTGTGGTTTGAAGTTTAAATTTACCATTCCTACCATGAGACACTTCCTTTGACAACAGCAGTCTCAACTTGTACTTGTCTTTTGTATCGGCTGATACAGGCGATCGCTAAAAAAAACCTTAACAAAACTTAACACATATTTTTGTGTTTCAGAATCCTCCTTTAGACTTGTGTGTATCTTGAGCCTAGAGACAGATAGCAAACTAAAAATTAGGTCGCTACTATGATAAGCGAAACATTGTTAAGGAATGTAAAAACATGGAAACTCGTCCTACTAACGTACCTACAACCACTAATGCTTACAACGGCAAAGATCGCAATGCCTTTTTGTTTGGCTTTAACCCGCAAGCAGAACTTTGGAACGGCCGCTTAGCGATGATCGGCTTCTTAGCTTATTTGCTCTGGGACTTGGCTGGATATAGCGTTCTACGCGACATCCTTCACTTTCTGCCTACCTATATCGCTCGCTAATAACGAGCATTGTTTCCGGTCTGGCAGTATGAGTAAATGCCACAACTGCCAGATCGGCTAAAAGTTACAAATAGCAGCGAGTATAATTTAGTTCGTTTGTAGCTTGCGTTACTTTTGACTGGCATTAAAAGATTTATTGCTGTGATTTGATGATTGCAGTTGGGGCGCGATCGCTGGCGCAGTGAATATTAAGAGCAAAACAGATATTTATTCCTGAGATGCGATCGCCCCTGCTGTCTTTTTGGCAAGAAATTTCATCGATAACCTCTGATTGTATAGGAAAAATAGGAGCATCAACGATGATCAACTCAAATTTACTGGCAGTAGTAGAATCAGCTCTGACTGACACAGCATCAGGAAACTGGCAAAAGCCGATAGTGATGTTTGTTTGCAATATCTTAGCATTGCTAGTTCTGAGCCGCGTAATTTGGCATCCCCACGTCGGCCCGAAAATGCCTTTGCCTTTCCCATCTCTGTTTAACAATGTTAGCGTTCCCGCATTTTTGGCATCAATGAGCGCCGGTCACATTCTAGGAGTATTAATGATTTTGACGATCGGCATCGATAAGTATATTTAGGAGCAATTGCGCTGCTGTTTTGGGGAATTTTTCCTTTAATGGATAGAGTGAAATCCGCAGAAAGTTTGTAGGGGTTAGTGAAATGCACTCACCCCTAATTTTAGGTTTGTATCTAAACTTTGTCTCAAATCAGTAGTAGACTTCTTCATAAGTTTTCGTTCAATACATAAACCGCAGATGAAAGGCAGATGCAACATCGATTGACGCAGATAATTTTAGATGGATTTGTGCGTGAGTGCAAGAGTTACAGTATGGTGCATCAGATTGTTGGCTGGAAATAGCGGAGCAAATGTAAGGGTCTGACGGACGATACTATACTCTAAGTAATCGGAAAAAATTAATTACAAAAGGGCTTTGGACGCTTACAGACTTTTAGGTAAGATTTTATTAAATTAATTCTGTCCAGCTACTTAACTACTTTAGACAGACGCAGGAGCGCGGGAAAGAGAGATAGATTTTAAAGAATCGGGTTTTTTCAAAACAAAACGCCTGAGTGTAGGAGTTTCAGCGGTGAAGCAATCCACGCCGATCCAGAATTGGGGGAAGAAGATTTGTTGAATGCGAAAGCAATTCAAACTATTCAATGATAGCCCAACGGTGGGCATCGTGCCGCAGAACTGCCCGACTAGCGGCGTGAAAGCTGCTATTTTTCGATTAATAGATGAGGTTTAAAACAATGGATTCTAATTCGATCGCAAATTCTGACAAAGAAAACCAAACTAACACCGGCGAGACCGAACGCTGGGCTTCGTTAATTGGTGGCGGGGCGCTGGTGTTGTTTGGTTTGTCGCAGCGTTCTTTGAGAGGTGCTTTGCTGGCGGTTGCCGGTGGCGGTTTGGCGGCGCGCGGGCTGGGGGTTGCAGAGGGTTTGCAGTCGGCTGCAGATGCCAATCAAAGTATTAAAGTTGAAAAGACGGTGACGATCGACAAACCGGCTGATGAATTGTACCGTTTCTGGCGCGATTTTGAAAATTTACCTCGGTTTATGAAGCATCTCAAACACGTAACGGTAATAGATGACAAGCGTTCTCACTGGATTGCCAGCGCCCCGACCGGCAATAGTGTAGAATGGGATGCAGAAATTGTCCGCGAAGAAGAAAATCGATTAATTGCGTGGGTGTCTGTGGAAGGCGCGGATGTTGAGAATTCGGGTTTTGTGCGCTTTCAACCGGCACCAGCAGGACGCGGTACTGAGGTCAAAGTTGCGATCGAATACAACCCTCCGGGCGGTGCGATTGCTGGTGCAGCGGCTAAGCTATTTGGGGAAGTCCCAGAACAGCAAATTGCTGACGATTTGCGCCGTTTTAAGCAGTTTATGGAAGCTGGGGAAATAGCTACGACGGCCGGTCAATCTTCTGGCCGCAAGTAATAATTGCGATCGTGTCGGATAAATTAATTGTAATTCCGCTTCGGGGCGGGTTTTACCAACAATCCAAGATTCAAATCCACAATAGATTTCTGGCAAAAGTTTTTTTCATCAATTTATAGGGCCGGCGAGAAATCCCACAATAAAAAATGATTCTTGTGGGATGGGCCGGAAAGCCCGCCCTAGTTATTTTTGCAAGAGGTTATTAAGAATTCAGTTTAACTTCGGGAACTAAAACGCGGCCGCTGTAACCCGCACGCTGGTATCGATCGATCGCCTCTGCTGCGATAACATCCGTTTTACCTGTCTCGACGAGCGCAACGCAAGCACCGCCAAAACCTCCACCCGTCAGCCTTGCACCGAAGACTCGGGGGATTGACTGCAAGATGGCCGCCAGCGTGTCTGCAGCGGGCACTGAAACTTCGTAGTCGTCGCGCAAACTCGCGTGGGAAGCATTCATTAACTGGCCGAAACGCTTTGCAGACAAAGATTTTACTGCTTGCAGGACGCGGTTGTTTTCGGTAATGACGTGGCGAGCTCGCCTTCTGAGGGGTTCTGGCAATACTTCGACTGCTTTGGGATCGGCGATATCCCTGAGAGCTTTAACTCCCAATATTCGGGCGGATTCCTCGCACTCAGCACGCCGTTTGTTGTAGCCACTTCCTGCTGCTAGTTGGTGGCTTTCGCCGCTGTCAATTACTAAAATTTCGGTGTCTGGAGGAAAAGGTATCGGGCGATATTTGAGGCTGCGGGTGTCGAGAAATAGCATGGTGTTGGTGTCTGCTAAACTCGATGCCATTTGATCCATGATGCCGCAGTTCAAACCGGCGTACCGGATTTCGGCTAGCTGTCCGATTTGAGCTAGCCGCACGTCGTCTAGGGGGAGGTTGAGTAAAGCGCGCATTCCTCTGAGGGTGGCTATTTCTAAGGCGGCGCTGCTGGACAAACCGGCGCCGATCGGCACGTTGGAGGTAATGTAGAGATTTATTGGCGGTATTTTGTATCCTTCTTTTTCTAAAAGTCTGAGGCAGCCACAGATATAAGTGACGAATGTTTGCGGTATAGTATCGTCGTCTGAAAAATTTATGAGTTCGTCATATTCTGCTGAATAAAAATGGTGGCGCTCGTCGCTGCTGAAGCCAATTTGTACTGTTGTGCGCTGGGGAATTGCCGTCGGCAGTACAAATCCGTCGTTGTAGTCTGTGTGTTCGCCCAACAGGTTTACTCTTCCGGGCGCGCTGGCTTGGGTTTTGGGTAATGTACCAAATACTCGTTGGAATTTCATACCATTTAAGAATTTAAGAAGTGAAAAATTATAAATTACTTACTCCATAAAGGTTTGGAGGTTGCCAATAGTTGTTTTTTTTGGGGGAACTAATTTCATTTTTGGAGAATTGGGAATTGGGAATTGGGAATTGGGAAGAAATAAACTTATTTTTTCTCGTTTATTTTTTTATAGTGCCCAAGCTTTTTGCTGAATTCAACCCATGTTAACAAAAATCAACATGACTGTAGGTGAGGAAAAAATATGAGGTTGTGATAGAATAGCAGGCTAAGATTTCTTCCAGCAATTCAAAAAATGCGATCGACCAGACCCCGGAAACAGTTTGCTCAACATTGGCTCAAAAGCGAGAAAGCCTTAGATAAGATTGTCAAAGCAGCGAATTTGGATGGTTCTCGCGTCCTGGAAATCGGGCCGGGCACTGGAATTCTGACTCGGCGCTTGCTGCCGGAGGCTGAGTCTGTTGTTGCGGTGGAGATTGATCGAGATTTGTGCCTAAAACTAGCCAAGCAACTAGGCAAAACCGACAACTTTTTACTGCTACAGGGCGATTTTTTGGAAATAAACTTAGATGCTGAACTAACAGCCTTTCCAAAATTCCAAAATCCCAATAAAGTTGTTGCCAACATTCCCTATAATATCACCGGCCCGATCTTACAAAAACTGCTGGGAACTATATCTGCGCCTGCTGCTAAACCCTTTGATGCGATCGTGCTGTTAGTACAGAAAGAAGTCGCCCAAAGACTTTACGCTAAACCGGGTTCTACAGCTTTTGGCGCTTTGTCGGTGCGGGTACAATATTTAGCAGAATGCGAGTTAGTTTGTAATGTGCCTTCTAGAGATTTTTATCCGCCTCCAAAAGTCGATTCTGCTGTGGTGCGGCTGCGTCCCAGACAGATAGAAACTACGGCTGTTAATCCGCGCTATTTGGAGACTTTACTAAAGTTGGGATTTGGCAGCAAGCGCAAGATGCTGCGAAATAATTTGAAAGGGGCTGTGGATTTAGATAAGCTCGTTCAATTGTTAGAAAATTTACAGATAAATCCTCAATCTCGCGCTGAAGATTTGAGCGTGGATCAATGGGTAAATTTGAGCAATAATTTGTTTTCGGATGACCAATGACCAATCACTAATTATATCATATTCGGTAGATTAATCATAAAAACGTTTCGTTCGTAGTGCGGAATGCGAGTCCGCAACTTGGATCGGACTCGCATTCCACACTACGAACTAATTTTAGATCGATCGACTGGACGCGATATGACTGCTGACTAATGACCAATGACTAATGACTGCCGATCCTGCATAATATTTCCTTTGAGTTGTGAGAAAATGGACTATGACTCGTATCAATTAATTTCAACCAGGTGTTTCTTTCACCTGCGGCTTAATCACCTATGCGTTCCTATTCTCTCTTAGCTTCGGCAAAAATCAATCTGTATTTGGAAATAATAGGCGATCGCCCCGACGGATATCACGAACTGGCGATGGTACTTCAAAGCATAGATTTGACCGATCGAATTGACTTGCGGGCGATCGGTACCGACACGATTCGCGTGCGCTGCGATCACCCGCAAGTTCCTCCTGATAAAAATAATTTGGCTTACCGGGCGGCGGATTTGCTGGCGCAGCAATTCCCCGATGCTTTGGCCAAATACGGCGGAGTCGAGATTGCGATTCACAAGCAGATTCCGGTGGCGGCGGGGCTCGCCGGCGGTTCTGCAAATGCGGCTGCGGTTTTAGTCGGGATGGATTTGCTTTGGCAATTGGGACTCACTCAGTCGGAGTTGCAAGAGTTGGGGGGAACTTTGGGTTCGGATGTGCCTTTTTGCATTGGTGGAGGTACGGCTTTGGCAACTGGTCGCGGGGATAAACTGTCGCCACTGCCGGATTTGGGAGGTTTTTCTGTGGTGCTGGCGAAGTACCGCAATCTCAGTATTTCTACGGCATGGTCGTATCAAACTTATCGCCAGCAGTTCAGTAGTTCCTATTGTGGATCAGAGGATTTGGACTGTCGCCGGGAACGGCTGCATTCGGGGCCGATGGTGGGGGCGATCGCCCAAAAAGATCGATCGAAAATTGGTCAATTGCTGCACAACGATTTAGAAAAAGTGGCTTTACCCGTGTACCCGCAGGTGTTGCAGTTGCGCGAAGCATTTGAGTCGGCGGGGGTTTTGGGAACGATGATGTCGGGTTCCGGGCCGACGGTGTTTGCACTCTGCGAGTCTCAAGAGCAGGCTCAGCAGATTGTGGAACGGGTGAAAAGTGCGATCGCTTCTCCCGATTTGGATTTTTGGGTAGCAAATTTTAGCAATACTGGGATTCGCATTTGTTCGGAGGGAAACGATACAAAACCGCCGATTGCGAGGGTGTAACTCACAGGTGGTGCGATCGCCCGTTAAAGGCCAATTAGGGCGATCGACCCCGATATATCTAACTTCGCGCAGAGTCTATTGAGATCGAATAACTGATAAAATGCCATCAAACACGGATTTTTGTTTTGGTGAATTAACCACAGCGCTAAAATCTCACATCTCAAATCTAAAATTGCAATGGCTGATTTAACTAATCCAAATTCTAATTCCCAACCTCCAAATTCTGCTGGAAATGCAGCGCCTGCATCTTCTCGGCAGCCTACGGTTTTGCGGTGCGTAATGGGTTCGCTGATCGCCAGCGCCTTCGCTTATGGTTTGTATTCGCTAACTATGTCGATCGCTCTAAGTTTTGCTAGCAAGCCACTGCATTCCACCAATATTACTGTGCTTAAAATTAGTGTTGCCGTGCGAACTTTGGTAGTCGGAATGGTGGCTTTGGGTACGGGCGTGTTTGGACTCGCCGCTGTCGGTTTGATGCTGCTGGGTTTGCAAATTTTGATTCAAAAGCTGGTGAAACAACCCACAAGTTGAAGTCTGCAGATTGAAACCATCGGGCGACAAAAACTCTCCCCCGCAAGGCACGAACAAAATAGCCAGATCGAAGCAATGGAATTATTTACGATCGGACACTCCAATCAGAGTATTGAATCGTTTCTTTTGTTGCTGCAACAACACGGGATTACGGCGGTTGCGGACGTGCGTTAGCGAAGCCCTCGAAGAGGATCGCATCCTTTCAGCCGCTATTTACCTCATTTCAACAAATCAGAAATTACCGCTTCTCTGTCTGATGCCGGCATTCAATATGTTTTTTTAGGTAAAGAATTGGGCGCGAGGCCGGAAGATTTAAGCTGTTACGATACGGGCGGTAAAGCTTTGTACGATCGCATAGCAGCAACTCCTCTATTTTCCGCCGGAATTCAGCGCTTGCTCAAAGGCGCAGCAAACTTTAAAATCAGTTTAATGTGTGCGGAAAAAGACCCGATCGCTTGTCATCGGACTATTTTAGTTTCCCACAAACTCAAAGCATTTAATTTGCAAATTAAGCACATTTTGTCCGATGGAAATTTAGAATCGCACCAGGATTTAGAAGCAAGACTTTTGAGCAAGTTTAACCAAGCAAAAAACCACAATCTGCCAATTCAGTTAAGCTTGTTTGAATTAGCACCTCAAGTTCAGGATGAAATAGTTGATTTAGAAACAGCTTATTATCGTTACGGATTGACAAGGGCATATATCAGCAAATAAGGCAATTATCGGCTATACATTCTTTGTTTTTGATAAATTCTAGCAGCAACTCTTGACATTTCATACATTGGACAGTGTCGTAGGGCAATCGGCGCGCACCATAGCGTTAAAAATTTTATTCTAGATTTAACCTTCTTCGTGGTATAATTCTTCCGCACTGTAGCAGAAAGGGGTGCTTTTTTATGAAAGCAGAATTTTATTATGACTGTCACAGATATATTTGTAGTTTAGTTCAAGTTGATTTTGTCAAAGAATTAAAAATTAAAAATCATCAAGGTTTTGTGTTAGCTGTTAAGCAAGGCGAAAAGATTGGGCTTTTGGGAAAAAGTCGCCATAATGCTAAACAAATTGATGTTTCTAAGCCTCATTTTTATAATGTGATTAAAGCAGCTATGAGCGCTTTAGAATTAGAAACGAGAAATGAAATGATATTAGACAGAAATCGCACGATTGCTGAGGGCGAAGATATGATTCAGCAGCAAAACCGAGAAATTCGTGTTTTGAATGAACAGCTTAGAATTCAAGGGCTTAAAATTGAACAATTGTTAAGGGAGAATCAGCAGTTATCGGCGCAGCTTGTAGAGAAGGAAATTAGAGAAACTCAAATTAATCTAGCCAGCCAGGAAAATTTAGCGCAGGTGGGAATTGAGGAGGTAAGTGGAGAAGCTGAAATTAATCAAGAAATTGATGATTTGCCGATTATAGATTCTGGGTTAGAGGTGCATTTAATCGAAAATCAGCAGGATTTGGAGGAGGTTGAGATAGCGGAAACAATCAGCGAGGGCGGTGTTGAAGTTGTTGATTTAGAAATCATAGAAGAAGTAGACGCTACATTAGAAGTTGCAGGAGGTGAAAGTGAAATTAAGCACCTACCGAAAAGGGGTTCACAGAGAAAGACGAGAAAAAAATAATGACATTTTTTAATGTTTTTTAATAGTCAAAGGTTGGTTGTGAGAACTTCACTCCTGAGATTTTTCTGATTACTTCTGTTCTCACTCAGTAGAAAGGCGCAAATAAACAGCACTGTGCAATGAAATGTCAATCGCACGCTTCTCCTCAAGCCGAACTGCCTCCTGCGTGATGCCAAGGATAAATATTCGCGCCGATTTACTGATAGCAATCCTCAATCAGTACAAATATGTAGGATAGTGCCAAGAATGCCTGCCCGCAGGGATCGGGGCGGCTTTACCGGATCTATTTTTTTTATTTATAAATATTGGCGAAGCGAACTCCTACAGGAATCGCAACTAATTGAGCGGAGATGATATTATTATTCCATTTTCAGTCTGGCTTTTTCAGCTATCAGGTACTCCGGCACCCAAAATCGATCGACAGACATCAGAATAGCTACAGATATGAAAATATGAATATTCTCTCCCATTTCCTCCGTTGGCAGCAAACCAAACAATTCGTCAAATTCCTTGACATCTGTTAAAATATTATCAAAGTCCTTGACAAGTTCGTCCGGGTAGATGCAGTGAATTGCTCCACAATCTTCATAATAGGCTTCTTCGTCGGGGAAAAATTGTGACGGTTTGAGTTCTTCCAGCAGGTAATCTAGTTTTTGAAACTCTTCTTCCAAAACAATGGCGGCGATGTCTTCCCCGGCTTGCTGTAAGATAATTCGATCGCCCTTTTGCATGATTCGTTTAATTATCTCGATCGCATTTTTGCAAAAATCCTCAACAGTTAAGCGAAAAAAAAACCTCGCAACTGGCCAATTTTTCCTCCGCAGCGTCGCCCGCAGCCAAATTTTGACAATTATCTAAGGCGATCGGTAAAATCACAGGTGCGATGGCTACGCCCCGGCTTGCGCCTACGAACTATTGTCACTAACATTAAATCCTTCAGTCATCAGCAGTTCCCCAAGATAGGCATAATTGTTGAGAATATTGCACAATAGATAAAAATGTAAATATATAGCACCTACGTCTTTTTACCGCCGATGAATAGCAGATTTCTCGATCGACTCCACCACCCCTCGCGCCCCGTCATCGTCTTCGACGGCGCAATGGGAACCAACCTGCAAGTCCAAAACCTCACCGCAGAAGACTTCGGCGGCAAAGAATACGAAGGCTGTAACGAATATCTCGTGCACACCAAACCGGAAGCCGTCGCCATCGTGCACAGGGGATTCCTCGAAGCAGGCGCTGATGTCATCGAAACAGACACCTTCGGCGCTGCTTCCATCGTGCTCGCCGAGTACGATTTAGCAGACAAAGCATATTATCTCAACAAAACAGCGGCAGAACTCGCCAAGGGAATCGCCGCCGAATTTGACACGCCAGAAAAACCGAGATTTGTCGCAGGATCGATCGGGCCAGGCACCAAATTGCCAACTTTAGGACACATCGATTTCGACACGCTAACCGCCGCTTTTACCGAACAAGCAGAAGGACTTTATGACGGTGGCGTTGACTTATTTCTTGTCGAAACTTGTCAAGACGTACTGCAAATTAAATCAGCATTAAATGCTATTGAAGAAGTATTTAAGAAAAAAGGTGCGCGGATTCCGTTAATGGTATCAGTCACAATGGAAGCCACCGGCACAATGTTAGTCGGTTCCGACATCAGCGCCGCCCTAGCCATTTTGCAGCCCTATCCCATAGATATTTTAGGATTAAACTGCGCCACCGGGCCCGATCGCATGACGGAACACGTCAAATACCTTTCCGAACATTCGCCCTTTGTAATTTCCTGCATTCCCAACGCCGGTTTACCCGAAAACATCGGCGGCCACGCGCACTACAAACTCACGCCAATAGAATTAAAAATGGCCTTGATGCGTTTCGTCGAAGACTTAGGCGTGCAAGTCATCGGTGGCTGCTGCGGAACCCGCTACGATCACATCCAACAACTATCAGAAATTGGCGAAACTCTTACACCAAAAATTCGCGATTTTTCTTGGGAACCTGCCGCCGCTTCAATTTATAGCGCGCAACCCTACGAACAAGAAAATTCATTCTTAATTGTCGGCGAAAAACTCAACGCCAGCGGTTCCAAAAAATGCCGCGATTTGCTAAATGCCGAAGATTGGGACGGTTTAGTAGCAATGGCTAGGGAACAAGTGCGAGAAGGCGCGCACATTCTCGATGTCAACGTTGATTATGTCGGGCGCGACGGCGTGCGCGACATGAAACAATTAGTTTCCCGCGTGGTGACTAATGCAACTCTGCCCTTAATGTTGGATTCCACCGAATGGGAAAAGATGGAAGCGGGGTTAAAAGTTGCGGGCGGGAAATGTTTGCTAAATTCTACTAACTACGAAGACGGAGAACCGCGTTTTTATCAAGTTTTGGAATTGGCAAAAAAATACGGTGCGGGGATTGTGATCGGGACGATTGATGAAGATGGGATGGCCAGAACTGCTGACCAAAAATTTGCGATCGCCCAACGCGCCTATAACGCCGCCGTCGCCTTCGGAATTAGCGCTGAGGAAATCTTTTTTGACCCCTTAGCTTTGCCCATTTCCACCGGGATTGAAGAAGACCGAAAAAACGGCAAAGCTACCATCGAATCAATCCGCCGCATCCGCCAAGAATTGCCCGGTTGTCACGTAATTTTGGGAGTTTCTAATATTTCCTTCGGCTTGAATCCGGCGGCGCGCCAAGTTTTGAATTCCATGTTTTTGCACGAAGCGATGCAGGCGGGGATGGATTCGGCTATTATCAGCGCTAACAAGATTTTGCCGATCGCCAAAATCGACCCCAAACACCAAGAAATCTGCCGTAAACTGATTTACGACGAGAGGGAGTTCGACGGCGAAATTTGCGTTTACGACCCCTTGGGCGACCTAACAACGGTGTTTGCTGGCAAAACTACCAAGCGCGATCGGACAGAAGACGCAAACCTCCCCGTAGAAGAACGCCTGAAGCAGCACATCATCGACGGCGAACGAATTGGGCTCGACATCCAACTCGCCAAAGCCTTAGAAACCTATCCGCCCCTGCAAATCATCAATACCTTCTTACTAGACGGGATGAAAGTAGTAGGAGAATTGTTCGGTTCGGGACAAATGCAGCTACCGTTTGTATTGCAGTCCGCAGAAACCATGAAAGCGGCCGTTGCCTATTTAGAACCGTACATGGAAAAGTCAGAATCCGGGGATAATGCCAAAGGCACATTCCTGATCGCGACTGTTAAAGGCGACGTTCATGACATCGGCAAAAACTTGGTTGATATTATCCTATCAAACAACGGCTACCGAGTGATTAACTTGGGAATCAAACAGTCGGTTGACAATATCATCGAAGCCTACGAAAAGCACAAAGCTGACTGTATTGCGATGAGTGGCTTACTGGTAAAATCCACCGCATTCATGAAAGAAAATCTGGAAGTATTCAACCAGAAAGGAATCACCGTTCCCGTAATTTTGGGCGGCGCGGCTTTGACTCCCAAGTTTGTACATGAAGACTGCCAAAATACTTACCAAGGTAAAGTAATTTATGGCAAAGATGCGTTTTCTGACTTGCACTTTATGGAGAAACTCATGCCAGCCAAATCTGCTGGTAACTGGGAAGATTTGCAAGGATTTTTAGATGAAGTAGGGCAAGAAAATAAGACAGTGAAAGCAGCTAAAATTTCGGCAGAAACTGCTGTAGAAGATGCTGGAAAACCAGACATTCCGGTGGTGATTGATACCAAGCGTTCCGAAGCGGTTGCTGCAGATCTCGATCGCCCAAATCCTCCTTTCTGGGGAACAAAACTGTTGCAGGGAGAAGACATCCCCTTTGAGGAGATTTTCTGGCACTTAGATTTGCAAGCCTTAGTTGCCGGTCAGTGGCAGTTCCGCAAGCCCAAAGATCAATCGCGGGAAGAATACGATGCTTTCTTAGCCCAGAAAGTTTATCCGATATTGGAGGAATGGAAACACAAAATTATTGCCGAAAAGCTATTGAATCCCCAAGCAATTTACGGGTATTTTCCCTGTCAATCTGAAGGCAATTCTTTGTATGTGTACGATCCGGAAATTATGAATAACGGGCAAGATGTATCGACACCCGCTGCAACATTCACATTTCCCCGGCAAAAATCGGCGCGCCGGCTGTGCATTGCCGACTTCTTCGCGCCGAAAGAATCGGGTAAAATCGATGTATTTCCGATGCAAGTAGCGACAGTGGGAGAGATTGCTACAGAGTACGCACAAAAGCTATTTGCTAATAATCAATATACCGACTATCTCTACTTTCACGGGTTAGCGGTACAGACAGCGGAAGCAATAGCAGAATGGACTCACGCGCGAATTCGGCGCGAATTGGGCTTTGGTAGCGAGGAACCGGACAATATTCGCGATATGCTGGCACAAAGATATCGCGGTTCGCGGTACAGTTTCGGCTATCCCGCTTGTCCGAACATGGCGGATCAGTACAAGCAACTGGAATTGTTAAAGTGCGATCGGATAAACTTGTACATGGATGAAAGCGAACAGCTTTATCCCGAACAATCCACCACGGCAATTATCACCTATCACCCAGCGGCGAAATACTTCACCGCTTAATTTGTATGGTGCGCACTGCGTACATTCTTCTCAATGTATGATGCACGCTGCGCACCTTCCTCTTAATTTGTAGGTGCGCACTGCGCACATTCTTCTCAATGTATGATGCACGCTGCGCACCTTCCTCTTAATTTGTAGGGTGCGCACTGCGCACATTTTTCTCAATGTATGATGTGCAATTCCAGCCCTGCCTAACTTGTTAAATTTGAACCTGATAAAAAGGATCAAACCGCTATTTTACTTTGGGACTTTTCAGACTTAAAGCAAGTCAATCGGTGCGCATTGTGCGCCCTACAAAATCGGTGCGCATTGCGCGCCCTACAAAATCGGTGCGCATTGCGCGCCCTACAAAATCTACACAAATGAAGTCCGCCGGCACGGACTGAAGAATACATGAATTAAAACAATAAAAAAGCACCTTGAAAAAGTGCTTTATGAACATGAACTTTCCATGTCCGACCAAACTTTTACGAGTAATTCCGGGGAGTGCGCGCGCCTGCAGATGCCCCTGCCATTGAAGCAACTAAACCCAATAGCGAGCCGAACAAAAATGACCAACCTGCTTTGGCGGCATTTTCAGCAATATTGCGAGTATCTTGAGCAGATACGTTAGGCGCTTGGTTCGGCAGATTGACGACACCTTGCTGGGCTTGATTAATCACTTCTCCGGCATTTGCAGCTACTATGCCAAAAGTACCGGCCACGCCGTTGGCTAACAGCCAAGAGCCTATTGTTAAGGTCGTTGCCCACAAAATTGCTCCGTTCAAAAGTGCCGTGCTGCGGTTCATCGGGCCGCAAGCGCGAGCTGTTACCCAGCCCCCAACGCCTAAGCTAATTAGCAAACTGATGATTGACCAAATTCCTACTCCTGTACCGACGCTGCCGGCAATAGTGCGCGGTGCTCCTGAATTAGCGATGTTGCTTAGGCCGATCGCCGCGCCCAATGCACTTAACACCAGTTGTGTGGCGATCGCAATTACCAAACCTGAAAAGATCGGGCCCCACCGCACTCGATCGTGGTATTCCATCACTGAATTCACCACCACCGGTTCAGTAACAACGTTATCGGCAGGTCTATTTACGTAGGACATATTTTTTTTCCTCTGAAGTGTTTTTATTTTTAAGAATCTAGAACTTATGTATTGATTTTGGCTGAGATTGATAAAAACTATATCTGCCTGGGGAAATAACCAGAATCTCTGTCTGAAGAAAGAAACAAAAAAGTCATCATATCAATTCCGGTTTCACTCCTGTTGACTGTTGACTGTTGACGGGCGGGGCGAAAAACTGAATGGTTGAGTGTTAACTGTTGACTCGATTTTATTATTCCGATGCAACCAGAAACGATATCAGCCATCAGTCAGAAGCTATTAGCTAATGACTGATGACTGATGACGAATAACTATTTTATCCAGTTAAACAAAGTTCGCCGACGTATAGAGGAAAGGCTGCTTAACGCAATCTTACAGCCGTTCCGACGGCAGTAATCAGCAGCAGAGCTCCCGAAGAGTCTACATTAATCGTGCCAGTATCAACTTCCACCCCGATGACGGCATTAGCACCGAGACGCCCTGCCCGTTTTTCCAGTTCCGCGAGGGCATCTCGCTGTCCTTTGAGAAACACTTCCTCATAACTGCCGGTGCGCCCGCCGATGATGTCGCGAATCCCCGCGAAAAAATCTCGCAGGGCGTTGGTGCCGTAGACCACCTCAGCAGTTACAATTCCCAAGTAAGATTGAATTTCTGCTCCTTGGATGATATCAGTTGTTGTTACAATCATCAGTTGCCCTCAAGTGCGAAAATTTTGAGTGAGTCGAGTTCTGTAGATTTACTACATCTCGCCGTTCCAAGATTCCAGCCAAACCCTAAGCTGGAGCGTCGATTAAAGAATTGAAGAATTTTGGATTGATGCTCCAGCACCTTGAATCACCGGAGGTTGAACTAAACTCTAAAATTTTGGGATATACTCTGACGCTAGCGTCAGTGGTTTGTATCCGTTTCTTGCAGCTCAGCGCTAGCAAGCTGGCTGCAACTCGCTCTTTTATTCCACACATTCTTTGAAACAAATGGCCGTCCACAAACAAAGTCTCTTGGTATTAAGTACGCTGTTGGTAGCGGGATTCGCGATCGCAGCGCCGCAGGTAGCGCTATCAGCAGAAACATCTGTTCAAGTTCAACCTAAAAACGATTCAAATTTAGATGATCTGCTGCGACAAGGACGCGAGTTGGTAAATGCAGGAGATTACAGTAAGGCGATCGACGTTTATCAGCAAGCAGCGCGTTTAGATGCCGAAAACCCGCGCATTTTTTCCGGTATTGGCTATTTAGAAGCGCGTCAAGGCAACTATCAAGCCTCTGTAGAATTTTACCAACAGGCGATCGGTCTCGAACCAAAAAATGCTGATTTTCAATACGCCCTAGGATATGCTATGGCGAACCTACAAAACTATCCCGCAGCAGCCTCTGCTTACCGCCGCGCCACTGCGCTCGATCGCAAAAATGTCAACGCCCGCATCGGTCTGGGAGTGGTACTTTTTCAGCAAAAAGATTACAGCGGTTCATTTAAAGCATACCAAGAGGCGATCGCCCTCGATCCGAAAAATTGGCAAGCTTATTCTTCAATGGGTTTAGTATTGATCCAGCAGGGAAATTTTGCCAGTGCTGTCACCGTGCTCGAAGAAGCAGCCAAACTCGCTCCCAAACAGTCCAGCGTCCAGTTAAAATTAGGTAGTGCTTTGCTGCGGAACGGCAACACTTCCGAAGGACTAGCAGCTTTTGAAGAAGCAGCCAAACTAGAGCCCCGAAATCCCGAAGTGCAAGTAGAAATCGCCGAACTTCTCAGATCTCAAAACGACTTAGACGGAGCCGTGGTAGCTTATAAGCGGGCAATTGACGTGCGCCCGAATTTAGTTGAAGCATACGTGGCGATCGGGGAAATTCAAATCCAAAAACAAGATTTTGTAGGAGCGATTATCACTTTTAGGCGAGTGATCCAGATCGATCCAAACAGAGCAGAAGCTTATTACGATATGGGTCAAGCACTCAAAGCGCGCGATCGCACATCCGAAGCAATTCAAGCTTTCCAACAAGCTCTAGACACTTACCGCCAGCAAGGAAACAATGATGGTGCCCAAAAAGCCGAAGCGGCCCTCAATGAACTCAAATAATTAGTCAGTAGTCAGTGGTCAGTGGTCATTAGTCATTAGTCATTAGTCATTAGTCATTACTCATTGGTCATTACTCATTGGTCATTACTCATTGGTCATTACTCATTAGTCATTGGTCATTAGAAATGCTAGTTTTAAATCTCGCGAACTAACTTATCATCCAATACGGTTTAGTTAAGACGATCCATGTGCTGAAATATTCTGAAAACCAAATAATACTGCGATTGCTTCGTTGCTCTATTAAGAGAATTTTAAGTAAACCGTATTGATTTATAATTAGAATCGAAAACTTAATAACTTAAACACCTCCTACAGTCCTCTATCCTGTAAGTTGGCAGATAAAAGGAGGCAGAGCCTCGCCTATCTGCATTACCAGACAGAGCGAAAGTAACGAGCAATTGCTTAAGTTATTAAATCTTCATTCCTTAGTCATTAGTAGTTAAATGTCTACTAACTACTGACAACTAACTACTGACAACTGCCAACTGACAACTGCCAACTGCCAACTGCCAACTGACAACTGCCAACTGCCAACTGCCAACTGCCAACTGCCAACTGACAACTGACAACTGACAACTGACAACTGACAACTGCCAACTGTCAACGGCAAACTGCCAACTGTCAAATTATTAACATGAATTCTTATAATTCTAAACCTGCGCTATACGAGATGAATCCGCTAGGTCGATTTTCCGATCGCGCCGCCGATTATGTCAAATACCGCCCGACTTATCCAGCCGCTGCGATTGAGGCGATTTTAGATGGACTTGGGGAACCTTCGCAATTAACAGCAGCCGATATCGGTGCAGGTACGGGGATTTCTTCGCGTCATTTAGCAGAAAGAGGTGTTCGAGTATTAGCGATCGAGCCTAATGCCGAAATGAGACAAGCGGCTGCACCTCACGAGCGGGTAGAGTTTAGAGAAGGCACTTCTGAAGCTACTAATTTGCCCGACTCATCCCTCGATTTAGTCTCGTGTTTCCAGTCTTTTCATTGGTTTAATCCTGTTTTAAGCTTACCAGAATTTCGGCGAATTCTCAAGTCGTCGGGAAGGTTGGCTGTAGTTTGGAATTTGCGCGATCGCGCGGATGCGCTGACACTAGGTTACACTCAAATTGTTAAAAGCGCTTCTAACAGCCATCCGGCCGAAAAGCGAGCTCGCGCGATCGAGCCATTGCTTGCGAGTCTAGATTTTAGTGACGTGCGCGCGATCGAATTTGCTCACAGACAAAATGTAGATTTAGCAGGTTTGATCGGGCGGGCAAAAAGCGCATCGTACATTCCCAACTCCGGGCCTCACTTGCAGAAAATCATCTCGGATTTAACCGAGCTTTATCAAGCTCACTGCGGCGATCGAGGCTTTGTTTCATTAGTTTACAAAACAAGAGTTTATTTGGGATCTCGTACTGATAATTAATTTTTTGTGTGACGCAAGTAAATCCCAAAATCTGTGGTATGATGCAGGGGCAAGTTGGCAGGAGCGATCGAAGGTTCAACAATTGACAGTTGAAAGCAAACAATTGATCGGTCAATTCAAGAAACAAGAAGGCGATCGCACAACAGCATTTAACAAAAACTCCATCTTTTGTAAGATACTAAAACTAATCTCTGAAGATGAATCTATTTCTATTGATAGAGACTGCCAACTTGTTAACATTTGTAAAATCAAACAAAATATCCTATCCCCAGAGCTTCATCTATGCAAACCTATGATGTAATTATCATCGGAGCGGGTCACAACGGACTTGTCTGTGCCTCTTATCTCCTCAAAGCCGGATATACAGTCCTTTTGTTAGAAAAACGTTCGGTTCCCGGCGGCGCGGCGACTACCGAAGCTGCGATTCCTGAATTACCAGATTTTAAATTCAACTTGTGCGCGATCGACCACGAATTTATCCATCTAGGGCCGGTCGTAGAAGAATTAGAACTGGAAAAATACGGTTTAGAATATCTTTACTGCGATCCAGTGGTTTTTTGTCCGCATCCAGACGGCAAATATTTCTTAGCACACACTTCCGTAGAAAAAACTTGTGCAGAAATTGCCCGCTACAACGAGCGCGACGCGAAAAAATATGCCGAATATACAGACTTTTGGCAGCGCGCTTTAGGTGCAATGGTGCCGATGTTCAACGCGCCGCCAAAATCTATTATAGATATTGCCGGCAACTACGATATTGCCAAACTCAAAGACTTATTTTCAGTCATCGGTTCCCCCGACAAAACGCTGGACTTTATTCGCACGATGATTACCAGCGCTGAAGACATTCTCAACGAGTGGTTTGATGAGGAATTTCTAAAAGCACCCTTAGCGAGACTCGCTTCAGAATTGGGCGCGCCTCCTTCGCAAAAAACGATTGCGATCGGTGCAATTATGATGGCAATGCGCCACAATCCCGGCATGGCGCGGCCTCGTGGAGGAACTGGTGCATTGGTGCAAGCGCTGGTCAATTTAGTGAAAACCTATGCGGGTGTTATACTGACCGACCAGCACGTTGAGAAAATATTAGTTGATAGCGGCCGCGCTGTCGGTGTTCGAGTTGCAGGCGGCACAGAATATCGAGCTACCAAAGGTGTCATTTCTAATATTGATGCGAAGCGTCTGTTTCTGCATTTAATGGATGAGAGTGATGTTGACAGTGCAGATCCGAATTTGCGGGAAAGATTGGATCGCAAAATTGTCAATAACAACGAGACTATTCTGAAAATAGATTTAGCTCTCAACGAAGTACCTAAGTTCGATCGCTGGAATCACCGAGATGAATATTTAATGGGTTCTGTTTTAATTGCTGACTCGGTGAAACACGTGGAAATTGCTCATACTCAGCCTGCGATCGGCAAAATCCCCGATTCCGATCCGTCGATGTATGTCGTGTTTCCTACCGTAAGAGACCCGTCGATGGCTCCTCCCGGACACCATACGGCTTGGATTGAATTTTTTGCTCCTTACCAAATCGAAAATGCTGAGGGAACCGGTCAGCACGGTACGGGTTGGACGGATGAGCTGAAAAACAAAGTTGCCGATCGCTGCATTGACAAATTAGCAGAATACGCGCCGAATATCAAGAATTCAATTATCGGCCGCCGCGTGGAAAGTCCGGCCGAATTGGGAGAGCGTTTGGGGGCGCTGAAGGGGAATTATTACCACGTTGACATGACGCTGGATCAGATGATATTTTTCCGTCCTTTACCGGAGTTGGCCAATTACAAAACGCCGATCGACGGTTTGTTTTTAACTGGTGCGGGTACGCACCCCGGCGGCTCGATTTCGGGGATGCCCGGACGCAATACGGCTCGCGTTTTCATGCACTCGCAGCAGCCGATCGCGCAGACTTTGGCTGATGCAGCTAATTCTCTGAAATCGAAGGCTAAGTCGGTGTTTCGGAGTAATTAGAAGCTAAGGGGGCGGGCATTCCCCGCCCTTATTGATTGACTGTTTTTGGTAAGCTTAGTTGAAAAATAGGGTGATTTTATGTATAATTAAATGTTAAGTTTTAGATCAAAAGGAAATCCGTAAGCTGTTATGCACCCTGGTAATGATTGAAGAAATCCGCAATAAAATTGTTCAAAGCCAGTTTGAGTTCTCACAGCACGCTCTCAATCAAAGCATCGTCCGCCAGATCGGGGTGCAAGAACTGCGCGAGGCTATTTCAAGCGGTGAAGTTATCGAAGATTATCCAGACGACAAATATGGTCCAAGCTGCCTGATACTGGGTTTTACCCTAGCAGCTCGACCTTTGCACATCCAGTGTAGTTATCCATCCCGCCCTTTGATAAAAATTATTACCCTATACGAACCGAGCGCTGAACTGTGGATGAATTTCAAAGTTAGGAGAACTCAAAATGAGCAATGAAGTCTGGAAAGAAACCATGATTGAACAAAGAGTTAACTATACTCTTGAAATGGATGGAAATTTTATCATTATTGAAAATGTGCCAGCCCGATTGTGTGTAGAAACAGGAGAGCGTTTTTTCTCACCAGAAACTGTAGAGCGACTACAGCAAATCATCTGGAAAGGAAAACAGCCAAGTCGCACGCTGGAAGTCCCTATTTATGACTTTGTATAGTTAGCAAATCAAGAGGAAGTGCAGGTAATGTCATCCCAACTTTTAAAAGATCGTTTTCAGGCTCTGGAGTTGGTTGAAATCGCCGACAATCATCTAAAGTTGGGACAAATCGAGCAAGCTCAAGAAAATTTTGCGAGAGCTTTTCAGATAGCCCAAACATTCCCGAATGACATTCCTAAAGCTTTGCCTCAATGCTCAGTTTCTGTAAGAGAGCAAGTGTTAAATGCGTTCATCCGCAGCTATGCTCAAGTAGAAAACTACGGTTCTGCTGTTCTGGTGGCACGAGGCATAGAAGATGAGGATTTTCAAGCTTGTGCGTTAAGTGCGATCGCGTCTCAAGTTGCAGCATCTGGACAAGCTGACTCGGCTCTCAGTATTGCCCAAACAATAGAAAGTAACTATTATAAAGCTATGGCTTTGATTTCTATTTCTCGCAGCTACGGTAACACAGAACAAACGAGCAAAGCTGCTGAGGTATTGACTCAAATCATCAGAATTGCTTGGGTCATCAAAAACGATCCATATCCAGCTTGGATGTTAACTCATCTCTCCTACTATGTCCAGGAAAAATTAGGACAGTTAGATACAGCTTTTGAGATTGCCCAACTGGTAGAAAATGACAGTGACAAAGCCTGGATTTTAAATCGGCTCGCCAGAAAATATGCTAAAATAGGGCAATTCGATCGAGCCATCCAGATTGCTGAAATAATAATAGACAATGAGGAAAAAGAATTAGCTCTAGCTTGGATCGCTGATGAATATGCAAAAGCCGGACAATCGGATGCAGCCTTGAAAATTGTTGCAACCATAGATAATGATTGGAAAAACTCACCCTTAATTCAAATTGTCAAAAATTATGTCGCATCCGGACAATTTGAACAGGCCAAGGAAATTGCAGGAATGATAAAAGATCCAGATGATGAGGATGAGAATGATTGGAAATGGGAGGCAATGAGCGATATAGCTGGCGGTTATGCTAAAGCGGGGCAATTTGACAAAGCACTTGAATTTGCAGAAAATTTAGAGAACGAATATCACAAAGACGAAGCGTTATGGGCAATTGCTTACCGCTATGCTGAACTAGGACAATTTGAGTCGATTATTAAAATGGCTCCAGCTTCTATTTCTGCCGGTGACGATCCATTAGCGGTAATCGCGGAATTGATGGTCTCCCAAGAATTAGAATGCGAGCGAATTATAGCAATTACTAAAACCTTAGAGAACGAATTTGACCAAAGAGCGTTGTTAAGGTCGATTATTTATCAATATGCAAATACCGAAAATAATTCAGATAAAATTATCAAATTTGCTCGCTCTGCAACTGATGAATCAATCAAATATGTCGCATTGGAGCATCTGGCTAAAAGCTACGTGGAAGCAAAAGATTACGATCGAGTTTTGGAAATTGCTAAAAGCATAGGGCTAGAAAAAGTGAGAGTTACCTCTTGGAAATATATTATTCCTCCGAGCTGATAAAGTTAGTGATTTGCCAGAATAATTATTGCGAGATAATTTCTTCAGCATGATGACGCATCAAGGGAAAACGAAGGGCGATCGAACTTAACACCTTCTCTAAATCGGGAGCATTTTTTGCCAAACTTGGAGCTGGTTCGCGCTCTTTCAAAACGGGCTGACACTCACAGGCACCGGCCCCTACCAACTGTCACTGTCAACTATCAACGATCGACTGTTTATCAAAAATTCATCCTTTGTGCAGATGGAAAATATGACTAGAACAATGAGAAAATCAGATTAGCGTTACCCTATTTTTAGCGATGACAAACCGAGTTTTAATTGTCGGCGGGCGGGGCCGAATTGGCAGCAGCGTTGCTCAAGACCTTGTTACCCATACCGACGCAGAAATTACTCTTACTGGGCGCAACCCTGAAGGCTCTATTAGCCCTGGATTGCCGCCGGATAGGGTGCAGTATCAAGCTTTAGATTTAGCAGACAGCGCCGCTTTGCAACAAGCTGTTTCATCCTCTAACCTCGTAGTTCACTGTGCCGGGCCATTTCACTACCGAGATGCTAGCGTATTGAAAACTTGCATCGAAGCTGGTGTTAATTATGCTGATGTCAGCGACAGCCGCAGTTTTACTCGCAGAGCTTTAGAATATCGGGAAACAGCTAAGAATGCTGGGGTGACAGCGATTATTAACACGGGAATTTTTCCGGGAGTTTCTAACAGCATGGTGCGCCGAGATATCGAGAAATTAGATACAGCCGAACAGGTGCATTTGAGTTACGTTGTCGGTGGTTCTGGCGGTGCTGGTGTCACGGTGATGCGGACTACTTTCTTAGGTTTGCAAACTCCTTTTGAGGCTTTGATTGATGGCAAAATGCAGGAAATCAAGCCATACACCGATCGCGAAACGATAGAATTTCCCGAACCCTACGGCCAAACAGGGGTTTACTGGTTCGATATGCCGGAAGCAATTACTTTGCCGGAAACTTTCCCAGTAAAAACAGTTGTTACTAAATTCGGCACGTCTCCAGACCTTTACAATCACCTGACTTGGTTTGTTGCCAAATACTGGCCCGATAGCTGGCTGAAAAATCCTTCGGTGATTGAATTTTTGTCCTATGTCAGCTACGGGATGACTGCTGTTAGCAATAATTTTAGCGGTGTGGGTGTGGCTGTGCGATCGCAAGTGAGCGGCCTCAAAAACGGTAAACCGGCTAAAGTTCGATCGACAGCGCTACACCCAAATGCTGCTACAGCTACGGGCATCGGTACTGGCAGCATCGCTCAATTGATGTTAGAAGGCAAACTGGCAAAACCTGGCGTTTGGTCGGTAGAACAAGCTCTTTCTACCGAACTATTTGAAAGAGCTATGCAGAGTCGAAACCTCAACATAGACCAGGTGTGTGTGTAGTTTGTTCGGGTTTTAATGGCAATTTTAGATGTGTGGTGAACGGGCTTTTTTTGACGAACCGCGAAGATGCGCTAGGCTTTCGCCGCGCGCAAGCGCTCTTATCGCGAAGGAAGAGGAGAGAAGAGTGAGGGTTTGCAATAATTGTAGGAGAACCGCTAGATCAAGTGTTTTGCCGAATTGCGGGCCCTCATAACTAGATGAGTTTTGCTTGTTTAACTAATCTATCTTTTGGTAGAAGTAATTATAGCAAGCAGGAGTTTAATATATTGGACATCATCAGAAATAGCCCTTTTGGATCGATCGACACACGGTAGCTGCAACAAAGATTGCACTTTAACCAAGGTTTTGGACGCGCGATCGCCCGATCGGGACAACAAACACCATAGTTTTTGCGAAAAAATACCAGGAGATGTCGATATGAAGCGGGTTTTAAAAGCTCTCGGGCAAACATTGAGTCAAAGCATTTTGCTGATCTGTACGCTGGCTTTCATTGGTTTAGCAGGTATGGCGCTAGCACCCAATCAGGCGGCTTACGCAGCAGGTCAATACAGCAGTCAGGCGCAGCAGTCAGGTAAAATTACTGACCCTGCAGAAAAATTTGAGGATCTCAATCCCCAAGCAGCTTACGAAGATATCGTCAACACAGCTCAAAATCCTGCAAAGGTCGAGAAGGTTTATGATGAAAGTCTAAAGGAATACAACGAAGAGCACCCGCAAGAAAACATTGTTCAAAAAGCTGAAGAGCTGATCGAAAAGGTCACGGGTCAATAATAAATTAACAATTTTCTATCTATCTAATTCAAGTTGCTGGTAAATACGGAGCTTTGGTGAGAACACAATAGAGCATCGTTCTGAAATCGCTTGAACCTAACTATGTAGGGTGTGCTATCGCGCACCCTATGTCGTTTTAGTAACTTGTAAAACCACTTAGTTATTCCGTTGAAACCAGTTTTTTAGTGGCGCTGACCAGGCTTTTTAAACTAGCAGATTCATCCCAAAGGAAGATGAATAAATAGAAGCTTAAAAGGTAGATTTAATCATAGATTCAGTTAAATAAAAGGAAAAAAATATCATGAGCAACGATAAAGAAACAGTGAAGGGAACAGATGCTAACCTAGACCCGATTTCTGGGGAAACAGGAGCTCATCCAGTGGGAACCGGTATCGGTGCTGCGAGTGCGGGTGCTGCGGGTGCTGCGATCGGCGGTGCGATCGGCGGGCCTGTGGGCGCAGTTGTGGGCGCAGTTGTGGGCGCATTTGGTGGCGGTTTGGCGGGTAAAGGTGTCGCAGAGTCGATCGACCCTACAGTAGAAGATACTTACTGGCAAAACAACTACAGCACCCGTTCTTACGCGGACACGAGCGCGACTTACGAAGATTATCAACCTGCATACCGCACCGGCTACGAGGGTTACAGCCGTTACGGCGGTACTGGTAAAAGCTATAGCGACATCGAAAACGATTTGCAACGCGACTACGAAACAAATCGCGGTAAGTCGAACCTACAGTGGGAAAAGGCTAAGCACGCCACGCGCGACGCTTGGGATCGGGTGGAACGCGCTGTTCCCGGCGACATTGACAAAGACGGCCGCTAACACAATCGATTTTAGATTTTAGATTTTAGATTTGGGATTTTAGATTGACTTGCAGCGCAGTGAATCTGGAATCTGGAACTAGAATCTAAAATTTTGGGAGATTTACTGAGGAGCGTCGGGGGCGCGGTATCCGTTGTTTGCGAGTCAGCAAGTATTTTTCAGTCTTAGATGCACGTAAACTCGATCGCTCCAGGTTTATCAACTGATAAAAACTGGGTTTTTGAACCAGAGATACAGATTGTGATACTAGATTTTCGGTTCTATTCCCAGTTTTTGCCACAGGTGCAAGATAACATTGAAATTAAAAACTATTTTCAACGCGAGTTTAGCAAATTTATAGGGAATTTTTAGCTGATCTCTAGAGCGGGAGAGGTATTTTTATGCTGCGTTGAAATCCCATTTGTCAGCAAAATTTTTCCAGGGCGGGTTTTCCGACTGGGATCGCCCAAAAAAATATTAACAGCAGAGTTGGAAATTGGCGCTTTTTTTTTGACTATTAGCCATAAAATTAAACTAATTCAGGACTCATATCGTATTCGGATCGATTGACAAATCTAAGATTCGTTCGTAGTGTGGACTTGAGTCCGCTCCTAAAGTTCGTAGTGCGGACTTTAGCCCGCTCCCAGAGTTGGTACTCTTGTACGCAATTCAACGAATCGTTTTGTGATGGCAATCGATCGGACACGATACCGGGCATCGATCGCATATTTCTGCGATTTTTCGCAATCTGGGCGATCGATCGCAATCGAGTCCCATAATTGTTAATCTAAATCCTCTCATTCAAAATCGGTATTACTTGTGGATGAAATGTTGGAAAAAGCTTGGACGCTCAAGCAAAATTTAATTGACTTTGTGATGGATGCTGAAGGAGATTTAGCAGTAGCTTTGGAAGCTTTTGCAGCAGCTCGATCGACTGGCGAACGCTATGATATTGCTCAGCAAAATCAAGTGATTGACAGTTTTACCGTTGAAGGTAAAGTCGGAGATAAAACGCCGATCGACATTTTTATCGAAAGTCAGCCGGATTTAACCCAGAGCGAGCTCGGTTTGCTAGAAAGTTGGCAGCACAGAAGCTTCCCTGCGTTGTTTGAGATTACTCAAATTTCCCCCGACAGCTTGGAACTGATGAACTGGCTGACGGCCAAGCACTACGCTGTCAAGCCCAACAGCGCTAATTTCCTCGAACAAATGTCTCGCTTAAAGTTAGGAGAAATCTTGCGGGCTCGGATTGCGCCCCTCACCGATGACTGGTGGATACTCTCGGGCCCTGCGATTCAGATGGGGAAATTGGGCAAGCCGAAGTTGGCTGTGGCGATCGGCAATTTCAAGCAAAATTACAAAAATAACCTGTACAGTGACGCGCCGGAACTGTTAGAACAAGCTTGGAAGTCGGTAGAAAAGTACGACGAAGATTTTACCGAATTTTTTGGTAGCGACGAAGTGACGCTATCGGGATATCACCTGAATAAAAAGTTGGCTGAATTTCAGGAAGTAATCACTAAAAAACACCTAGCTGAGATCGGCGTTGATGAAACTAAATCTCTGGCGGATATGGTGGAAGATGCTGGAGTCGATCGAGAAGAGGTCAAAGCCGCGGCCATCGCAGCAGCAGGCGCGGATGCTAAAGCCGTTGAGGTAATGCTCGACAGCAATGCTAGTTCAAAAATGGTAACGCCGAAAGTCGAATTGCCCGATCGCTTCAAAAAAGCCGAAAAGGTGACAGCACTTTCTCATCCTCGCTGGGGGCAAACTTTTTTGTCTACCTACGCTCAATTTACCGAAATGCTGGCAGCAGAGGACTTTTCAACCATTCCTGGTTATGAAAAGTTGGTTCGCAGCTATCTTGAAGATGCTGCAATTAATGCCTGGATTTGGCAGCGGTTAGCGAAAGTTAATCCAGCGAAATTAGAACAAATTTTGCAAACTGTGTTGCAGCGGACTGATTTTGCGATCAAGACTGATTTAGATTCTTTACTGCAAGAGTTTAAAAAACCCTTAGAACCAGAACTCCCGGAAATTGCCAGCGTTCCCCTGCACCTGAACAACTTATTTCAGCAAGCTTTAGGCGAAGTTAACAAGTCAAAGTCCAAACCGCAGGACAAAAAGAAAAGCTCTAAGGGTTTTAAATCCTGACCCACATCTGGCACTAATGCCAAAAATTTGGAGGGGTGGCTTTACCAATAATCCATTCGGGAAAACCAGAAATTCCAATATTATGGTTGATTACCATAATAAAAACTGATCTGTGCCGAATGCAAGTCTTGGGCATGAGGGCGGACGGTCGTCCCCACTACGAACTTTGGGTGGACGGTCGTCCGCACTACGAACCTTATTTATTGTTGTCGATCGACCTGACATGATTTGACAGGCCGCGGGCGGGACGATCGCACTGCATCGGCAAAATTCTGGATCGTCGGGGAAAGCGAACTCCTAGCTGCCATTGACTTCGCTGGCGATCGCTCTGCGGTTGGCCCGGCTGGGTTCCCAGTTGCTGATTTTTAATTGGGGTGGGGATTCTGTATAATCGGGTTCGCGATTGGGGCGATCGCAGTGTATTCAGAAAATTCTGATTTTCCCAGTTCGTCTTTGTTTTTTGTTAAAGATGTTAAAGATTTGTAAACTGTTAGGGGATGCTTTCTGCATCTAATATTTTTTCGAGGAGTCCCATGAAGCAACTTTTGATGGCTGAGCGCTTTTGCTTGATAGCCCACGTCGTGTCAATGGCTTTTGGATTGGCAGGGCTGCTGCTGATTGTACCCAATCCTGAATTAGTGATGAGTTTACCGCCCGCCGGACAAACTCTGTTCCAATGGGGGATGGCTGGGGGTGGAGTAGTTTATATCATTTTTGGTGCAGCAGCGGTTGCTATCTATGCCTATCGGACGTTGGGGTTGGGTGCAACTCTGGCATTTTTGGTGCCTTCTGTGTTTTTGTCCTTAAGTAGCGAGTTGTTGGGAACGAGTACGGGTTTTCCCTTCGGAAACTATCACTACTTGAGCGGTTTGGGCTACAAAATTGCAGGGCTAGTTCCGTTTACAATTCCGCTGTCGTGGTTTTATCTGGGACTGGTTTCCTATATAATTGCTCGCGCTGGAGTCGGTGGCGGTAAAGGCCAACTCAACTGGGTGGGCCAAATCGGGGCGATCGCCCTTGGTTCTTTGCTTCTGACAGCTTGGGATTTTGTACTAGATCCGGCGATGAGTCAAACTTCAGTACCTTTTTGGGAGTTTGAAGAACTTGGGGCTTTCTTCGGGATGCCTTACCGCAACTTGGCGGGCTGGATGGGTACTGGAGCGCTATTTATGTCAGTAGCAGCTTTCTTGTGGAGAAAAACGTCGATTAAATTAGATCGATCGGAAATGGGTTTGCCGTTAATTGTTTATTTGGTAAACTTTGCTTTTGGAGCAATTATCACTGTAACTTCCTTGGATTCTCGGTTTTGGTTCCCGACATCCTTAGCTGTGCTTCTGGGTGTAGTTCCGGCGATCGTTTTAAGCTGGCTGGCGAAACCCGCAGCAAATGACTTAACAGAAGCAATTCCGTCTTTGGAATCTGCTCTGAAAGCTGAAATTCCTTCTCAGCGCGTCGGTGCTTTGCGTAAGTAAGCGGCCCCCGTGCAATCGCTGCTGATTTGGCAAAATTTTACACGAAATTTTGAGCTAATTTAAAAACCCGGTTTCTACAAGAAACCGGGTTTTTTCAGCTAGAGATTAGCAGTAGGGCGCCTCATAAAAAGTAATTCTCAAGTCTCATATTCTGTGCGGTTTACCATAATAAAAACCTTTGGTAGTGCGGACTAATTTGATTACTGTCGCTCCCCCGGACAGGGGAGCATCTGAGTTTTGCATTGAGCCTGCGAGCTTAAGAACTCGCACGCTCAATAAAAAAATGCTTTGTGCAAAACACCAGATGCTCCCCCGGACACTCTCTAAACTCCTAATTTAATTCGCTTTACACCATTTATTCCAAGCGTGCGTCTGTTAGGAAATTGTGAATTTTTTCCGACAATTTTCGCTAATGCACCCTACTGTACTGTAAGATGCTTAAAGCTAAAATTTGATTAAATTTTTCAAATTAATACTACCCACAATTCGCAATTCCCAATTCTTCAATTTAAAATCTAAAATCTAAAATCTAAAATCCATCAGATCGCCCCTAATATGCCAAATCTCTTGACAAGCATCCTACCTGCCGCACTTTTGCTGCTGCAATTACCCGCCGCCGCCCTTTTAATGTCGCGGTTAATTAAAGGCCCGTCGCGCATTCCGCCCCTGGAACCGGAATCGCCGACGCTGGACTTGTTAGGGGCTTGTACTGCGGTGGTGCCGACTTTGAACGAGGCCGATCGAATTTCGCCTTGTTTGGAAGGATTAAGCCGCCAAAGTTACGAGCTCCGAGAGGCGATCGTGGTTGACAGCTATTCGGTAGACGGAACCGGAGATTTAGTCAAAGCTGCAGCACAAAAAGACCCCCGGTTTCGCTTGATTAACGACGATCCGCTGCCGGCGGGCTGGGTGGGGCGGCCCTGGGCGCTGAATTGGGGTTTTTTGGCAAGTTCCCAGAAGTGCGAGTGGATTTTGGGGATAGATGCGGATACTGTGCCGCATCCGGGTTTGATCGCGAGTTTGCTCAAAACGGCGAAAGCTGGAAATTACGATCTGATTTCGCTGTCGCCGCAGTTTATCCTCAAGTATCCGGGGGAGTTGTGGCTGCAGCCTGCTTTGTTAATGACTTTGGTTTATCGGTTCGGGCCGACGGGAACTGGCGGGGACGTGCCGGAACGGGTGATGGCGAACGGTCAGTGTTTCCTCTGTAAGCGCGAGGTTTTGGTGGCGTTAGGGGGCTACGAGGTGGCAAAAGGTTCTTTTTGCGATGATGTGACTCTGGCTCGCTATGCGGCTGCTAAGGGCTTTAAGGTGGGCTTTTTGGATGGGGCTAAGGTGTTGAAGGTGCGGATGTATGAGGGGGCGATCGAGACTTGGAATGAATGGGGTCGATCGCTCGATTTGAAAGATGCTGCTTCTGGCGCTCAAATCTGGGGCGATTTGTGGCTGTTACTGGCGGTTCAAGGTTTGCCGGTGCCGATTTTACTGTGCTATTTGCTATTTGGTTTGTTATCGCCTGTGGCGGTGTTTCCCTACGGTTTGCTATTGGGATTGAATGTATTTTTGGTTGCGGTGCGATCGGCTTTGTGTTTCGCGATCGCCCCAAGCTACGATACAACTCAGGCCTCTGGTAAATGGCTATTTTGGCTGTCACCTTTAGCCGATCCGCTGGCGTTTTTGCGAATTCTAATTTCTGCGTTAAATCAACCTACTCAGTGGCGCGGCCGCAAGTATGAATAATAATTAAATTTTTGCTAGACATTAATTAAGGGCGATCGCCCGTAGGGAAACGGCACTGCCGTGTCCGGCGGCGTTCTGCGAATGAAAGATAATTTACAGCAGATTCCAGGTATGTGAAATACATTCAATATTCCGTAGGGACACGGCACTGCCGTGTCCCTACAGATGCTTGTGCGAGAACCCTTTTGGTCTTTTTTGTACTGAAGGAAGGGATCTCGCACTTTTCATTCTTCCCTAAACCAGCATGAAGTTAGCCACTGTAATCGAATTGGCACTCACTCCAATCATCACACCTAACTCTTCTCCTGTCAAGGCATTTTTGATAATTGTACCTTGAGTATTTTGAGTTATTGCTAACTGGCTAAAGCTCAAACCTCCGCTTAGTGCGATCGAATCTTGACCAATGGTAAAATCAGCAATCCGGTCAAATCCTTGACCTGCATTTAAGACAAAGATATCATTGCCGCTACCGCCAATCAAACTATCATTCCCCAATTCTCCGTAAAGGATATCATCACCTTTTCCGCCCAGGAGAGTATCATTATCTTCCCCGCCGTAAAGAGTATCATTTCCTTCACAGCCTCCCAAGATATCTGCGCCTTCGTCACCGCTGATAAAATCATTACCTTCACCGCCACAGATGGTATCCGCACCCTCATTTCCTAACAAGTAATCATCTCCCTCACTGCCAAGGATTATGTCATCACCTTTGCCTCCAAATAAGCTGTCATTACCCTTGCCGCCATCGATGAAATCATCATTTCTGTTCCCATAAACGATGTCATTACCTTCGCGGCCATTTATGGAGTCATTGCCTTTGCCTCCAAAGATTAAATCATTGCCCAAGTCGCCAAGAATAATGTCATTATTTTCATCTCCAAATAGGATGTCATCACCTGTGCCGCCGCTGATAAAATCATTGCCTTTGTTACCGTTGAGAATGTCGCTGCTATCGCCACCATACAAGTTGTCATCCCCGGATTTGGCATCGAATATATTGCCCGTGTTGCTACCCAGTAATTCATCATTTTTGGCAGTCCCTATTTGAATTGTCGATACACCGACTATCGTGTTTTCAACTGAATTCGGTTGGTTTAAATTGGGATAGTCAATGTCATCGCAGATGCAGTCATCGTTGGGGATGTTGTTGGTTGTTGGTGTGGGCGTTACCGCTATTGTTGGTGCGGGTGTGGGCGTTTCCGCAGGTGTCGGTGTTGGTGCGGGTGTTGGCGTTACGAATGGTACAGGAGTTGGTATTGGTGTTGGTATTGGCGTTACGAATGGTGCAGGAGTTGGTGTTGGTGCGGGTGTGGGCGTTTCCCCAGATGTTGGTGTCGGTGTTGGTGCGGGTGCAGGAGTTGGTGTTGGTGCGGGTGCAGGAGTTGGTGTTGTTACAGGTGCAGGAGTTGGTGTTGTTACAGGTGCAGGAGTTGGTGTTGGTGCAGGAGTTGGTGTTGTTACAGGTGCAGGAGTTGGTGTTGGTGCAGGAGTTGGTGTTGGTGCAGGAGTTGGTGTTGGTGCAGGAGTTGGTGTTGGTGCAGGAGTTGGTACCGCAACATTAACGTTAAAAGTTCCTAAACTAGCAGCAACAGCCTGATTTCCAAGTGCATCTTTAACCTGACTTGCTTGCAGATTAACAGTGTAAGTACCATTATCAACACTATCCCAACTTCCCCCTGGCGGAGTCAACGAATAAGTTGCTGTCCGAGGCGTACCATTACTATTAGTATCGACACTGACAAATTGTGCAGGAATAGCACCACCTGACCCATTTACAACAAGATCGGAATTATCTAAACTGGTAACATCAATTCCATTACTATCACTGAAAGTAACTGTCAATGTCTGACTTGTACCGTCGGCTGTAGTAATGTCAGAAATTGCACTCAAGTTAGCAGTAGGTGGAGTGACATCAACAATAGGTGTGGTGATATTAGCAGTGCGAGTCAGTTGCGCGGCTGCGATATTGTTATTACCGGCTGTATCCGTAGCTTGGGCTGCGGGAATATCAACTGTGACATTACCAGTAGCAGCGGGAGTGACATCAAAGGTGTAAGTTTTGGCATCAACTTTCACAAAGTTACTGACATTCGCATTGGCTACG
>NZ_JAUBPN010000070.1:0-2936 GCF_036700745.1 Microcoleus sp. S36a_B3 | reverse complement strand
TCTTGCACTAAACTCTCGATCGCGCGATCGTATAACCGCGCCGTGTAACCTTTCTGCACTTATCCAGCAAGCCCTATGTATGCGACATGAACTACAGGTTGCAATCAAAATAAAAGCCGATCGTTGGAGGTTCTAATTGGAACTTCTGGAAATTGCAGGTACGACCAATGCTGGGAGAGTAAAGTGTACCGCTAGATTTATAGTTTGAAATCTGATGATCGCGATCGCATTCTATCCTTCAACTTAGTCCTGTAGAAAGAGGAAAGTTTTAGAACTGCCTACTAAAACACAATCGAATCGTCTGCCAATTTGAAGCATTTGAATTTTTTTCACGAAAGCAAAGGCGGAATGCTAGGGAATTTAAGCTGCAAACAATCTGAGGAGAGGTGCTGTGAGATTTCGACGGCTGCAATCACGGTTCCGCGATCGCGCTCCCAACACCCCAATTTTTGGGAAACTAAAACCAACATCAAAACCCAACCCGCCATGCCCAAACTCCCTGAGTGCGATCGCTGTCTCCTCTTTGCCCACAACCCACACCTCGTCTGTGCCGTCCATCCCGCAGGCCCCAACACCAATACTTGCATTGACTTCCGAGAAAACCCCGATGCTGAACCCGATGAACTGTGGGAACCCGAAGGGGCGAGCTACTACAGCGGCGAACTCATTCTGCAACCTCCGCAGCGGTGGACTTTGGAACAACAGCTAGAACTTTTGGATACGCATCCCTTGTTTACAGGCCGGTGTCCCCAGTGCGAAATGACTTAGGAATGAAAATTTAATAACATCAGCGATGTATAATAAATAAATGAGTGAATATAAATAGGTTCATGTTTCGGTATAGATGTCAAATATTATACCTACTTGTTTCTTCTTATGTCGCTGATTATTTGTTGATTTGAATCATTTCTTACTAACTTAATTTATGTATTACTCAGACGAAATTACTGCTTTAATGCTCAAACATCATCAGTCTTTATCTGAAAAAGACCAAAGAAAATATGCAGCGATAGAAGCCGTAAAACTTGGTCGTGGTGGAATTATTTACATAGCCCGAGTTTTGGGAGTAGACAGAAATACAATAGCCAAGGGCATTAAGGAGTAAAAAAGTGAATCAGAACCCACCTTGAATCAAAAGAGAATTCGCCGAAGAGGGGGAGGAAGAAAAACTAGGGATTCTCAGATACCTGATTTTTATGAGCGTTTTTTAGAAGTCTTAAAAAACCACACAACCGGAAATCCAATGTCCGCTCAAATTAAATAGACAAATCTTACCCATCAACAAATCGTTGAAGGTCTAAAGGCTCAGGAAACAATAGTCAGTACAACAGTCGTTCAAAAACTGTTTAAAAAACATGGATATGTGAAACGCAAAGCTCAAAAACAACAAACGACCGGAGTCACAAAAAATCGTAATGAACAATTTGATAATCTTGCCAGAATAACGGCTCAGTATGAGTTGCGGGGTAATCCACTTGTTAGTATGGACACAAAAAAGAAGGAATTTATTGGAAATTTATATCGAGCAGGCAGTCTATATACTACCGAAGTTGTTACGACATTTGATCGTGATTTTTGGAGTCTAGCTGACGGGAAAGTAGTGCCTCATGGAATTTACGATCTGCAACATAACCGAGGATATTTAAACCTGGGAATCAGTAAAGATACGAGTGAATTTGCTTGTGAATCGATCAAATTATGGTGGCTCAATTACGGAAAATTTATCTATCCTCAAGCCGATTCAATTTTAATAAAATGCGATGGAGGTGGCAGTAATAATTCTAATCATCATATCTTTAAATCAGATTTACAAAAGTTAGTTGACGAACTAGGAATAGAAATTAGGATCGCACACTATCCTCCCTATACATCGAAGTATAATCCGATCGAACATCGTTTGTTTCCTCACGTAACTAGAGCCTGTCAAGGAGTGATTTTTACTTCTCTTGAGTTAGTGAAAAAACTCAGGGCAAAAACGCATACTAAAACCGGGCTTTCTGTCGTAGTAAATGTGATTGAGAAAATTTATGAAACTGGTCGAAAAGTACCTAATGGATTTAAAGAAACAATGAAAATTATTTTTGATGAATATCTACCAAAATGGAATTATCGTGCAGTGCCGACTATTTAACAAACGCTAAAGTTATTAAATTTTCATTCCTTATCCGAAGTACGAAACGCCCCCGGTGCATGGGGATTGTGCGGAGTGCGGGTGGATGGATGATTCGGTGTGAGGCGATGGTCGCGACGGTTCTGTTTTGATAATGGCGATCGTTACTTGCTATAGAGCATTTATGGACTTAACTTTCTAGTTAAGATTGAATAAGTTGAATAAAGAATTATGGTTTTTTAAGTAAGCTAGCTAGTATTTAGGTAGTTTGATTGGCTCTCCTGGGGTAATTGCTCAACCCCCTTGACAAGAAGACGAGATAGACATTAGATAGAGAAATGGAAAAACTCCCCGACTTAAAGCAACTATCGAACGAGGCAAAAGAAGCGTTGATAGTAGAGCTATGGGAGAAAATCCAAAAACTCACCGCAGCGTTAGCAGCCACAGACCAAGCAAAACTAAGTCCGTCTCCCAAAAAAACTCTTCAAAATTCCAGCACTCCACCCTCCAAAGGATTCAAGCCCAACATTGGGCCATCGAAAATTGAGGGGATAAAAAGACAAAGAAGCCTAGGAAGAGTAGGAGGGAGAAGAGAACTACATCCTCATCCCGACCAAACAATCATCGCCCAACTCAAAAATTGTCCCCAGTGTGGAGAGAAAGTGACCGCTACTGCACTACCAAATTACAATCCATCTACGAAAAAATCGAACTACCACCAATTCGTCCCATCATCACCCGCATCGAACGTTATGGCGGTCAGTGTGCCTGCTGTCAAACGAAGTATGTTGCCCCTGTACCATTGGGAATGGAACAAGGTTCACCG
>NZ_JAUBPN010000069.1:0-3395 GCF_036700745.1 Microcoleus sp. S36a_B3 | reverse complement strand
AACTCGCCACACCAAGATTTATCCAATTCCACCTCAATTATTACCCCTTTGGAGGAGTGCAAAACACATAATTGTGGTCAGGAGATATGGAACCAGATGGGAGGGAGGGAAAAAAAAGTCGTCGTCACCTGATTAATTTCGATGAAGTACACTATTATTTAAGTAGTCTGGATTGGTCTGCGAGTCAATTTGCCGAGGCTATTCGTGGGCACTGGTTAATTGAGGATCGACTGCATGGGGTTAAAGATGTGACGTTAAACGAGGATAACGATATTCGTCGCGGTGGCAAGGCACCTGCTAATTGGGCAAGGGTCAGGCAATTTTTAGTGTCATTGGCTCGAATGAAAGGTACTCATACTTTTCCTGAAGCTTTAAGATTAATGGCTAATCAAATAGAAGATTTGAGTGAGTTGCTTTTTGATTTATCTGGTCAAGATAAACCTGTTAAATGCCTCGCATAAAGTTGGTCAATAGCCTTCATAGCCTTGATGAAGGCCTCTCGACAATTAATCCACCCTGCCTAACCCCCCTTAAGAAGGGGGACTTTGAGAATGCTTCTAGTCCACCCTTGTAGGGGCAGTGCCCCCGTCCCCGCCCTCTTGGTTCGGGGGGTCTCCGGGTTCTGTTCCCTCCACCACCCCACAAAATCCGATTTGTAAACTTTTTTATAGATCCGATCGCCCTGCTTTTTTTTGACGGATAATATCTGTTTATTAATTTTTTAACTCTAGCGATCGCCCACAAAAAAATTTACTTTTCTTTACAAAGTAGCAACGAAAAAACAGAGCCCCAGGCAAGAATTTCGTTACAGACTTTAAATGCGGCGCGCGATCGACTAGAGTAAAAAAAATGGCTTTATCCGTTTATTCATCGCAAAGGAAACAAAGCTCATGGTTCAACGCGGTTCGACAGTCCGGATTCTTCGCAAAGAATCCTTCTGGTATCAAGAAGTGGGCACCGTTGCTACGGTAGACCAAAGCGGCATTAAATACCCTGTTATCGTTCGCTTTAACACCGTAAATTATGCAGGCGTCAACACCAACAACTTCGCCCAAAGCGAAGTAGTGGAAGTGGCCGCACCCAAAGCAAAAGCCAAAACAGCCACTCCAGCAGCTTCCGGCGGCAAGCAAACCACCGTAGAGCCGAAAACCCGCAAAACAGGCAGCGGAGCAACCCCCCAGCAGCCGAAAACTTCGACCGGCAGCAAGCCTGGTGCAGAAGTTCCCGGCAGCGTCGAAGGTTCGCCAAATCAAGGAACAGAACAACGCTAATTGTGCCAGAACTGCCAGAAGTTGAAACTATTTGCCGGGGTTTGAACCAACTTACCCTCGATCGAGAAATTTTGGGCGGAGACGTGCTGTTAAATAGCTCGATCGCCCGCTCAATCTCTGCGACCGATTTTTTGACAAAACTCAAAGGAAAGTCGATCGCATCTTGGTATCGGCGCGGCAAATACCTCCTGGCAGAACTATCTCAATTCCCAGAAGGAGAAAGAGAGAAAGGGAAAGGGGGAGAATTTACGGCTCAAACTCCAAGTTCTTCCACTCTTCCTTCCTCCCTCTCCCCTCTTCCCTCTTCCTTCTTCCATCCCTCAAAAGCTGGCTGGTTGGGGGTTCACCTGCGGATGACCGGACAATTGCTGTGGGTGAACGAATCCGAACCCCTGCCAAAACACGCGCGAGTCCGGCTATTTTTTGAAGGAAACCGAGAACTGCGGTTTGTAGACCAGCGCACCTTCGGGCAAATGTGGTACGTGCCCGCAGAAACAGAAGTGGAAAGCACAGTTACCGGCCTGAAACTCCTAGGCCCGGAACCGTTTTCAGAGGAATTTACCACAGAATATTTCGCCCGCAAGCTGCACCGACGGGCGCGACCAATTAAAACAGCATTGCTAGACCAGTCACTGGTAGCGGGTTTGGGCAATATTTACGCAGATGAAACTTTGTTCTTGTCGGGAGTGATGCCGACAACTCTGTGCGCCGATTTGACAGCAGAGCAAATTGAGCGCATCCATACAGCTATTATTCAAGTTTTACAGCAGGCGATCGCCTCCGGCGGCACCACTTTCAGTAATTTTCTCAACGTCCAAGGTGTAAACGGCAACTACGGCGGTGTCGCTTGGGTGTACAATAGATCGGGTCAACCCTGCCGCACTTGCTCTATAACCATTGAAAAGATAAAATTAGCAGGGCGATCGACTCATTTTTGCCCCGCGTGCCAGAAATAATAATTTCGGCAACAGATTTTGTATCAGATTCGATCGATATACCAAATCTCAGCTTCCGACTCTTCAGTCTGCCTTCGCAGACTTCGTTCGTGTAGTTGCGGTTTCAACCGCCGACTCAACTCAATCAACTGGTATTAAAGCCAAATCGGCATTAAAATTTAAATACTTCGATCAACTAAACAGAGCAAGTTATGGCAATCAAAAAAGGTAGCACAGTCCGCGCAATTCGCAAAAAATTGGAAAACAGCCTAGAAGCCAAAGCCAGCGATCCGCGCTTTTCCTCCTATCTATTTGAAACAAAAGGCGAAGTAATGGATGTTCGCGGCGACTACGCCTTCGTCAAATTCGGCAAAGTCCCCACCCCGAATATTTGGCTGCGCGTAGACCAACTAGAAGATTTTAACTAACCGATCGAAACTAAACATCACTGTTTTAAATTTAACCTAGGGTGCGCCCCGCGCACCTTATTTGTTTGTAACCTAGAGTACAAAAGCTGCGCCCGATCGCCATTAAACTAATTTTTAAAGGCAGCTTTTATATCGTTCTCGGCTGCATCGGAATAATAAAATCGAGTCAACAGTCAATACTCAACCATTCAGTTTTTCCACCCGCCAGTCAACAGTCAGCAATCAACAGTCAATAGTCAACAGTCAACAATCACCTGACGGTGCAACCGAAATTGATCTTATAGATTCATAAAAATAGGTTTGACAAAGTATTGAGGAAACTAAATCGATCCTAAAAACTCCTCCTGCAAGCAATAATTAAGTTGATACCGATTCGTATTGCGGACTTAATTCCGCACTACTAACCGTTTTTATTATGATAATCGACCGGACACGATACTTATCTATTCTATTGCATACATCTGCTGTCTTCTACGCTGCATCAGTCTTGCATCTGCAGTCTCGCTATCGATCGCAGATGTATGCAATTTTGTCTCATATAGCGGTTCTCAATGGTGGTGAGATATGCCCTATGCCGGATAAGCTGTTGTGCATTTAAATTGTAGATTTTGATGACAATCAAAAATTGTCAAATTCTCTCCCCCTCTCCCCTTCTCCCCCTCTCCCGCTCAATTGCCATACACAATCTACAGCACTTCCGGGTGTTATGAGGTACAATAAAAATAGATTAAAAAATACACCAATGAAAGCATATTCAATAG
>NZ_JAUBPN010000068.1:0-3526 GCF_036700745.1 Microcoleus sp. S36a_B3 | reverse complement strand
GCTTTAAGTCGGGGAGTTTTTCCATTTCTCTATCTAATGTCTATCTCGTCTTCTTGTCAAGGGGGTTGAGCAATTACGTTGTCTGTTGACTGTTGACTGTCGTGATTTTTTAGTTGCGATATCGTGTCCGGTGGATTGACAACGATACAATAGGTTCGTAGTGCGGAATGCGAGTCCGTTCATTTTTGCAGACTTTAGTCCGCACTACGAAGGAACGGTTTTTGTTATGGCGATCGACGGGACATGATATGAGTTGTTAGATTTTGTCTAGTTAATTATCAATTAAATTTGGAGTTAGGAATCCCATTAGTCTGATGGAAGATGCGGACTAAAGTCCTCACGACGAACCTGGGAATCCCATTAATATGATGAAAAATGCGGACTAAAGTCCTCACTACGGGAGCATCTCATTTTCGGAAAAAGGATTGTTTTTACAGTGCGAGCTCTTAAGCTCGCGAGTATTATACACCTCGCGAGCTTAAGAGCTCGCACTACAAATGCAAAACAGAGATGCACCCCCTCACTACGAACCTGGGAATCCCATTAGTATGATGAAAAATGCGGACTAAAGTCCTCACTACGAACCTTATTTGGCAATTGTGCGATGTTATTTCTCTTGTGAAATGTTACCAATTATCAATCACCAATTATCAATCACCAACTGTCAACTGTCAACTGGCAACTGCCTAATACATTTGAGATTCAATTTCGTCAAAAGTAACAAAACGTTCACCGGGCAACAAAACCGGCTGCGAAGCAAAAATTAGCTGACCTCGATTGCTACCTAGACTAACAACTACACCTGCTGGACGCTGCATCTGCTCGGAATGCACTTTCAGATACATACCGTAGGCCGATCGAGCTACTCGGATCAAATCAGGAGCTAGCAAGCCGTGACTTTGGGAAATTTCTATCCTAGGTTGGGAGTTAGGCTGGTATCTGGTCACTGGAAATTTATGATAATGGTATTAGTCTAGCTATTGGTGTTAGCTCTATATCGATCGAACTTACCTTATTTAAAAATAATAGACTAGGTGGAAGAAATTAATAGATTAACCCACAATCCTCCCTTAGCTGCGATCGAACTGCAACTGCGAGCACTCATGGAAGGCCCAACTGTACGCTGCAGCGTGGCTGTATCCGTCCCCCACAACGCTAATGGGGGTTTTCAAGTACCTACGTACTCTGGGCTACATTCTCCACGACTACGTATCCAGGCCCTTGTCCAAATCTCCGCCCAACCCAGGGGAGGTGCGCTACCAGTGGCAAACAGACAGGCACTTTGCTGTTCGCAAATCCATTTTTATGTTTGAATGCCTCGCGCTTGACAGTGCGGGGTTGAACAGTTCCTTGGCAATACTCACATCTGTTGGGTTTGTTTGCACGAACGAGAGTTTTTTAGGTGCATATCTGTAAGATTGTCGATATTTCTTTGGGGGGTTTTTTCATGCAGCAGCAACCTAGGATTACTTCGTCACTCGCACAGACTAAACTCCGAGCGATACTTCACCCTTCCGCTGCAATCCTGCAAAGCTCCACTTTCTAACTCCAAAACCATAAAAGCTTCATCGGGTACATCATATTCGCATCCCAAGCTCTTGCTACTAGCAGGAACAAACCCGAAACGCGAATAGAAATCTGGATCGCCGAGCACAACAACTGCCTGAAAACCCGATCGCGCGCACTCTTTTAAACCCTCGCGGATCGATAGCGATCCTATACCTTGGCGTTGATAGCTGGGTAGAACTGCGACTGGCGCCAACCCCAGAATCGACAAATTGCTCGAACATTTTCCTGCCACGGCAACTGGACTGAAGAAAATGTGTCCGACAATGCGATCGCATTGTACGGCAACGAAGGAAAATGTAGATGCACTTCCCCGCAATCGATCAACTAAGTTTGCTTCATTTTCTCGACCGAATGCGGCAATATTGACGCTGCGAACTGCTTCGACATCTTCTGGCTTTTCGGGGCGGATTTCCATAGTTTAAATTGATTGTGGGGCGATCGAGCAAACCGACGAAACCATCGAGAAATTGTTTCTATCTTTAGAGCCAGATATTAATCAAAATTCTAGCGTTCCTGAAACCTTTTTTGGTCATTATTGCGGTACGAGCCGACCGGAAGATAATCGCTTAATTCCCTCCATCGCCCCACTTTCTCCAAATTTATCGTTTTTTTCGCGGGCAATTTTCAAAGCTTCCTCGTAGGATTCGAGAGCTTTAGCAGATTGACCGAGACTTTCATAAATCTCGCCCATATTGTTGAGCAACCTTCCGATACTTGTCTTGTCACCGATTGCTTCCAACATCGGTATCGCTTGCTGAAAATAGATCAGCGCTTGAGTATCTTTACCCTGTTTGCGACAGGTAAGTGCCATGTTGTTGAGGAGGCGGCCCACGCCAGCCCTATCTCCGATTTCCCGGCGAATTGCTAAAGCTTGGTGGTAAAATTCCATCGCTCTGTCAAAATCGCCGATGTTGTAGTAAACGCCGCCCATATTGTTGAGGGTACGGCCTAAATCTCGTCGATCGCTCTGTTGGGTGCGAATGACTCGCGCTTGCTGGTAAAATTCGATCGCCTTAGCATATTCTGCCTGTTCTGCGTACACGGCCGCAATGTTATGGAGTGCTTCTCCGATTTCAACTTGGTCGTTGACAGTTTTGGCAAGTTCCAACGCTTCTTCGTGCTGTTTCAGCGCTTCGGGAAATTTGTTGGAAATCCGGTTGATGAAACCCATGAGATTGAGGGTTTGAGCAAGGCGGCGCGCATCGCCTATTTCTCGGTGAATGACTAAAGCTTGTCGCAGAACTTCCAAAGCTTTCGACTTTGAACCCATTTCGCCATAAACTTCTCCCAGGCGGTTGAGGATTCTGCCGATTTCGGGTTTGTCATTTTGTTGCTTGCGAATTGCCAAAACTTGTTCAAAAGTCTGGATTGCTTCGATAAACAAACCCTCGCGGTGCTGTTTTACTCCTGTTTCAAAGAGTGTGTCTGCTTGCGTTTTGGGTTCAGTTACCTGGGCGCGATCGCTTTCTTGAACCCGCCTTGCATTTATAATAGGGGCAAAGGCCGCAGCGTCTGAGATTGCCAGCAGGCTGAGTGCGGGAGATAAAACAATACTTATAGCTGCGACATAGCTGAAGTTGTAAGAGCGGCGGTACACCGATCGAGTCCTCCTAGAGCCAAGTTATAACTATTAAGATAGAGCTTTTTGGCGTGTTCGTCCTAATTTTTTTCTCAGTCGCGCCACTGGCTATACCAATTTCCCGAAATAATGCAACTCGCTTGCAAGCTGCAAACCCATACACAATCAGTCATTCCCCATTTTTTAATCAAAAACCCCAAATTTCAAATCCCATAGGTTAGCTGTTGTCTTGCCAGAGTGCCACAATCAGCGGCATATTGGTGAGATCCCGGATGACAGCCAAGTTTTCGATCGGCTTTGCAATTAATTATTGGTTATTGGTTATTGGTTATTGGTTATTGGTTATTGGTTATTGGTTATTGGTTATTGGTTATTGGT
>NZ_JAUBPN010000067.1:0-3610 GCF_036700745.1 Microcoleus sp. S36a_B3 | reverse complement strand
GATAGTTTTACCCGATGGTAATATCTGATTGCCTCTTCTATGATACATTATTGCGTTGACAATTAATCCACCCTGCCCTTTCGTCAAGTCCAGCGAGTGCGCGCACTACTTATATATATAGTCATTTCAAATAAATGTGAGACAGAGGCAAGATCATGATAAAATGGCTGGGGGGGGGTGAAAAAGAGGTCTACGAGATAGACTGTATAAGGATTACAGCCCGCATACCTTGTTGATAAAAGCGGCGTTTAGAAGGAGTTAACTTGCGTTTACTGTTCCACCTCCAAAGAATATTCTTCTAGATAATTAACCCACTTTTCTCCATCTATACCAATACCAAATGTACTCCGTCTGCGATATTTCTTCTTGGTTTTTTTTCGACGAGATACATATTCTAGTACCTGCTTTTTCTTCAGTTCAGTACCTTGAAATATTGCCCAAGTGTACGCAAGTGTCATGAGCAGAATCATGTTAATAAGTCTGTTCCTTTTAAGGCTCATTCCTTCAAGATCGTAGCCTCCTGTTTTACAGTCTCGGAACATTTCTTCAATACCCATCCGCTGCTTATAAGCATTGAGAGCTGCTGGCAATGAGGCTAAGTCCGTGAGAATAAACCAGGCTTCTTTAACTTGATATTTCCCATAGTTCCTTTTCCACTTACAAGCAAGCTCAAATCCGGTTAGAGACCCGTGTTTTTCTCACTTTTTTCCCTTGAACATACAAAGAAGTTCCGGGTACTATTCCTAATTCATCCAACCGTTGCCAAACTAAATGTTCTGTTTCGATACAAAGATTCTTTTTCAGTCTTAAGCAAAAAGACACACCCTTTTCCTTAAGCCAGTTTCCCAAATCAACAGAACAAAATTCACAGTCTCCTAAAACGATGACTTTATATTCTGAAAACAATGGTAAAGCTTGCTCTAAACTGGTAGTTTGTAACTCGAAGTTACTGTTGCCTAATTTTGGCAACAGCGACCAGTATAATGGAATTGCTCTTCGCTCCCAGATTAGGCTAACCATAAAGAGATTAATGCGCCCCCATTGACTGCGGTCAATTGCGATTGATAAACGAGTACCAATGGGGCAATAAGTGGTCAACCAATAAGTAATCAAGGGGAACCAAATTAATGAGATAGTTAAGTTTGGTAAATCCCGAAATCTTTGTAGTTTTCTACGCCGACTTTCCGTTGTAATTGGGTAAGGAAATACCCGTGCCACTCGTTCTAGTCTCACTTGTTTTTCTGATTGCATCACAGATAGCAAAGTTGTCATTACAAGAAACTGAGCTGATGTCAGTTGTTTTTTTTAATGAGTCTGGTAAAATGTTGGTATCATTATTTTTTTGATAGGCAAGCGTGTAACAATTATGCTGCCTATTTTTTTTTAGCACACATTGGCTTAATCCTCACCACCTCTCGGTTTCAGGCTGGTTGTCACCCCCCCGGATAAAATGGATAAAAATAGTTAATTAGAAAAAAATGGCTTACAGTCTAGACCTAAGACAAAAAGTAGTCAATTATGTGGAAAATGGAGGGAGTATAACGAAAGCTGCCGCCATATTTAAGGTAGGAAGAGCAACAATTTATAGATGGCTAGGTAGGGAAGACCTTCGACCAACTCAGGTCAACCACCGTCAACGAAAGTTAGATTGGGAAGCCCTTAAAAAAAGATGTTGAAAAAAATCCGCTCAGCAAGATTAGTAGAAAGAGCAAAAACTTTCAGGCGTTCGACCTAGTGCCATCTGCTATGCCTTAAAAAAACTGAAAATTACAAAAAAAAAGAACTTCTCTATAAAGAAAGAAATAGAGAAGAAAGAATGAAATATTATAGAAATCTGAGAGAATTAATTAGGGCTTGCTGAATAACCGAGCGCATATTGCGTGGCGAAAGGTTTCGAGCGCGCGAGCGAGAGAAGCGTGCAAGATAAACAGGTAAAATAGGTCAAAACCCGTGCATCACCACCTGCGATCATGTACAAAAAAGCTGAGCTTGCCTCCAGCCCCCCATCCGACTTTGAACTGCCTTTCGGAGGAAGGTTGTCTGCTGACAACCGTTGGGTAAAAATGGGCGAACTAATCCCGTGGTCAGAATTTGAATCAGAATATGCTGAAAACTTCCCCACAGAAAAGGGCGCACCAGCCAAATCCTTTCGGATGGCATTGGGAGCGTTAATTATTAAAGAAAAGCTGGGAATTAGCGATCGCGAAACGGTAGAACAAATCCGTGAAAACCCCTATATACAATACTTTATCGATCATTCAAGATACAGTAATAAACTCGCATTTGATCCATCTTTATTAGTGTACTTTCGCCAAAGAATTAGTCCCAACCTAATTAATAAAGTGAACCAACGCATGGTCGCAAAAATGCGAGAAATCACCGAGCGTCAAACCCGAAAGAAAAAAGGATTCGGACGGCAAAAATGAGTCACCCAATCGTCGTAAGTTGATCGTAGATGCAACCTGCGCCCCAGCCGACATTACTTATCCAACCGACTTAGGACTATTAAACAGAGCCAGAGTTCATACAGAAAAAATCATAGACATCCTGTATAAACAAATCAAAGAAAATACTCATAAAAAACCCAGAACCTACCGTAATCTCGCCCGAAAAGATTACTTATTAATAGCAAAACAAAGAAGAGAATCCCGCCACAAAAAAAGACAGGCAATTAAAAAAAAACTTCAATATATCAAAAGAAACCTCGCTTATATTGAACAGCTAATCGAGTCAGGTGCGACTCTGGAACGCCTGAGCAAAAAGCAATATAAAACCTTGCTAGTGTTCACAGAAGTCTATCGTCAACAGCAAGGGTTATTTGATAATAATAAACAGAGTATTGAGGATAGAATAGTAAGTTTAAGCCAACGCCATATCCGTCTCATAGTCAGAGGAAAAGCCGGAAAAAGCGTAGAGTTTGGAGCCAAACTATCAGCCAGTTGTTTTGAAGGATATGTATTTTTAGACCGGATGAGCTGGGATAATTTTAACCAATCAGGGGAATTGAAAGCCCAAGTAGAAGCATATCATAGGTTCACAGGATATTATCCAGAGTCCGTTCATGCAGATCGCATTTACCGAAATCGGGAAAACCGAGCGTGGTGTAAAGAAAAAGGCATTAGAATTAGCGGGCCTCCTTTAGGAAGACCTCCAGCAACTGTGAGTAAATCAAAAAAGAGGCAAGCGTTGGAAGATGAGAGGATTAGAAATGCAATTGAGGGCAAGTTCGGACAAGGCAAACGAAGATTCGGTCTGAATAGAGTGATGGCTAAACTTGATAATACATCTAGTACAGTTATTGCAATTACTTTTTTGGTAATGAATCTTTCTACCTGGTGGTGCCGGGTTTTTTGTGTGTTTTTATATCTATTTAGAAAAAGAACACCTGTTTTGTGGTTGGAGATAATCCCTAATTATTATTGGGGTAACTCGATACAGAAAAACTTATCTTTAACCGAGCTTGAATATATCGATCGCACCTGTTCTTGGCTGGCGATCGATTATTCAGCAAGCCCTAATTAAAATTTATGGCAGCAAAAGTCTTGTATTCATTGATGAGTCAGGATTTGAGGAATTTGAAGGTTCTGTGTATGCCTTTCAAAAAGAGGAA
>NZ_JAUBPN010000066.1:0-4913 GCF_036700745.1 Microcoleus sp. S36a_B3 | reverse complement strand
TTGCACTAAACTCTCGATCGCGCGATCGTATAACCGCGCCGTGTAACCTTTCTGCACTTATCCAGCAAGCCCTAATTTATTACATTTGATCGTGCGAAAGGCTAAACTCAATAGTAGAGAAATTTTAAATTGAATGTAAAATCAATTTATCTGAACCGAACTCAACTATTTCGGCGATCGAGCGGGGGCATCTTTTTTCAGGAACCAGAGGAAAAGGTCAAGAATACAACACAATCTGTTCTGGACGCTATTAAACTAAAAAAATTGGGTTTTTTACCCGATTAAAAATCTGGATGCAGTATTATCGAAAAAAATCCGATTTCTAGGCGATCGTCCGTCAATCCTTGCTAAATACCTCAATTTTTCGTCCTTGCCGGTCGGTGACAAACTTTACCTATCAGATTCCATGTCAAACAAGTCGCCCTGCATCATGTTGGTTGATGACGAGCCAGATAATCTGACTTTACTCCAAGAGTTATTGCAAGTCGAAGGATACACCACAGTATCAGCGCTATCTGGCGATGAAGCGCTCTCCCTCGCCCGCACATTTCGACCAGATTTAATTTTACTTGATATTATGATGCCGGATATGGACGGTTTTGATGTCTGCGACATCCTGCGTAAGGATACGGCTTTACAAACTGTACCGGTGATTTTTTTGACTGCCCTCAGTGACGACACCTCTCGCCTCAAAGGGTTAGAAAGGATGGCAGATGATTATTTAACAAAGCCTTTTAACAGTTGCTTGCTGCTGGCAAAAATTAAAAATATTTTGCAGTTGAGCCAAATGCGATCGCAAGTTGTAACTTCCCAATTCAACCAGCAAGTCACAGAAAAAAGCCAGCGCCAAATCGCCGCAGCTTGGGAGGCCAGCGAATATATTGCTGAAAAATTTCAGCTATTTGTACCGGAGCAGATTCTCACACGAATTGCCCCAAAAGGCATAGAATCGATTCAATTGGGAAATGTCACAGAAGAAGAGCTGACTATTCTATTTTGCGACATTCGCGGGTTTACGACGATCGCAGAATCTCAACCAGCACACGAAACCTTTGAATGGTTGAACGCTTTTTTTACTAAAATGAACGATTGCATCACGTCCCACGGCGGGTTTATTGACAAATACCTAGGCGATGCCATCATGGCAGTATTCGATCTGCCGACTTCTCACGCTATAAATGCGATCGAAGCCGCAGTAGCCATGCAAGAAAGTTTGCAGGAATTTAATGCCGATCGCCATAAATACAATTTAGAATATCCCGTCAACATCGGTACAGGAATTAACACCGGGATCGGCATGATCGGCACCTTGGGTTCCGATCGCCGGATGGACTCTACAGTCATCGGCGATGTAGTAAATACAGCTTCTCGCTTAGAAAATTTAACTAAAATATATGGCTGCCAAATTATTGTTAGCGAAAATGCGATCGTTCATGCCAGAGAATTTCTAAATAACATAAGTCCGAATTCAAACTCAAAAGAAAGTCTATTATTAAAGTGTGACTTGGAAGCCAAAATAGGGGAGAGTATGATTTCAAATTCTCACGCGACAGCAGCCGACAGCCATTCAGCCAGCAACAATTATTACTATCGGTGGATCGATAGAGTAACCCCGCGTGGCAAGCAGCAAGCTATTGAAATCTACGAAATCTGGCCCGCATCCAGTCCAGACTCCCAGGCCAAGCAGCTTACCCAGGCTTTATTTGACAAAGGAATTCAAGGATGGCAAGCCAAAAAATTTGTCGCCGCCCTAGGATACTTTCAGCAACTAATCGAACAAAACCCTGCAGATACAGTCGTCAGTTTTTATATAGATAAATGCCGGGAAAAACTAGGTCTTATACCTGCCAATAGCAGCTCAGAAATGAACTAAATAAAACCGTTCCTAGTAAGGACTTCAGTCCTCATATTTAACAATAATGACTAAGTTCCTTACTGCGAACCGATAAAGATTTTCTAACTTAAACCCACATCAAACCGCTGTCAAAACTTGCTCCCTCAACTTCCCAATCAACTCATTAACTCCCCCAGAATTCAAACGGTAACTCAAAGGATGACCGATCAAATAAGCCGAACTTTCAAACAAAACATCAATCTCCACCAAACCATTTTCCCGCAAAGTTTTCCCAGTCGAAACCAAATCCACAATAGCCTCCGACATACCCGTAATCGGCCCCAACTCCACAGAACCGTAAAGCGGCACAATTTCCACCGGCAAGTTCAAATTGTGAAAATATTCCCTCGCACAGTTGACGAACTTAGAAGCAACTCTACCGTGAGGTGGCAAATCCACACTTCGCCGATAGGAACTAGATTCCTTCACCGCCACCGACAGCCGGCACTTGCCAAATTGTAAATCAATTAAATTAGCAACTTTCGGTTTTTTTTCCCGCAAAACATCATAACCGGCAATCCCCAAATCAGCTTGACCGTATTCCACATAAACAGGCACGTCGTGCGTCCTGACTAGCAAAGCTTTTGCTGTTCCGGTGGGGTCATAAATTTGAAGTTGTCGGTTAGAGGAATCTAGAAAAGCGCTGAAGTCTAATCCAACCGATTTAAACAGCCGAATACTATCTCCTAACAATCCGCCTTTGGGAAGTGCAACAGTAATCATGTCAATTTTTAAAGTGTAAATTGCTCAATTTGGGAAGGGGCGATCGCGGCACAAGCAGAAACAGCTTTTGCCAAACTCAGAATAACACATATAGTTCACAGTTAAAAATAAATTTACGCTATTGCTCGATCCTTTGTTTTGGTATATATTATATTTAGTAAGTTTTTATAGACTCACTTTTTTAAAGGGCGGTCAGTATGGAAAATAATCAAGAGTTTGACAGTCAAGAATTTGACGAAGAATTTCACAGTGTAGACCCGGATTCCCTGAAAGTTACAGTAGATGAAATTCTCTCAGGCGGGGGTCTAGAGGCAGAGGAAATGGATTATACAGTAGCCGTACCTACCGCTAACCACCCCAGAATCCCCAGGCTCAGAGGTTTCTCATCTCAGTTGAAATTAAGCGTGTTCGATGACACCACCCGATCGAAGTTTGCCGAAAAACGCGGAACGCTGGGAGGTTGTTAATGTAAGATGCTTGCAGAGGCTGTTGCACAGAACTGGACTATCCTTTGTGTATTCAACTCTAAAACTGGAAATTGAACGGGCGATCGCAAATAACTCACAGCTAAACTATGACCGAATTGACTCTTGTTATTGGCAACAAAAATTATTCCTCTTGGTCGCTGCGTGCTTGGCTGGTGATGAAACAAGCTGGACTGGAATTTACGGAAGTGAGAATCCCCCTAGACGGGCCGACAAGCCACGCGGAAATTCGGCGCTATTCTCCCTCGGGAAAAGTGCCTGTTTTAATCGACGGCGACTTGAAAGTGTGGGAATCTTTAGCAATTTGCGAGTATGTTGCCGATCGCTACGCGCATCATTTGTGGCCTGCAGATATCGCCCAAAGGGCGATCGCCCGTTCCATCTGCGCCGAAATGCACGCGGGGTTCCAAAATCTGCGCCAAAATATGCCGATGGACTGTCGCAACCGCTATCCCGGAGAAGGAATGACTCCCAGTGTTGAAGCAGAGATCTACCGCATCTTTACCATGTGGCACGAATGCCGTCAAAAATTCGGAACAGGTGGCCCTATGTTGTTCGGAAAATTTACAATTGTTGACGCTATGTTTGCTCCCATCGTCCTGCGTTTTGTAACCTACGGAGTCAAATTCAATGCAGAGGGAAAAGCTTATGCTGATGCGATTTTAGCAATTCCTGCAATCCAGGAATGGCTAGCAGCAGCTTACAGCGAATCAGAAAATATTCCACATTTTAAAATATAGCAAAATCAGTTTGCTTAACCTAAGCATTCCTAAACTTAACCTCACGGCAGACAAAGCAACCGCAGGGGGGAAATCCCTACAAAACCTACTTATCTGCAAGCTTCCTGTAATTCATGCTTAAATCTAACATCTAAAACTTGTTTTGAGCTAAGTCGAAAAAACTAAAATGTAAAATCAAGATGCGGATTCTTTTAGTTGATGATGAAGTTGAGTTGACTGACCCTTTGAGTCGAGTTTTAAGCCGCGAAGGTTATACAGTTGATGTGGCAATTGACGGCGCGACAGGCAGCAATTTAGCAATGCAGAAATCTTACGATTTGCTAATCTTAGATTGGATGCTGCCCCGACAAACCGGACTGGCAATTTGTCAGCAATTGCGATCGCAAGGACGGAATACACCAGTGCTATTTCTCACCGCCAAAGATACCCTAGACGATCGCGTCAAAGGACTCGATGCCGGCGCAGACGACTATATAGTTAAACCCTTTGAACTGCGAGAACTGCTAGCCAGAGTCCGCGCCTTGCTGCGACGCCCCCCTACTTTTGATGCCGAGGTGGCTGTCGGGCGGCTGCAAGTTGCAGACTTACAGCTAGACTACGACAATCAAATTGCTTATCGGGGCGATCGGACAATTGACCTATCAGAAAAAGAATGTCAGTTATTAGAATACTTAATGCGCCATCCCGGTCAATTGCTAACACACGAACAAATCCACCAATACTTGTGGAGTGAAACAGAAAAACCCAGCAGCAACGTATTAGCCGCTCAAATTCGCCTGCTGCGACGTAAAATAGAAGCCCCAGGCGAATCCACCCTAATTAACACAGTCTACGGTAGAGGCTATCGCTTTGGAGAAGGCAGTTAATAATAATTGCCCAAAAAATCTCGTAGATGCAAGCGGCGGTTGAAACTCCGCAAGAATCAAACTATCCTCCGCCTCCGCAGACACAAGAAAACAACCTAAATTTAACCGTCAGTCTTCAACCGCTAATAAAAACCTAGGTAAACCTGGGTAAGCTCTGCGGTATAAGCTTTAAACATTCTTTCTTAGCGCTTATGCTTCCTCTCTG
>NZ_JAUBPN010000065.1:0-3533 GCF_036700745.1 Microcoleus sp. S36a_B3 | reverse complement strand
ATAAAAATTAAGTAAAACAGAGTCTCGTAGCTCAGCTGGTTAGAGTACTACACTGATAATGTAGGGGTCGGCAGTTCGAGTCTGCCCGGGACTACTATTTGGCTTAAAAAAGGAAATTCTAGAGTTGAGTTCTTATGAATAATCATTCATAATTCATAATTCACAATTCATAATTAGATTGGGGGATTAGCTCAGCTGGCTAGAGCGCCTGCCTTGCACGCAGGAGGTCAACGGTTCGACTCCGTTATTCTCCACAATCCCTATAAAAGGGAAAAAGTTCATTGACATATTGAGATAAGAAAATAATAAGAAAGTAGAAAGCGTTTTTTGCAATTTATTGCAAAAGACAAAACAAAACGGTCTTGTTTTAATTAACAAGATTGGTGCAATAAGCAAAATAAGGGCGCATGGGGAATGCCTAGGCTCTCAGAGGCGATGAAGGACGTGATAAGCTGCGAAAAGCTGCGGGGACTGGCACACACAGATTGATCCGCAGATATCCGAATGGGGCAACCCGCTATGTTGAAGACATAGCACACCGATAGGTGGGCAAACCCGCTGAACTGAAACATCTAAGTAGGCGGAGGAGAAGAAAACAAAAGTGATTCCGTAAGTAGTGGCGAGCGAACGCGGATTAGCCCAAACCAGTTATGTTACGGCATAGCTGGGGTTGTAGGACCGCGACATTTCATGCATGAGGAACCGGAAGCTTCTGGAAAGGAGCGCCATAGAGGGTGACAGCCCCGTATGGGCAACAAATGTAATGGATAGCGGTATCCTGAGTAGGGCGGGGCACGTGAAACCCTGTCTGAATTTGGCGGGACCATCCGCTAAGGCTAAATACTCCTGAGAGACCGATAGTGAACCAGTACCGTGAGGGAAAGGTGAAAAGAACCGTGAATAACGGAGTGAAATAGATCCTGAAACCATGCGCTTACAAGCGGTCGGAGCCCTTTCGTGGGGTGACGGCGTGCCTTTTGCATAATGAGCCTACGAGTTAACGCTGCTGGCAAGGATAAGTGGTTAAGCCATGGATCCGCAGCGAAAGCGAGTCTGAATAGGGCGCTTTAGTCAGTAGTGTTAGACGCGAAACCGTGTGATCTACCCATGGGCAGGTTGAAGCTGTGGTAACACACAGTGGAGGACCGAACCGGTTGACGTTGAAAAGTCTTCGGATGACCTGTGGGTAGGGGTGAAAGGCCAATCAAACTCGGAAATAGCTCGTACTCCCCGAAATGCATTTAGGTGCAGCGTTATTTTAGTTATATAGAGGTAGAGCTACTGATTGGATGCGGGGGCTTCACCGCCTACCAATTCCTGACAAACTCCGAATGCTATATAATGATTGATAACAGTGAGGGCTTGGGTGCTAAGGTCCAAGTCCGAGAGGGAAAGAACCCAGACCATCAGCTAAGGTCCCCAAATATATGCTAAGTTGAAAGAACGAGGTTTGTCTGCCCAGACAGCTAGGATGTTGGCTTGGAAGCAGCCATTCATTTAAAGAGTGCGTAACAGCTCACTAGTCGAGCGGACGAGCATGGATAATAATCGGGCATAAGCATATTACCGAAGCTATGGATTTGCATGTATGTGCAAGTGGTAGGGGAGCATTCTGACAGGGCTGAAGGTGTATCGTAAGGTATGCTGGACCGGTCAGAAAAGAAAATGTAGGCATAAGTAACGATAATGCGGGCGAGAAACCCGCACACCGAAAAACTAAGGTTTCCACAGCTATGCTAATCAGCTGTGGGTTAGTCTGGACCTAAGGCGAACCCGAAAGGGACAGTCGATGGCCAACGGGTTAATATTCCCGTACTTCTTATTGCTGTGATGGGGTGACGGAGTGATGAAAGCGCCGCGAACTGACGGAATAGTTCGTTAAAGCACCTAGCTATAGGGTCTCTAGGCAAATCCGGAGATCTTGGTGAAATGCGATAGTACTCGGAGTCTTCGGACAAAGAGATAGTGCGCCTAAGGGCTTCCAAGAAAAACCTCTAAACTTCAGGCAATAAGAACCAGTACCGTAAACCGACACAGGTAGTTGAGGAGAGAATCCTAAGGTGCTCGAGAGATTCATGGCTAAGGAATTAGGCAAAATAGACCTGTAACTTCGGGAGAAAGGTCGCCAGCAGCAATGCTGGCCGCAGTGAAGAGGTCCAGGCGACTGTTTATCAAAAACACAGGGCTCTGCAAAATCGTAAGATGAAGTATAGGGCCTGACACCTGCCCGGTGCTGGAAGGTTAAGAGGAGATGTTATCTTCGGAGAAGCATTGAATTGAAGCCCCAGTAAACGGCGGCCGTAACTATAACGGTCCTAAGGTAGCGAAATTCCTTGTCGGGTAAGTTCCGACCTGCACGAATGGTGTAACGATCTGGACACTGTCTCAGCCATGAGCTCGGTGAAATTGTAGTAACGGTGAAGATGCCGTTTACCCGCAGTGGGACGAAAAGACCCTGTGCACCTTTACTATAGCTTAGTATTGACCTTGGATAAATGATGTGTAGGATAGGTTGGAGACTATGAAGCGGCGTCGCCAGGCGTTGTGGAGTCATTGTTGAAATACAACCCTTTGTTTATCTGAGGCCTAACCCCGCAATGTGGGGGACAGTGCTTGGTGGGTAGTTTGACTGGGGTGGTCGCCTCCAAAAGAGTAACGGAGGCTTCTAAAGGTTCCCTCAGTACGCTTGGTAACCGTGCGTAGAGTGCAATGGCATAAGGGAGCTTGACTGAGAGACATACAGGTCGATCAGGTACGAAAGTAGAGCATAGTGATCCGGTGGTTCCGCATGGAAGGGCCATCGCTCAAAGGATAAAAGGTACGCCGGGGATAACAGGCTGATCTCCCCCAAGAGCTCATATCGACGGGGGGGTTTGGCACCTCGATGTCGGCTCGTCACATCCTGGGGCTGGAGAAGGTCCCAAGGGTTGGGCTGTTCGCCCATTAAAGTGGCACGCGAGCTGGGTTCAGAACGTCGTGAGACAGTTCGGTCTCTATCTACTGCGGGCGTTAGAAATTTGAGTGGATCTGATTCTAGTACGAGAGGACCGAATTGGACAAACCTCTAGTGTATCTGTTGTCCCGCCAGGGGCACCGCAGAGTAGCTACGTTTGGAAGGGATAAGCGCTGAAAGCATATAAGCGCGAAACCCACCACAAGATGAGATTTCTTTTAAGGATCGTGGAAGATGACCACGTTGATAGGCTACAGATGTAAAGGCAGTAATGTCATAGTCGAGTAGTACTAATAATCCGTAAGCTTATGCACACCCTTTTCCCGAGCCGCAAGGCTCGGGAGGAAACTTTCTAAATAATTCCTGTTTGTTTCTTTATCTCAGTATGTTAAAATATTGTTTAATTGATAATTAACAATTTGTAATTGATAATTAATGATTAAAAGCTGCTTGCAGCGAATAGCCTTAAGGTGGTTATTGCGGCGGGGCTCACCTCTTCCCATCCCGAACAGAGAAGTTAAGCCCGCCTGCGCAGATGGTACTGCAGTTTTGTGGGAGAGTATGTCGTCGCCTTTCTTTT